>NZ_NPDD01000028.1 GCF_002272245.1 Bacillus sp. 7884-1 | reverse complement strand
ACATCCTCGAATCTGCCCACGCACGAAGAAAATGCAATAGCATTTTCAAGGAGTCTCGCGCCTTCAGCACAAATCAACAGAGTTCTAAATTCAACAGTTACCTTAAACACAGCCAATAGAAAAAGCAGGCTGTTTGGATAAACAGCCTGCTGGATTTTATTAATACGCTTCTAGAACTACGTTTTCGTCTACTGTTAAGGAAGCTTCTGTTGAGTTCACAACATCCTCGACTGTGTACCCTGAGGCAACTTCAACAAGCCTTAATCCTGATTGTGTTACATCCATTACTGCCCGTTCGGTGATAATACGGTGAACGACACCTTTCCCCGTTAACGGCAGGGTGCATTGTTTTAATATTTTTGATTCACCGCTCTTGTTTACATGCTCCATAATGACAATGATTTTCTGAGCCCCATGGACAAGATCCATCGCACCGCCCATTCCCTTAATCATTTTACCTGGTATCATCCAGTTTGCAAGGTCTCCCGTTTCAGAAACCTCCATGCCTCCAAGGATAGCTATATTAATGTGTCCACCGCGAATCATCGCGAAGGATTCAGCACTATCGAAATAAGAAGCCCCGCTAATCGCTGTAACCGTTTCTTTTCCGGCATTGATTAAATCTGGGTCAACTTCTTCCTCGGTTGGATAGGGACCAATACCAAGAAGCCCATTTTCCGATTGAAGGACAACCTGCTTATTATCAGATATAAAATTAGCTACCAGCGTCGGCATCCCAATTCCTAAGTTCACATAAAAACCGTCTTCGATTTCTTTCTCTGCCCTTATTGCAATTCTTTCTCTAACTGAGACCATTGGTACTTTCTCCTTCCAGCAATCTATTTTGTAACTGTCATTCTCTCAATCCTTTTTTCCTGCTTGCCTTCGATAATCATCTGAACGTAAACGCTCGGCGTGTGGATAAAGTTCGGATCAAGCTCCCCGATTTCACAAAGTGTTTCCACTTCAGCAATCGTTACTTTTCCTGCTGCAGCAATCATCGGATTAAAGTTTCTTGCTGTTTTGTGATAAACAAGATTTCCCATCTTGTCGCCCTTCCAAGCCCTAACAAGGCTGAAATCAGCAGTCAACGCCTCCTCTAGCAGATACTCTCTACCATTAAAGACCTTTGTGTCCTTGCCATCAGCAATAGGTGTTCCTACCCCTGCAGGAGTATAAAACGCTGGAATTCCCGCACCGCCTGCTCTTATTTTTTCCGCTAACGTGCCTTGTGGTGTCAGTTCTACTTCAAGCTCGCCTGCTAAAACCTGTCTTTCAAACTCTTTATTCTCTCCTACATAGGAGCCTATCATTTTCTTAATCTGCTTATTTTTCAAAAGCGGCCCTAGGCCCCAATCGTCGATTCCACAGTTATTCGAAATGACAGTTAAATCCTTAACCCCTTTTTCTACCAATGCTAAGATTAGATTTTCAGGAATGCCGCACAAACCGAAACCGCCGACCATCAACGTGGCTCCATCTTGTATATCCGCGACCGCTTCCTGGAAGGATGTACTAATTTTCTTCATCGTGCTTTTTCTCCCCTCTTTTTAGCTTTACGATAGCTCAACGATCGTTGCTACCCCTTGACCGCCGCCAATACATAGTGTCGCCAATCCCTTCTTGGCACTTCTTCTTTTCATTTCATGAATCAAAGTGACGAGAATTCTTGCTCCGCTTGCGCCGATTGGGTGACCAAGTGCAATCGCACCGCCATTAACATTTAATATTTCTTTATTAAAATGAAGTTCACGGTCAACTGCCAGTGATTGGGCAGCAAATGCCTCATTTGCTTCAATTAACTCGAGTTCTTCCATAGAAATAGACGTTTTTTCCAGCACCTTTTTTACCGCTGGAACTGGGCCAATTCCCATAATGCTAGGATCAACACCAGCACTTGCATTTCCTTTAATCGTTACTAAAGGCTTAATCCCTAATTCGTCCGCTTTTTTCCTGCTCATCACAACTAAAACTGCTGCTCCATCATTAATTCCGGATGCATTTCCAGCGGTTACACTGCCATCTTTTTTGAAGGCTGGACGTAATCCTGCAAGTTTTTCTGCTGTGGTCCCTTTTTTCGGATACTCATCGGTATCAAAAACAATTGGATCCCCTTTGCGCTGTGGAATAAGTACAGGAATAATTTCATCTTTAAATTTCCCTGCTTCAATCGCATTGACTGCCTTCTCCTGACTTTGTGCTGAAAACTGGTCCTGCTCTTCCCTCGTAATTGAATATTTATCAGCTAAGTTTTCAGCTGTAAGACCCATATGATATTGGTTGAAAACACATGTCAGTCCATCACTAGTCAAAGTATCAATTATTTTTTGATCACCCATTTTAAAACCTTCACGGGCATTTTTTATTAGGTAAGGAGCTTGGCTCATATTCTCCATTCCACCAGCAACAACAATCTCAGCATCTCCTGCTAGAATTGCCTGTGTTGCCAAGTGAACAGCTTTTAAACCTGATCCGCAGACTTTATTTATTGTCATTGAGGAAACACTTTCAGGGATTCCCGCACCAATTGCAGCCTGCCTTGCTGGATTTTGACCAAGGCCTGCTTGCAGTACGTTTCCTAAGATGACTTCGTCAACTTGCTCTGGCTTCAGGCCAGCTTGCTCGAGTGCACCTTTAATAACCGTTGCTCCTAATACTGGAGCTGATACACTCTTTAAGCTTCCGTTAAAATTACCTAGTGCAGTACGAACAGCACTTACAATTACTACTTCTGTTTGGCTCATTTTTTTCTCTCCTTTTATGTACTTTTACCTTATACTATTTCGAGTCCGAACACAGAAAATCCTCTTATTTTGTCAAAATTTCATTTATTCTTGTTTTTTAGAATTCACCACCTCTTATAGTTGAAATCATCCATCCTCATCTATTTTTTAATATGAATAATCAAGCTACCTTATAAGCACCTTATTAAATGAAACCACTTCGAAGGGAGTCTGACGATTATGAGCCAAAAACGTGATAAAGGGTACAGCCAAAAAGGTAAGGATTACGCAGAATCTGCAGGTACAGGAAAGCGAATGATTTCAGCCGAGGAAATAGAAAAAGCAATTCATCCCACTAAGAGACAAAATGCTGAGCAATAATAATATTTTTCGTTAAGCCGCTAAATGGAGTTAGCGGCTTTTCCTATGTTAAAATAAAAGCCAGCGTTACCAAATAATGACTACCCGAGGACCTTTTGGAGGTGTACTTGTGAGAAAGGCGCTGCGAGCTCTTTTAATTTCATTCTTGTTTACATTTTCTTTAGGTTTTTATTTTACAAATCGGCTTATATATATGAAAAAGAAGGATGAGCAATTTATTGTTCAACGGGAAAGGGAAGCGGGCAGATTTAACCCCGAACAGTTTGAATCTCTCCCAAAGCGGGAGGTTACCATTGAATCCCCTTTCGGCTATCCGATCAAGGCTCTGCTGGTAGAGCCGCATGAGTCCAATCGTTATGTCATTATTTCCCATGGCGTGACGGAAACAAAAATTAATTCAATAAAATACATGAATCTTTTCTTAGAGCGCGGATTTAATGCGGTCATTTATGACCATCGCCGCCACGGGGAGTCCGGGGGAAAGACAACCAGCTTTGGCCACTATGAAAAATTTGATTTAAAGGCTGTTATTGATTGGTTAAAAAACGAGAAAGGACCGACTCTTACACTCGGTATCCATGGTGAATCAATGGGGGCGGCTACAATGCTTTTATACGCTGGTATGCTTGAGGATGGCGCTGATTTTTATATAGCAGACTGTCCCTTTTCTGACTTGAAAGAACAGCTTTCTTATCAGCTAAAAAAAGAATACAAAATGATACCGACACTATTAATTCCGATCGCTGATTTTATATTGCGCCTTCGTGAAAAATATTCTATCCGGCACGTCTCACCCGTTTCGGTTATTGAAAATATTAAAAACCCTATTCTATTTATTCACAGCGAGAACGATGATTTTATCCTTCCAAGCATGACGGAGGAATTATATAAGAAAAAACAAGGTCCAAAAATGCTTTATCTTGCTGCAAACGGCCGCCACGCCCAGTCATTTAATGAAAATCCTGATGAGTATCGCAGTGCCTTAGATAAATTTTTGTCAAAATACGTTGAGAAAGCTTAATCTCACAATGGTATTTCATTTTATCTGCGATACTTTGAATATATCTGCGTTAAATGGATTATATCTGCGTAAATTCGAATATATCTGCGTTCCGAAAAAAACAGACTGCCCAGTGGTCAGTCTGCTTTTTCTGTTACAACAAAACTCATATATCCGTTTAGGATTTGCTGTGGGCTTTTTAGTTGAAAGGTATTACTTGCATTTGAAAAATCAATCGTCATCTTTTCGTCAAAGAAAACCGTTTTCGATTTTTCCATATAAATGTTTCGATCGTTTGTCTCAATCGTAATATCGTCTTTATCAAGTTCCGGTACAAACCACAAAGCTATCACACCGTTTACCGCACATCCGCAATCTTCTGTATCGTATTTTAGCTTTAAATAGCCTTCACGGCCATTTATTCGCTCATTAAGTTTCTCAGCTGCTGCCGCTGTTATCATAATCTCCATGTTTAAATCTCCCCCTAGTTGACGTACGCTGATTGTAACATAATTTTTTGTTGCAGCTATTGTTTTTGCTTGCTTGCGCTTTCCTTCTATTCAATATATTCTGAAAATAACGCTATTAAAAGGAGTGTCAGAAGATGTCGAAGGTTCAAATTAAAGTAAATGATAATGGTTCACTGCGAATTACTGGTGAGGTGGAATTGCTGGATGGATCTGGAAATGTAATGGAAACAAAGCCTGCCTTTTCTCTTTGCCGTTGCGGGCTTTCCAACAACAAACCTTTTTGCGATGGTTCTCATAAAGGGAAATTTGACTCTCAAGTGCGAGTTGTAAAAGAGGATTAATGCCAACAGAAAAGGACTTCCTTTGCAGGAGTCCTTTTTCGAAGTAATATAATTTTCTACTTACCGAACTTTTTCTAAATGACGAACGAGTTGCCCGTAATGTCCAGTTACGTGTTTAACGATTAAATGGTCGACTAAAAATGATAACGGTTTTCCGTCAAAGTTTGGATTATAACTTGGGGCTTCTTTTTCTAGATCTTCTTCTTTCACTTTTCCAAGTGCTGCCTCAACTTTCGGGACTAAGTTTTGTAGCGCAGTTATCGCATCCTCTTTCTTAATTCGAGATACAACGTTTTCATCTACAGCAGCTAAACGACGCACATGTTCATGATTACGTCCCCATTTTGCACCTGGAACCACTAGCAGTGCTTCCAAATCTTCGACCCAAAAATTTACAGCTTCTAAAACATGAGAAACTATTTGCATTGCGGACCATTCTGTTTCAGATGGTTTAACATAGAGTGCAGCCTCATCCGTTTTTTTCAATACCGCTGCAATATCATCTGTACTCTTTTTAAATAATTCTAATTTTTCATTCAGTACTGCCATTGCCATCGTTTACGTCCTCCTTCAATTCACTTCATACATAAATTTAAAAAATGCGTTAGAGCCAGCTCTAACGCGTTTTTTAATTAGCAATTTACACGTTCATAATTTTTCTTGAAATAACCATATAGGAAATCAACAACATTGTAATCAGTTGGTTTGTGATTTTCGAAAATAAAGTTGCGTAGTGCAAGTGAAGTTGGATCCTCTGCATGAATAATTTCGCCCCATCTACGTGCTGATCCTTGAACCATTGCAGAACGTGGAATACGAATTTCTTGGTATGCATTAAATGCTTCTTCGTAGGATTTATGTTCTTTTAACTTCTCACCTAATACAAACGCATCTTCGAGGGCTTGAACGCCGCCTTGAGCTAAATATTGAAGCATGGCATGACCAGAATCTCCTAATAGCGTAATGTTGCCATTTGTCCAATTGTCGATTGGTTCACGGTCATACATCTGCCAACGGAATTGACGGTTAATGTAAGTTAAAGCGTTTTCAACCTTTGGGTGACAATTTTCAAAACGACGTGCCATTTCTTCTGGAGTTCCCCAGTCTTCTATAGTAGCATCATATGATTTAAATACTACTACTTGGTTGTATAGCTCTCCACGGCGAACTGGGTATTGCACCATGTGCAGGTTTGGTCCAATCCACATGATAACATCATCTAAGTCTAAGTTTGCTGTCGTAGCCACTTCTTCGATTGGAATCGTTCCACGGTAAGCTACATACGCAGAGTTTACTGGGTTATCATCAACTAGCTGCTTACGCATGTTTGATTTTACCCCATCCGCACCAATAACTGCTTCTGCACTAAACGTTTCACCATTTTGGTTAACAATTGTTACCGTATCACCATTTTGTTCTGCCGTTTGAATCATTTGGTTTGTAAAGAATTGGATATTACTGTTTTTTTGACATGCTTCATAAAGAACTCTGTGTAAGTCAGAGCGATGCAATACGATATAGGGCTGGCCGAATTCTTTTTGGAAACCTTCCCCTAAATCAAGAGTTGCTAATTCTTTTGCTGTATATACATCTTTTAGTACCAGACGTTTTGGTATTACCGCATGCTTTAAAATTTCTTCCTTTACACCTAAACGGTCTAAAACTTCTAATGCATTTGGTGCTAATTGGATCCCTGCACCTACTTCACCAAATTCAGGTGCTTGCTCAAAAACTGCTACTGATTTACCTGTTTCTTGAATTGATAGTGCTGCTGCTAAACCACCAATTCCTCCGCCTACTATAATGATGTCGCTTACATTAGTCATTTGACATTTCCCCCTCGATTGAGTTATTATCTTCCACAAATAGAGAACTTCGTTACCTGATAATAAAACTTTAAATCATTTTTCATTAATTCGTCAACTAAAACTTTTAAAAATTTAGAAATTTCTATTAATCATTTTTTCTACTACTATCCAAAATCAACTGAAAATGGGGTGATCATTATGACAACTGAAACGAAAACAATCGGTATTCATTCATTACAAGTTGGGTTAAACATATTAGAAATTTTAGCAATGGAAAAAGAACCTCTAAAGTTTACTGATATTCAAAACCTAACTTCTATGACAAAAAGTAATTTATATAAATATTTGTCAACACTAAGCCAATTTGGATTAATCTATCGTAATCCTCATACAAACGCGTATACTCTTGGACATAAATTAGTACAGTTAGGAACTGTTGCTTTAGGTCAATCTTCTTTAATTGAAGTAGTTATTCCCTATTTCAAAAAGATCACTGAGAAAACGAACCTAACCGTACTACTTGCTATTCCTTCTAAAAAAGGTCCACTCATTTCATATATATTAAGTGCAGATTATGGAATAAATATCGGTGCACAAATGGGGACACACTTGCCGCTCTCCTCCTCAACTGGCGTCGTTTTTTCTGCTTTTGAAAAAGATGTCCTTATGAAAGACTGGAAGGAAGAAGAATTATCGAAGCTCAATAAAAGTGAAGCACAGCAATTTTATGGTGAAAAAGAAAAAACAAGAGGGTTGTTTTTTGCATCAAAAACAGAACCTCTAATAAATCATGTCTCTTCTTTTAGTGTTCCTATTTTAAATTTCAACAATGAACTGCTCGGTGCCATTACCATCGTTGGTATTACTGAGACAGTACCAAAATCTGCGGACCATCCGATTGGACAATACGTTCTCTATGTCGGAAGGGAAATTTCAGAGTATTTTGGTTTTGTAATTTCTGAAAACAAATAATATTGACAATTTTATCAGAAACCATTAATATTTTTTATAAATAGTGAACTAGTTTCACAAATAGTGAGTATGAGGAGGACAATCATGAAACTTATTAATTATACTGTCGCTGGGCATACACGTGCAGGGGCAATCGTTGACAACCAAGTAATCGACTTAAACTATGCCTACCAAGCACAGTTAAAAGCAGAAGGAAAATACCGGTACGAGGCAATCGCAAAAGCATATGTACCAGATAATACAGATGAGTTATACCAAGGTGGTAAAGAATCGTTGCAACTAGCACAAAATGCAATCGATTTCATTCTAGCTAATCCTGAAAGCTTTGATAAAAAAGTGATTTACACATTCGAAGAAGTTAAGGTAGAAGCACCTGTTCAAAAGCCAGGCAAAATTATTTGTGTGGGTCACAACTACCGCGAGCACATTTTAGAAATGGGTCGTGAAATCCCATCGAACCCAGTTATTTTCGCTAAATTTGCTAATACCATTTTAGGGCCAGAGGACGATATTCCACACTATCCAATTTCTGACCAGCTTGACTATGAAGCAGAGTTTACTTTTGTTGTGGGCAAACAAGCTCGCAATGTTTCCAAAGAGGATGCATTAGACTATGTTGCAGGTTATACGATTACAAATGACGTAACCTATCGTGATATTCAACGACGCACGCTTCAATGGTTACAAGGAAAAACTGTAGACGGCAGTGCACCAATGGGACCATATTTAGTAACTTCCGATGAATTACAAAATCCAGCTGGCTTAGATGTTGTACTAAAAGTCAATGGTGAAGTTCGTCAAAAGACGAATACTGCTAATCTAGTATTCTCCGTCCAAAAATTAGTATCTTTCTTATCAAATCTAATGACGCTAGAGCCAGGAGATGTTGTCTTAACAGGAACTCCTGGGGGAGTTGGGGTTGCTATGAATCCTCCGCAATTCTTAAAAGATGGTGACGTAGTTCGAATTGAGATTGACCAAATTGGTGCGCTTGAAAATAAAGTAAAGGCAACAGAGGCGGCAGTCATTGTTTAATTAGGCATGGCAAGGGGTCAAGCAGTAATACGCTGCTCCCCCTTTTCTCTATAAAATTTGTATAGTAAAGGGGAATGTGAAATGGCTGAAGTAAATCCAGAAGTTCAAGAGTTTATGAAAAGCTCAATTGTAACCGATTACACCAGAGATATTCAACAATACAACTTAGGACCACTTTGGGAAGCAATTCCTGCAATTATGCACAAAGCGCCAAAGCCTCAAGCACAAGCTTATCTTTGGAGCAGTGAATTACTCAAAAAGAAAATGAATTAAGCAGCTCAAATCTTCACACCAGAACGCGGCGGTGAACGTCGTGCAATTTATTTCCAAAATCCTGGCTTAACTTATCGTGAACCTTGGGGATGGGGATCTACTACTCAAACGATTTATGCAGCTATTCAAATGTTATTACCTGGTGAAAAAGCACCCTCTCACCGTCACTCACAAAGTGCATTGCGCTTTATTTCTGAAGGTACAGGTGCATACACGATTGTACAGGGCCAGCGTGTTTTCATGGAAGAAGGCGACTTTTTAATTACTCCGAAGGGCTTATGGCATGGGCATGAACATTTAGGTACAGAGCCTATGTATTGGATGGATGCCTTAGATATTCCTACTCTTTACGCTATCGGCGGTACCTTCTTTGAACCTTATGAAGAAGGTTTACAGCAGCCAGATATTCCAGATAACTTTTCAGAGATTCGTTATCGCGGCGGCATGGTTCGCCCTGTTGGTGATGATAAATTCACAGTTGCTCCACTTGCAAATTATAAATGGGATCTTACTGTAAAAGGAATTAAAGGCTTGATGGAATTTGATCCAAATCCACACCATGGATATGCAGTAGAGTACATTAACCCAACTACAGGTAAATCAGCAAACCCAACGCTCGGCACTAGAATGCAGCATTTACCAGCAGGTTTCCAAACAAAAGCATTACGCCATACACACTCAACTGTTTACCAAGTACACAAAGGTGAAGGTTTCACCGTAATCAATGGCGTTCGCTTCGATTGGAAAAAAGGCGATTACTTCGTTGTTCCAAACTGGGCTTGGTATGAACACTCTGCATCAGAAGACTCTTACCTATTCTCAGTAAACGATATACCGATTATGAACCGTTTCGACCTAGAACAAGAACAATCATTTGAAGAAAATAACGGACACCAAAAAATTACTGGTGAATTTAAAGCGGACTTCCGTTAATCGAATATCCAAACAAGAGCGGATCCGAAATGGAGCCGCTCTTTTGGTATGTTTACACATCCATTATCCTAATATCCGCAATGGCTGCGATTGGAATGCGGTGTACTTCTTCAAAGTGATCGACGATATGAAACCTTTGTGTCATTTCATCCCAATAATGAATTTTCCCTATGACGATTTCATAATTTCGATTTCGATAATGAGTAATAGTAACGAATTGGTCGAATTCGATTGCTTCAGATAAGGTAGCATTCATGAGTTCGAGCTGCTGCTCATCCATTTCTTTCTGCTCTTCATACTGATCTTCCTGTACCCAATCCCTGAGCAATTTGATATGCTCGGGAAGCATCATTGAAACCCATTTGATTCTTCCGCGGTCGCGAATCATCTGACTCCTCCTCTCTTCGTTATCCAGCTCCAGCGCCCAGGCGCTTACGCTTTTTATGTTTATCCCTTATGTCCTCCAACAAGTGTTGCTCGGTGCCTTGCTGTTCCTGCAGCAGTATAGGAAACAGCCCGTAATAAGGAACCTGAACCAAAGCGTCTGCGGACTGAATCCACCACATAGCCAAGCTCCCGCCTCTTTACCGCACCCATGTCAAAAAGATCGAGCTGAAACTCGCGGTCATCAACGATATTTCCGATACTAATTGCAATTTGCCTTACTGTCTTTCCTGTGTAATGTTCGTGGAATAATTCCAGACAGACACGGTAAAGATCCATGGTTACATTTGTCGGCTGTTTGATGGTTCTTGAGCGATGAAAGCCGCCGCCGAGTTCGTCTTGACTGTAGCCAACGCTCAGGCTGACCGTCCTCCCGGCTTTGCGGCGAGATCTCGCTCTTCTAGCTACTTCTTCACACATTTCTAAAATCACATACTTTATTTCTTCTTCCTCTTTATAATCTCTTAAAAGAATTTGGCTTTTTCCAAAGCTGATTTGCCCCTCAATCAGGGGTGCTCCCAAGTCTGAAAGGTCTACTCCCCAGGCATGATGATAAAGCTGATTGCCCATGATTCCAAATTTCTTTTCCAGTGCTTCTAAATCATATCTGGCCAGCTGACCAACTGTGAAAATACCCATCCCATTTAATGTTTTTTCAACACGCCTGCCGATTCCCCACATCTCTCTTAGCGGCGAAACATTCCAAAGCTTAGTCTGGACATCCTCATACTTCCATTCGGCGATTCCATGCTTCTTTGCTTCAAGATCGAGGCAAAGCTTTGATAATAACATATTAGGGCCAATGCCAACTGCACAGGGAAGTTGGAATTCACGTTCAATATCATCCTTTATTTTGGCTGCAACCGTAAAGGTGTCCCCCCACAAATGCAGTACTCCATCCACTTTGATAAAACTTTCATCAACACTATACGTATGGATGGCTTCCTTTGGTACATAACGATTAAATACACGGGTAATTTCAGTAGAAATACGCAAATAAGTTGCCATTTTCGGCTCAACTATTTGAATTCGCGGATCATCGGGAATCTCAAATAACCTAGAACCTGTTTTAATTCCAAATTCTTTCTTCAAACGAGGGGAAGCGGCAAGCACAACACTTCCATTCCGCTCTTTGTTACCAGCCACAGCTAGATAGCAAGTCAGGGGATTAAGGCCAAGCATGACAGCGGAACAGCTTGCATAAAAGCTCTTCATGTCAACACATAAAATTTGATTGTGCGGTAACGTGCTGTAATCAACCATGACTTTTCCTCCCAATTCGAAAAGCGCAGGGCGCCCGCCCATCGGCGACAAGCGTAAGACGAGCCGGCA
>NZ_NPDD01000027.1 GCF_002272245.1 Bacillus sp. 7884-1 | reverse complement strand
TGACGGATTGGCTTATGACCTAGGAAAAAGTGATTTATCTTTTTCCATAGAGCCGATGGCGCCCGGAGCTAGACAATTAAATACAGAACATCCGTTCTTTATATTATATACACATCTTAAACGAATATACGTTCGCATTCAATGGAAATTTTTTGACAGGTTTCTTGGTTATGGTTATTTTTCTGGAGGCGAAAACGGTATAATGGTGAGTGAGGTGCACGTACATGGAGAAAAAATTGATAATCAAAATGATAAAAAATTGCTTTAAACAATATTATTCCGAAGTGGATTCACTGCCAATGAACAGTGAAGATTTAGAGGAGCTTGCAGATCGAATTATTCAAATAAAAGACGAACAGCCTGCTGTCGATTTATACGAGGCTGTGAATGATACAGTGTACGAATTTTTAACAGGATGAACAAATTACGCAAAAACAAAAAAACCGCTGCTGCGGTTTTACTTTTTGTTAAATGCTTTTTTGCCAATTGTTTCAAAAAGTCTTGGAAAGAGAACATAAACGACGCTTCCCATGTTCATCCAGCGTGGCAGGTTGATTTCTCTTGTTTTCGTTAACATGCAGTCAACAACTTTCCCTGCAACATATTCAGGCTGCAACATAAACTTTTGAACATTTTTAACATACGTGCCTTTTTCATCAGCAATGTTAAAAAAGTTCGTTGCAATCGGTCCTGGATTCACAGATGTTACCAGAACATTATAATCACTAAGCTCCATTCTAAGGGAATTAGTATAGCCGAGAACCGCATGCTTCGTAGCCGAATAAACACTTGATTTTGGCGTAGCGATTTTCCCCGCCTGGGAGGCAATATTAATAATATGGCCGAAACGGCGTTCGCGCATTTTAGGAAGCACCATACTCGTACAGGCCATCAGCCCGACAACATTGACTTCAAACATCCCTTTGATTTCATCCATAGTTGCCTCATGTGCTTCACGGAAAACACCGAAACCTGCATTATTCACAAGAATATCAATATGGTCTATTTTCGCTGATATTTCGCTGAAAACTTCCCTCACTTTTTCCGTATCAGAGACATCTAGCTGATGGACATCCACCCTAACCTGATGTTTTTGCTCCAATTCCGTTTGAAGCTGCTTTAACTTTTCTATGCTTCTTGCAAGTAATATAAGATTGGCACCACTTGCAGCACAAAGCTTGGCAATTTGTGCACCTATTCCCCCAGATGCACCGGTAATGACAATATTTTTACCCTTAAGCTGTTCTCTAGCCATACTCACACCTCACCTAGCTTGATAAAGGACAGGTTGATGATCCTTACTACTAATCTCGCCGATAGAGGCTAAATAGTCAAGTTGTCCCACTGTTTCCGATAACGTTAACATCAATTCGCGCTTGTAAGCAGCCGGAAAAAGAGTTTTGCAAATTTCAAATACGGTTTGCTGATCTTCTTTTAGCCAGTTATTAACCTTCATCGCCCGTTCATGTTGATGTAGAAGTCTTTTTTCAATTAGTTCTCTTAATTGGAAGACTTCCTCCCCATGTCCTGTGTAGACGAACTGAATCGGATAACTCAACAGCTTTTTCATCGAATCATTATGCTGCAGCTGCGGCCTTGGCCTTTCTTTTTCGCCTGGTGCTGGTGCCTCTAAGATAGGATTGGGTGAAATATGCGAGAGAATCAAATCCCCGCCAATAAGAATCCCATCTCTTTCTCGAAATAGAGCAATTTGACTCTGGGCATGACCAGGTGTCTCAATGACACTCCATTCCATTAACCCCGGCGGGACCATTCCTTCGACCAGTTCTCCAGTCAATGAGCGGTTACAAGAATACCTAAACGATTGTCTTAAATTTAAAAGAGCAGGAAAATATTCTGGTGGAATTCCAAAGTCAAGAAATTGTCTACGAAAAAAATCCTCTTGTTCTTGAAAAAAGGCCTCCGTTGGTTTAATCCATCGTTCATTCAACGGATGACCGTAAACCTCTACCTTATCCGATAAAAAATCAAGCATTCCAACATGATCTGCATGATGATGGGTAATAATCACCTGTTCAATATCATCCGTGCTTACATGTAAATCAGCCAGCTGCGCTTTGAAAGAATTCCAGGCTGCCTTCGTTTTAATGCCCGCATCAACCAGTGTCAGACGATTCCCTTTTATTAAATAAGCATTAACATCCCCGATCTTAAAAGGAGTCGGCATGGTCAATTTCGCAATTCCATCCTTCCATTCTGTCATTCAAAAAACCCCTATCGTTATTTTCAAATAGAATGTGAACATTTTTTGACAATTATATATAGTGTAAAGTGTAGCGATTTTCATGGTAAATGTCATTATTTTTGCATATTAAATTTAAAATAAATAAAAAATTCAGAAACTTATCTCTTGACAGACAGACCGTTATCTTGCATAATCACTAGTAAAATTTGATTCATAAATTGCGATGACTAAGACTAGTAAATGAAAAATGGCGAAAGAGAGTGAAGTTCACCGGCTGAAAGACTTCACAGCCCTCTTGATCATTGAACCTGCCTTATGAGCACTTAGGAAAACCTAACGTAAATCCGACGTTACCCGGAATTGAGTGAACCCTTATAGGTATTTAGTTTGGGGTAAATGAAGGTGGTACCGCGGAAGCTAGACCTTTCGTCCTTTTTGGATGAAGGGTCTTTTTGTTTTTATAAGAATTCAGAGGAGGCAATATCTATGAAAAAGTTAGCAATGATCGGTGCAGGTTCGATGGCTGAGGCATTTATTTCAGGCATTCTTGAAAATAGTTTGATTGATAGAAAAAATGTTTGGGTTACGAACAATTCAAATGCAGAGAGACTGAAAAAGCTGGGTGATACGTATGGGATTCGTACAACCTACGATTTAAACGAATTGTTTGCAGGAGCTGATATCGTTATATTATCAATGAAGCCTAAGGATGCCGCAACGGCTATTCAATCTATTCGTGAATATCTGAATGAACAAATGCTGGTGGTTTCAGTTATAGCTGGAGTCTCCATGCGTACGATTGAAACAATTGCGAGATTACCGATTCCAATCGTTAGAGCAATGCCAAATACATCCGCAGCCGTTGGTAAATCAGCTACTGCTGTTGCTGTAAATGAACGTGTTACCCCTCATCAAATAGAATTAATGAAAAATCTATTTGGAACGGTCGGCTTAACTACTTTTGTTGAAGAGGAACAGCTAGACGCTGTAACAGGACTCTCTGGCAGCGGTCCCGCTTATATTTATTACCTTATTGAAGCAATGGAAAAAAGTGCCGTAGAGGTTGGACTCGATAAGGAAATGGCGAGTGAATTAATCGTACAAACGTTAATTGGAGCTGCAGAAATGGTGAAAAACTCGACAAAATCATCTGAGCAGTTACGAAGGGATGTAACAAGCCCAGGTGGAACAACAGAGGCAGGAGTCAAGGTGCTAGAAGAACATCAAGTTCAGCAGGCGTTCATTTCGTGTATTAAGGCTGCAACGGCACAATCAAAAAAAATGGGCGCTGCATTACGTGAACAGCTAGAGGTTACCGAACCAACTTCCTAATTTGTCTCCATTGATTTAAACTAGGATAAAAAAGGCTAGGAAGTGTTACATGATGCTAACGGTATTATTTTCAATGGGTATCCTGGTCTGGACAGTTTTTCTCATCGACGGATTAATAGGTTTACGAAAAATAGAGGCACTAGAGGCAGAAACTAGCTTAGAAAATGGACCGTTATTGACGGTGATTGTTGCGGCCCGCAATGAAGCTGGGCAAATAAAATCTAGTATCCTCAGCCAATTAGAGCAAACTTACAAAAACGTTGAGTGGATACTCGTCAATGATCGGTCCACGGATTCCACAGGGCTTTTAATGAATGAGCTGCAACAGAAAGATCAGCGGATTTCGGTTATTCATATAGAAGAATTGCCTGAGGGCTGGCTAGGAAAAAATAACGCTTTATATAGAGGATTCCTTCAGGCTTCTGGAAAATGGCTATTGTTTACCGATGCGGACGTGAAATTTGAAAAAGAGGCATTTGCAAAGGCATTGAATTATTTTGAACGGCATGGGTTGGATCATTTAACGGCTGCCCCCAATTTGAGTGCGAAGAAGTTTTGGCTAAAATCATTTGTCGCCTTTTTCCTATTTGGATTTTCCTATTTCAAACGACCTTGGGCTGCCAATAACCCAAAGTCAAAGGTTGGTACTGGAATTGGTGCCTTTAACCTGGTTTCAAAAGAAGCATATCAGAGTTTTGGAACACATGAGAGGGTGAAAATGCGACCAGATGACGACTTACAGCTTGGAATGAAAATGAAACAAGCAGGATATCGTCAAAGGATTGTCACAGCACTTAAGCTGATTGAAGTGGAATGGTATGGGAGTTTGCAGGAAGCCTTTGTCGGACTCGAAAAGAATACATTTGCCGGATTACAATACCGGATAAGTATGGTGCTTTTTGCGATTTTTGGTGTCTTTATTACCAATGTTCTTCCTTTTATTACGATATTTTCTTCCGATGAAATCGTAGCCTTATTAAGCTTAGGAAATATTGTATTAAGCGGTATTCATTATGTACTGGTAATCAAAAAAATGACGCTATTCTCACCTGTTATGTTTCTAGTTTTACCCGCAACAGCCCTGCTGTTTATCTATTCGATTATTCGGGCCAGCCTCTTAACCTTTAAACGCGGCGGTATCATGTGGAGAGGTACTGTATATAAATTAAGCGAGTTAAGAGAGGAAGAGTGAAGCACTATTTTTAATAAATGAGAATTCGTTTGATATACTAGAATTGACTTTAGTATAGTGACCGAAAGTTCATGAAGATATGGTTTGGGTCACTCTAGGGCATCCTGAGTGACCCAAAGCTCTTTTCAGAACAGGTTTCGGTCACTCTAGGTAAGTCTGTACATATTAAAAAATCTCAATAGGAGGCTCATAATGTCAGCTAAATTATTTTCCCCTTTTACAATTAAGGATGTTACATTTAATAATCGAATTGTTATGGCGCCAATGTGTATGTATTCAAGTCATAACGAAGATGGTCATATTCAGAACTGGCACCGCACGCATTATACCAGCCGCGCTGTTGGTCAAGTCGGATTAATAATCGTTGAAGCAACAGCGGTCACCCCACAGGGCAGGATCTCACCAAGGGATCTTGGAATTTGGAGCGATGACCATATAGCAGGCTTCACAGAACTTATCAGTTTGATGAAGGAGCATGGTGCTAAAACAGGTATCCAGCTTGCTCACGCTGGCAGAAAAGCAAACCTAGAAGGTGACTCCATCGCCCCTTCGGCCTTAGCTTTTAATGAAAAAATGAAAACCCCTAAAGAAATGACCAAAGAGAATATAACAGAAACCATCGAAGCATTTAAAAAGGCTGCTGAGCGGGCAGCTAAAGCTGGTTTTGATGTCATTGAGTTACATGGTGCACACGGCTATTTAATTAATGAATTCCTCTCCCCGCTAACAAATAAAAGAACCGATGAATACGGCGGTTCTGCTGAAAATCGTTTTCGCTTCCTTCGTGAGATTATTGAAACAATCAAAACAGTCTGGGACGGTGTGCTATTTGTCCGCGTATCAGCTAATGACTATCATGAAGAGGGATTAACACCGTTAGACTACGTATTTTTCAGTCAATGGATGAAGGAACAAGGCGTGGATTTAATCGATGTCAGCTCGGGAGGAGCCCTGCCAGGCGCACATATTAATATCTATCCCGGATACCAAGTTCCATTCTCAGAAATCATTAGAAATGGTGCGGAGATTTCTACAGGAGCAGTGGGCTTAATTACAACCGGTATTCAAGCAGAGGAAATCCTTCAAAATGAGCGGGCTGATTTAGTATTTTTGGCTCGCGAATTATTACGTGATCCCTACTGGCCAAGAACAGCTGCTAAGGAACTCGGTGTAACCATTGAAGGACCTAAACAATATGTGCTTGGTTGGAAATAACTAGTAAAAGACGGCTTTTTGGCCGTCTTTTTGCTGGGTTTATAGGCATCGCGGATATATCTCATTTAACGCTGAAATAATTCATTTACTAGGTATGTTTATCTCTTTAAAGTCTTCGGCAATGTCTGTATTCGCAAATACTTCCCGGGCTTCTGTGACTAGTTCTTGCCAGGCTTGCCGGTCGTAACGTGAACTGATATGTGTCAAACACAACTGTTTACTGCCAGCCAGATTTGCCACTTCCGCAGCCTGATGAGTAGTCGAATGAAAATAATCGAAGGCAAGCTCCTCCTCCCCTTTTGAAAAGGTTGCTTCATGGATTAATAAATCCGAATCCCGTGCTAAGGAAATAGCATTTTCGCAGTATCTTGTATCACCAAGAATCGTTATAATCCGTCCCTTTTGAGCCGGACCTAAAAAATCAGAAGGTACGATAACTGTTCCATCTTCAAGCGTAACGGTTTCCCCTCCTTTAATTTTCCGAAAAATTGGTCCGGGCTGTACCCCCGCCTCGACAAGCTTATCCGCTAAAAGCGTACCGGGTCTGTTCTTCTCAACAATCCGATACCCGTATGAAGGAATGCCATGATCTAAAAGTCTTGCCTCTACGATAAACTGTTCGTCTTCAAATATAACCCCTTCTTCAATTTCAACAATCTTTAATGGGTATTTTAAATAGGTTTGGCTGACTGAAAGGCTTATCGTAATATATTCTTTCAATCCTTTTGGTCCATAAACCGTCACTTCTGATTCTCCGCCTTGAAAAGACCGGCTCGCTAACAACCCAGGAAGACCATAGATATGATCGCCATGAAGGTGGGTAATAAAGATTTTTTCTATTCTGCGCGGTTTTATTGATGTATGTAAGATTTGATGCTGTGTCGCTTCACCCGCATCAAACAGCCAAATGGATCCTCGTTCTTCGAGTAATTTTAAGGCAATGGAAGTAACATTTCGAAGTTTAGCGGGTATACCGGCACCCGTTCCTAAAAAAAATATGTCCAAAATTACCCCTCCTTGTCGAATAAAGTTATAAATACTATAGCATATCACTTGCACAAATGCCCTCTATCCGTGGTATTCTCTTTTAAAGGGATTTAGATTTCAATACATGCTTCAGAGGTTTTTTGCTAAATCTAAGTTGAATACATATAAGGAGAGGTAATTACAGTGGAACAATCAAGAAATATGACTTCATTAATCATGATATTTGGTGCAACAGGAGATTTAGCTATTCGAAAGCTCTTTCCCTCCCTTTACCGCTTGTTTCAAAAAGGAAAGTTAGATAAATTTGCCGTCATTGGTGTGGCTAGGAGACCATTATCCACTGAAGATTTTCAAAATTCTGTGAAGGACTCCGTTTTAACCGCTCTAGGAAAAAAGGATAATATCGATGAATTCGCAGCTCACTTTTATTATCAGTCACATGATGTATCAGATTCAAGCTCCTATTTAGCTCTCAAAAGTTTGGCAGAGCAAATTGATGAGAAATACGAGTTAGAGGGAAATCGTATTTTCTATCTTGCGATGGCACCTGAATTTTTTGGTCCAATCGCCTTACATTTAAAATCGGATGGATTGACCGATGTAAAAGGTTACAAAAGACTTGTCATTGAGAAACCATTTGGGCATGATTTGGAATCAGCAAAATTGTTAAACAAACAGATTCGTAAGGCTTTTTCAGAAAGTGAAGTATATCGGATTGATCACTATTTAGGAAAAGAAATGGTAAGAAATATTGAAGTTATTCGTTTTGCAAATGCCATTTTTGAGCCTTTATGGAATAACCGTTATATCTCCAATATTCAAATTACCTCAAGCGAGGTCCTTGGTGTAGAAGAACGGGGGCGTTATTATGAGACAAGTGGAGCCCTCCGGGATATGGTTCAAAACCATATTATGCAGATGGTGGCACTGCTTGCCATGGAACCTCCGATTAAGTTGACAACCGATGAGGTTCGTTCTGAGAAGGTACGAGTGTTTCGTTCTTTAAGAATGATTAAAGGGGAAAAAATAAATAAATATTTTGTCCGGGGACAATATGGTGCCGGTTTGGTCGAAGATCAACAGGTCCCTGAATATCGCGCAGAACCAATGGTAGACAAAGAGTCAAATACAGAGACCTTTGTGGCCGGGAAGATTATGATTGATAATTTCCGCTGGGCAGGCGTACCTTTTTATATCCGAACTGGAAAAAGAATGACAACAAAATCAACGAAAATTGTTGTTCAATTTAAGGACATTCCGATGAACCTTTATTATCAGCCAGAGAAACTGTTGAACCCGAATCTGCTTGTCATTCATATTCAGCCTGAAGAAGGAATCACCCTTCATCTCAATGCTAAAAAAGCTGGTGGACACCTCGACGCTCAGGAGGTCAAATTAAGTTTTGCTAACACAGGAATTCATGCAATGAACACACCTGAAGGATATGAAAAGCTCCTATATGATTGCATGCGCGGTGATGCAACCAACTTTACACACTGGGATGAAGTCGCTTATTCTTGGGCCTTTGTCGATAATATTTCTGAAGTATGGGAAAAAACCAAAGCCGATAACTATCCAAACTATGAATCTGGTTCAATGGGACCTAAAGCAGCTGATGAGCTGTTAGAAAAAGACGGATTTTTCTGGTGGCCTGTAACAGATTTAGATGTAGATATCTGTAAATAATACAAAAAGCTCCGCATTGTTTATCATACAATGGCGGAGCTTTTAATACTCATCCTTCTTTTTTTGCGGGAAGGTGCGAAGAAAGTCTTTATTAAAACTTGTTCCCGTTCCAACGTCATGAGCATTGTTGACCTTTCGTGTGCCGGCATTTTCAATGATGTTTTTCCCATATTTATCACGTAAAGTGGAAAGTGTTTTAAGTAACGGCTCTTTTTTTGCATCTTTTTCAAATGAAAATAAATCTAGCTGTTTAAAGGCAAGATCATGTTCCACTAAATCATAGCCTGTTATTCCTAATAAACGGACAGGGTTTCCGTTCCACTCCTTGAGAAAAATCTGCTTCGCCATCGAAGCAATGTCTTCTTTTTGCTGAATAGGATTGGTAAGTTTTTTACTTCGAGTGATTGTTTTTCTATCTTTGAAACGAATTGTAATCCCTATGGTCGTTGCAAATACATTTTTTCGTTTCAGCCTTACAGAAACGGTTTCAGCCAACGATTCCAAAACTCGGAATAACTCTTGTTGGTTGCTCGTATCTATGGGCAGCGTCGTTGAGTTTCCAATACTTTTAAAATCTGAAACCGATTCAGGATCTACTGCTCTATTATCGATTCCATTTGCCCTTTCCTTTATGCGGATTCCATTAATGCCGAGAAGTGATTTTAACTGAATCTCATTGCCAGCGGCTAATTCTCCAATGGTATAAATGCCAATGGTTGTTAACTTTTCAGCAGTCTTTTTCCCAACACCATGCATCTCACTCGTATTTAACGGCCACAAAACAGAAGGGATATCACGCTTACGAAGAATTGTTATGCCCATCGGTTTTTTCATATCTGAAGCTGTCTTTGCCAAAAATTTATTGGGTGCAATTCCAATGCTGGAGGGCAAATCTAGCTGCTCGAGAACTCTTTTTTGGGCAATTACAATGGGACTGCCTAATTCAAAGGAATCTGTTATATCTAGATATCCCTCATCAATGGATACGGGTTCGACCAGTTCGGTATAATTCCTGAGAATCTCAAACATGGCGATTGACGCCGTCCGGTAACGGTCAAAATTAGGCTTTCTTATAATTAACTGAGGACACAGCTTCTTGGCTTCCCACAGCGGCATGGTAGTTTTGACTCCAAATTTTCTTGCTTCATAGCTGCAGGTAATAATGATTCCCCGTCGTTCCTCCACATTTCCGGCAATCGCAACCGGCTTACCCTTTAGTTCGGGGTCATAAGCCATCTCCACCGAAGCATAAAAGCTATTCATATCAACATGTAGTATGACTCTACCCTTTTTCGGATACATTTCTTTCACGGCTGACACTTCTCCCTAAATTTTGCTAGCTCTAGTATAGCAAAAGGAGAACCAGTAGGCTCTCCTCGTAATATGATTATTGATTAGTAACCTCTTCGATAATCGCGATAGTCATTTCTGCCAGCTTGTACAATTCTTGAATCGGCATACGTTCATTTGTAGTATGGATATCTTCATAACCCACTGCTAGGTTAACCGTTGGAATGTTAAAGCCCGCAATGACGTTTGCATCGCTTCCGCCGCCGCTATGCTGTAATTCACAGCTGCGGCCAATTTTCGCTGCCGCTTTACGTGCGATTTCAACTACTTGATCGCCTTCGCCAAATTTAAATCCTGGGTACATAACCTCAACTTCAACTTCTGCTCTGCCACCCATTTCAGCAGCTACTGTTTCAAAAGCTTCTTTCATTTTAGCAGCTTGTGCCTCCATTTTTTCAGCAATGAGTGAACGGGCTTCTGCTAGAATATCCACACGGTCACAAACGATATTCGTTTGTGTACCACCTTCGAAGCGGCCGATGTTTGCTGTGGTTTCGGAGTCAATTCTGCCTAATGGCATTCTCGCAATCGATTTCGCAGCAATCGTAATCGCTGAAACTCCTTTTTCTGGTGCAACACCCGCATGAGCGGTTTTTCCGTAAATTACTGCTCTAATTTTAGCTTGGGTCGGAGCGGCAACCACGATATTTCCTACTAAACCATCACTGTCTAATGCATAGCCATACTTTGCCTTCAATAAGGAGGAATCTAGTGCTTTCGCACCTACAAGTCCAGATTCTTCACCGACAGTAATGACAAATTGGATTGGACCATGAGGAATATTTTGTTCTTTTAAAACACGAATGGTTTCAAGCATAACGGATAGGCCAGTTTTATCATCAGCACCTAAAATCGTTGTTCCATCCGTAACCACATAGCCGTTCTTAATGGATGGCTTAACACCCCGTGCCGGAACGACTGTATCCATATGAGAAGTGAAATAAATAGGATCTACGCCTTCTTTAGTTGCAGCAAGGGTACAAACTAAGTTTCCTGCTCCATGACCAGTTACAGCCGTTGTATCGTCTTCAAACACATCAAGACCTAAATCGGTAAACTTTTGTTTTAGCACTTTTGCAATTTCTGTCTCGAATTTTGTTTCGGAATCAATTTGGACAAGCTCTAAAAATTCATTCAAAAGACGTTCATGATTAATCATCTGAATATAACCCTCCGTTTTATGTACTCACCACTACTAGAGTATACTCCTTCATAAACTTGTCTTCAAATGATTGCTTTAAAGTGGAATATTTCCGTGTTTCTTGAACGGTCTAGATTCTTTTTTGTTTCGAAGCATTTCTAAAGCTTGGATAATTTTTATTCTCGTTTCCCGTGGGTCAATGACATCATCGACCATCCCTCTGCTGGCAGCTACATATGGATTTGCAAACTTTTCTCGGTATTCTTCAATCTTTTGCTGCCTTACTTGTTCAGGATTATCACTATTTTGGATTTCTTTCGCAAAAATGATATTGGCGGCACCCTGTGGACCCATTACGGCAATTTCTGCATTTGGCCAAGCATAGACTAAATCCGCTCCAATAGACTTACTATTAAGTGCTACATATGCCCCGCCGTATGCCTTTCTTAAAATAACCGTCAGCTTCGGAACAGTGGCTTCTGAATAAGCAAATAATATTTTCGCACCATGGCGAATAATCCCCCCATGCTCCTGTTTAACTCCAGGAAAGAAACCTGTTACATCCTCAAATGTGATAATCGGGATATTAAACGAATCACAGGTACGAATAAATCTTGCGGCTTTATCGGAAGAATTAATATCAAGCCCGCCCGCCATCACTTTTGGCTGGTTGCAAACTAGCCCTACACTCTCTCCTTTAATTCGTGCAAAACCTACGACGATATTTTTCGCAAAGTTTTTTTGAATTTCCATAAAGGAGTCTGCATCACAAACTTGTTCAATTACCTTGCGGACATCATATGGACGGATAGCATCGAATGGTATAACATCTGTTAAATCAGGACGATAATCATTTTCCTCTTCAACTTCTAGTCTTGGAGTTTTTTCTTCATTATTTTGCGGCAGATAGCTTAGAAGTTTACGAACCTCTTCTAAAACTTCCTGCTCAGAAGGAGATTCAAAATGAGCATTTCCACTAATACTATTATGAACATGTGCTCCTCCAAGATCCTCTGCAGAGATTTTCTCGCCTGTTACGGTTTCAATTACTTTTGGTCCCGTAATAAACATTTGACTTGTTTTTTCAACCATAAAAACAAAATCGGTAATGGCAGGTGAATAAACCGCTCCTCCGGCACATGGACCCATTATGACGGATATTTGCGGAATTACCCCTGAATAAATCGCATTTCGATAAAAAATATGTCCGTAACCATCCAGCGAGACAACACCTTCTTGGATTCGAGCACCGCCCGAGTCATTTAAGCCAACAAATGGTGTACCGTTTTTAGCGGCTAAATCCATAACAGTTGCTATTTTTTTTGCATGCATTTCCCCAAGAGCACCGCCAAATACAGTAAAATCTTGTGAAAATAAGTAGATTGGCCGGCCATTTACTTTTCCATACCCAGTAACAACACCGTCACCAGGTCCTTTCTGTTCGTCCAAACCAAAGTCATTGGTTCTGTGCTCTATAAATGGACTTAATTCTACGAAAGACCCCTTATCTACTAAAAGCTCTATTCTTTCTCTTGCGGTTAATTTCCCCTTTTCATGCTGTTTCTCAATTCTCTCATCACCACCGCCAAGCTCTACTTCCCGGCGCTTATCGTACAATTCATTAATTTTCTCATAGATGTCTATCATATAACCTCATCCCTTCTTTTCGCATAGCTCGACTAGTACACCTGATGTTGACTTTGGATGCATGAAAGCAATATGAGCCCCCCCTGCACCAATCCTTGGCTCCTTATCGATCATCCTAATTCCTTTTTCATTCATTTCCTTGATTCTTTCTTCAATAGAATCAACACCAAGTGCGACATGGTGTATCCCCTCACCGCGTTTTTCAATAAATTTGGCAATTGGGCTTTCGTCTGAAGTTGGTTCAAGCAGCTCAAGTTTGGTTTCTCCCGCCTTAAGAAATGCAACTCTAACCTTTTGGCTCTCTACTACTTCAATCCCTAGTAATGGCAAATTAAGTACTTCTGTGTAAAAAGGAAGTGAAGTCTCAAGAGTTCGAACAGCAATTCCAATATGGTCCACTTTTTTAATCATATATACCCCTCTATTTTTCAAAATTATAATAGTTTCGACAATTACCTTATTCGCTAAAAACTTCATAATTCCTTCCCAAATTGAGATGTTGTTCCATTGTTCATTTGGGCTTTTACCTGTAAAATATAAATAAAGCAATTTAATATAAAGGGGGAACCCAATTTGTCTAAGAAAAGAACAAGAAAAATAGTAGTGTATTTAATGCTAATTGCTATGCTAGCCTCAACTCTGCTAATCGGGATTGCTCAATTTATTTAATAAAAAAAATAGAGAAAGGGACTGTTTTCCATGAACAGTCCCTTTTGTTTTTTATCGAATTGCACCATTTTCCTTTGCGAGCAATTCAAAAGGCTTATTAGTAGTAGTAATTAGAATTTTTGTACCAAGAGGAATCATTGGATAGAGAGATGTAATTACTTCGTTTTGAGTTCGTATACAACCATTTGAGACATATTTTCCAATTGAGGCAGGCTGATTGGTTCCATGAATTCCGTAAATTCGTCCATCTGTTTCGTCGGCATCAAAGCCAATCCATCTAGAACCAAGCGGATTTTTGGAATCCCCGCCAGGAATATCCTTTCGGCGATAGTATGGTTCTTCTGCCTTCACAGTTATCGTAAATAATCCTTCTGGTGTTAATTCTTCTGTCACACCTGTCCCTACACTCACCACGGTCTGGACCCTATTATCATCTACTAATGCTAATTCGTTCGTTTTTTTATTAACGATAACAAATGGGTCACCAGGGAGCGGGTTTGGACCCAGCGGCCATAGGGGGGAAATAAAAAAAGCAAACAGGATTGGCGATAGTATCTTTATCATAAAATCCACCTGCCATTTTTTCCTTAGTTTGCTTCAAGTTTCCTCGGTTTATTCCATTTTGATGTCTTAAAGGAACTTTTAATGATTAAATATTCATTCATTTCTTTCACTAACTGCAGTAGTGCAGCGCGTACTTCAAATTCTTCTCTTGTTTTCGGTAGCTCCATTTCTTCAAATTCCTTTTTCATCTCACTTAATTTTCCTAGATAAATATGGGCCGTATTTCCTGGCTGGATATTATTGGACAGTTCTTCCAGAAATACAGCAATCATTTTCCCTTGGGGTAATGTAACCGTAAGGGAAGTAACAATTGGTAAAACACGCTCAATAATTTCAAATTGCTTTTCTCTCATTTTAAAATAATGAAAATAGTCATCTTCATCCCTTAAAAAGTGGTTTTCTACCTCTCGAAAGGCAAATGATTTTGCTTCTTCTAGTAATTTAGCTGTTTCCGTAATTTCTTGTCCGGACCAATCACTTTCCCCTGTTCTTAAAAATTTGACCATTTCACAAAAAATGACTTTAAAATTATCCTCTAATTTCAATTGATATTGTTTTAATCTATTATCTGCACTTGGCATATAGAGATTAATAATGAGTGCTACTCCAATTCCGATAATAATAACACCCAGCTCATTAATAAAAAGACCTACAGATAAATTGTTAGCCATATAGATATGTAAAATAATTACACTACTCGTAACAATTCCATCGTTAGCTTTGAACATTACAACAGTTGGGATAAAGAATAATAGCATAATTCCAATTACGATCGGATGGTATCCGATAACCTCGAAAAATAGACTTGAAAATGCCATAGCTAAAACACAAGCTAAAAATCGATCCCAAGAAGCACGTACAGATTTTCTTTTCGTTACCTTTATACACAAAATAGTTAAGATTCCCGCTGAGGCAAAGTTGTCTAAACCGAACTGTTGTGCAAGTAAGATAGAGATAGCAGTTCCTAGAGCGGTTTTTATCGTCCGATAGCCAATTCGATATTTCATAGCATTTCTCCTCAAATAAAAAAAGATGATCTAAATAGACCATCTTTAGCTTATCCTTATTAGAGCATTTTTTGCAAGAAATCTTGTGCACGCTTGCTCTTTGGGTTTGTAAAAAATTCTTGCGGTTTTGCATCTTCGACTAATACTCCACCATCTAGGAATAGGACTCGATCCGCCACTTCGCGGGCAAAACCCATTTCATGGGTCACAATCGCCATCGTCATCCCAGTGTGAGCTAGGGATTTCATTACTTCAAGTACTTCTTTCACCATTTCTGGATCAAGCGCTGAGGTTGGTTCATCAAAAAGCATAACGTCCGGCTCCATTGCCAATGCTCTTGCAATGGCAACACGCTGCTTTTGCCCCCCAGATAATCTTGTCGGATATTCACTTGCTTTTTCCTCTAATCCTACTCTATTTAACAAATCAAAGGCTATCTTATCTGCCTCAGCCTTTGCTAACCCTTTTACCTTAATCGGTGCATAGGTAAGATTCTGCAAAACGGTTTTATGCGGGAATAAATGGAAATGTTGAAAAACCATACCAACGTTTTGCCGCACCTTCATAATATTAGTCTTTTTATCCGTAACATCCTGTCCGCCTACAAATATTTTGCCGCTCGTTGGGTTTTCAAGAAGATTCATACAGCGAAGGAAGGTTGACTTTCCTGAACCGGATGGTCCAATAATGGCTACAACTTCTCCTGCCTCAATTGTTGTGGTGATTCCCTTTAAAACCTCGAGCTTTCCATAATTTTTATGCAAATCTTCAACCTTAATCACTGCGTCTCATTCTCCTTTCAACCACTTTCCCTAGGAATGTCAAGGTCACGACCATTAAATAATAAATAAGTCCAGCTATTAATAGTGGTTCGAAAAACGAATAATTTTCGGCCCCAACTTGATAGGAGCGGCGCATGATATCCATTACACCAATAGTAGTAACAATCGCAGATTCCTTCGTTAATGTGATAAATTCGTTCATTAATGCAGGCAGAATATTTTTAAGAGCCTGCGGTAATATGATATCCCACATCATTTTCGAGTAAGGAACACCCAGAGCCATTGCAGCTTCCTGTTGACCTTTATCAATTGCCTGAATTCCTGCTCTAATAATCTCAGATATGTAAGCACCAGAATTAAGCGCAAAGGATAGTATCGCAGCTGTATAAGGTTCAATTTGATACCCGATTAACTGTGGTGAACCATAATAGATTAACATCAGCTGTAATACGAGCGGAGTCCCTCGGAAAATCGAGGTGTAGGCGTCAGCCAACCATCCAAGAAATTTATATTTGCTAATTTTAAATAAAGAAAGGATAATTCCTAAAATAAAGCCTATTATCCCTGCCAAAATGACAATTTTAAGGGTAACAAATATTCCCTCTAAAATGTATGGCATTGAAGGAATGAATTGTCCGAAATCTAAGTTCATTCATCTGCCGTCCTCTCTATGTAATGAAATTAGTAAGACGTTCAGAAGACTTTCTGAACGTCTTGGTTGTAGAATTAGTTTTCCCCACCAAACCACTTAACAATCAATTCTTGCAGCTCGCCATTATCTTTCATTTCTTGAAGCTCTTTGTTAAATTCCTCAGTTAAATCACTATCCTTTGGAAATGCAATCGCAGATCCTGCTTCCTCTGGGTCATCACTGATTGTGAAGCTAGTTAAATCCGCTTCTTTATCAAGATATCCTTTAGCCACTGTATCTTCAATAATAATAGCGTCAAAACGGCCGGCTTTCAATTCTTGAATAAGTTCTGGGATACGGTTACGATTCTCAACTTTTATAGCTACCGTTTCATTAATTTCGTCTGCTTTACCTTCTTGAATAGAACCTAACTGAACGCCAACTGTTTTACCTTTTAAATCTTCTACTGTTGCAATTCCACTGTCTTTTTTAGAGATAACCATGTGCTGCGCTGTATAGTAGATATCACTGAAGTCTACGTTTTTCTTTCTTTTCTCGGTTGGAGTCATACCCGCTAAGACAAAGTCAGCTTGTCCAGATTTAAGTGACTGAACCAAACCGCCAAAATCCATATCTTTCACTTCAACTTCATAGCCAAGTTTTCCAGCAATTGCATTAGCTAAATCAACATCAAAACCAATAATTTCATCACTTTTATCTGACTCAATATATTCAAACGGCGCATAATCGGCAGAGGTTGCCATCACTAGTGTTTTCTTATCACTTGCATTAGAATCTTTACTTTCTCCACAGCCTGCCAGTAGACCAACAGCTAAAATCATTATTAAGAATAAACCAATTACCTTTTTCATTTGTTTTCCTCCTATAATTTTCTGAAAATTTAAATTTGATTTTTTTATACTACTTTTACTAACTTTATAGAGTTAAAACTTAATATTTATGCAACGTAATGAATTTTAACACAGAATAAAATAATTATGCAAGTATATTTATAAAAATTATTATTACTTTTTTAAAATAAAAGCTCTGTTAAACTTGGCTGTTGATTTATGCTCCACTAAGGA
>NZ_NPDD01000026.1 GCF_002272245.1 Bacillus sp. 7884-1 | reverse complement strand
TCCACATAAATCAACAGAGTGCCAAAATCAATAATAAGCTTAAAACATAGCCTAATAAAAAAGAACCAATCTTCCATAAAGGAGATTGGCTCTTATGATTACTATTTATAGTTCTTCACAGTTTTCTTCGAATTCTTTTTGTAGTCTTGCTACAACTGTTGCTGGATCGTAGCCTTCAATTTGGTGTCTTTCAATCATTGATACAATTTTTCCGTCTTTTAATAATGCAAAGGACGGTGAGGATGGTGGATAGCCTGTAAAATAACTGCGTGCTTTTTCTGTTGCTTCTTTATCTTGACCTGCAAAAACGGTAACAAGATTGTCTGGACGTTTATCATAATGAAGGGCATGAGCCGCTGCTGGGCGTGCAATGCCGCCAGCACAACCGCATACAGAATTAATCATTACTAAGGTTGTACCTTTTTGTTCAAGCGCTTCTTCAACCTCTTCAGGTGTTTTAAGTTCTTTATAACCAGCTGCCGCGATCTCATTACGTGCTTGAGTCACAACATCATTCATGAAAAAATTGAAATCCATGCTCATACTTTTCACTCCTAATTTATGTCGATATAACTATATGATAACAGTAAAAATGTGTTTTTTCCAAACGATAAAGATTATTTTTCTAAAAAAGACGACTGTCAACAATCAAAAGTTGTTACTTTTTTAGGCTGTGTAAATTTGGCTGTTGATTTGTGCTCCAGG
>NZ_NPDD01000025.1 GCF_002272245.1 Bacillus sp. 7884-1 | reverse complement strand
TCGCGCCTTCCGCACAAATCAACAGAGTTCTAATATCATCATTTACCTTTAACACAGCCTATTTTTTTGATAAGAATGCATTAAATAGTATTTCTACTGCAGTTGCTGCTGTTTTTTCTCCTGCCATTACTTCATTTTCTAATTGTGGTAGCTGGAGCTTTACTTCTGGATGATGGAAGAAGCTGTAATGAAGCTGGTCGGTGATTAAGGAATAAATCCAATCGCGTTGCTGTCCTTTTCGTCTTTCTGCAAACACTCCTCGTGACTTTCCTTTTTCCTCAAAATCCTTTATGACTTCCCAAACCTCTTTAATACCTTCCCCTGTTAAAGAGGAGCAGGTATAAGCCTTCGATGCCCATCCCTTAGTAGCCGGCTGAAGAAAGTGCAGGATACGGCTATATTCTTTTCTCGTCTGCTCTGCTTTTACTTTATTAGCTCCGTCTGCTTTATGAACAAGGACAGCATCTGCTAATTCCATAATCCCTTTCTTCATCCCTTGCAATTCATCACCCGCACCTGTCAGGACAAGGAGCATGAAAAAATCAACCATGTCTCGTATGATTACTTCACTCTGACCCACACCCACTGTTTCGATTAAAATCACATCAAAACCTGCTGCTTCGCATATCAGCATCGCTTCTCTTGTCTTTCGATGAACTCCGCCCAATTTTCCTGCCGTTGGTGAGGGTCGAATAAAAGCCCTTGGATTTCGGGATAGCTGTTCCATCCTTGTTTTATCACCAAGGATACTTCCGCCTGAAAGACTAGAGCTTGGATCAATTGCCAGTACAGCGACCCTTAGCCCAAAGTCACAAAGGTATGTGCCAAACGCCTCAATAAAAGTGCTTTTCCCAGCACCCGGTACACCCGTTATTCCGATACGAATTGATTTCCCACTGTGAGACAAGAGCTTCTGGAGTAGCTCCTGTGCCTTATAGAAATGCTGTTCAGCATTACTTTCAATAAGTGTTATGGCCCGAGCGAGCTGCCCTCTATTACCTGACAGCACGCCATCAACTAACTCTTCAACCGAAGGTTCCTTTGTCTGACGTTTACGATAGACAATATTTTTTTCAATGACTACAGACTGGCCTTCCTGCTCTTTCCCTTTTTTTATTACGGTTGAGAATTTTTCCGGTTCATTCGGGTCGTTCCATTCCGGTTTCATATCCTCAGACATTTATTGTGACACTTCCTCATACCCAAGCTGTTTATAAATTTCCTTGATTACCTTTTGGGCAGCAACTGGGATAATGGTCCCCGGACCGAAAATAGCGCAGGCACCATTATCATATAAAAATTGATAATCCTGAGCCGGGATAACCCCGCCGATTACTAGTAAAATATCCTCACGGCCAAGCTTTTTCAACTCCTCCGCAAGCTGCGGCAATAATGTCTTGTGACCTGCAGCCAGTGAGCTCATTCCAATGACATGCACATCATTTTCAACAGCCTGAATGGCTGTTTCTTCTGGAGTTTGGAATAATGGGCCAATATCGACATCAAATCCTAAGTCTGCAAAGGCAGTGGCGATGATTTTGGCACCTCGGTCATGACCGTCCTGCCCCATTTTGGCAATGAGAATCCTCGGTCTTCTGCCTTCATTCTCAAGGAAATCATCCGTCATGTGTTTTACTTCAGAGATTTCTTCTTCGTTTGTATATGCCTTGCTATACACGCCGCTGATAGAACGAATAACGGCTTTATGTCTGCTGGAAACTTTCTCAATCGCATCGGAAATTTCACCTAAGGTTGCCCGGACTCTTGCTGCTTGAACAGCAAGCTCCAACAGGTTGCTTTCCCCTGTTTCTGCACCCTTTGTTAAAGCAGCCAGAGCTTCTGCTACCTTTGCTTCATCGCGGCCTGCTTTTAAGTTTGTTAATTTTTCAATTTGCTTTAATCGAACCGCTGTATTATCAATATCCAATATATCAATTGCTTCTTCCTTTTCGAGACGATACTTGTTAACCCCAATAATAGTTTCTTTACCAGAATCTATTTGTGCTTGTCTTCTAGCTGAGGCTTCTTCAATTCTCATTTTTGGAAGACCCGTCTCAATTGCCTTTGCCATGCCGCCAAGATTTTCAATTTCTTTAATATGTGTCCAAGCTCTTTTTACCAATTCATCGGTAAGCTTTTCAACATAATAAGAACCTGCCCAAGGATCAATAACTTTGGTGATACTCGTTTCTTCTTGTAAAAATAATTGCGTATTTCGGGCAATTCGAGCTGAAAAATCAGTTGGCAGGGCAATTGCTTCATCTAAAGCATTGGTATGAAGAGATTGCGTATGCCCCATAGACGCAGCATGTGCTTCAAGCAAGGTCCGCATTACATTATTAAAAGGGTCTTGCTCCGTTAAGCTCCAGCCTGATGTTTGAGAATGTGTTCTAAGGGCCATCGATTTCTCGTTTTTCGGCTCGAATGATTTCATCATTTTTGCCCAGATTAAACGAGCAGCCCGCATTTTTGCAACTTCCATAAAATAATTCATGCCCACCGCCCAGAAAAAGGACAACCGTGGTGCAAATTTATCAATGTTAATTCTAGCCTTAAGTCCTGTACGTACATACTCCAATCCATCTGCCAGGGTGTATGCTAATTCCAAGTCAGCAGGAGCACCAGCCTCCTGCATGTGATAGCCAGAAATACTGATACTATTAAACTTCGGCATATATTTAGAGGTATACTCAAAGATATCTGCGATGATTTTCATCGACATCTCAGGCGGATAGATATACGTATTACGTACCATATATTCTTTTAAAATATCATTTTGAATCGTTCCAGACAGCTTATCCTGTGTGACACCCTGTTCCTCAGCTGTAACGATGAAAAAGGCTAGGATTGGCAAAACAGCACCGTTCATGGTCATGGATACTGACATCTGATCCAACGGAATTCCATCAAAAAGGGTCTTCATATCTAAAACAGAATCAATAGCAACCCCTGCTTTTCCAACATCGCCAACGACGCGTGGATGGTCAGAATCATAGCCGCGGTGTGTGGCTAAATCAAAGGCAACGGATAAGCCTTTTTGACCCATTGCTAGATTTCTGCGATAGAAAGCATTACTCTCCTCAGCAGTAGAAAACCCAGCGTATTGTCTTACTGTCCACGGACGATTCACATACATTGTTGGGTACGGCCCACGAGTAAATGGCGGTATTCCAGGGAGGTCATCTAAATGCTGCAGTCCTTTACGGTCTTCGTTTGTATAAAGTGGTTTTAATTGAATTTGTTCATTCGTTTCAAACAGCAAATCATCAATAGATGTATCTATTTGTTTATCAACCTGTTCTTCCCATTGCTCTTTTGTCATAAAGTCTTGCTCTTCAAACAGGGAAATACTTTGAAAATCAGGCTTTTGTGTACTCATCTAATCCCACCTCGATTTCTGAAAGAATGGTTGAAAGAAGCTCAAAACAGTTACTTTTAATATGGATAAACTGCCTTATCCCTTCATTCGTCCAATGTGATTGCAAGTCTTTTTCAGGCAATCCCGCTAAATAAAAAATTTGATCTGGGAATTCATTACGCAGTACTTTAATCATTTGAAGTCCTAGGGATCTGTATAGATCATTGCTGCTACACAGACAGAAATACTTAGTTTCTTGACTTGAGATAAATAGTTTGACAGATTCCAAAGAAGTAACAGGACCGCTGTCGATGGCTTTTAATCCTCCAGCTGCGAGGAACCCCCGCACAAAATCTAACCTAGGTTTGTATTGTTTTAACTCACCGAGACAAATCAAGCCAACCTGTGGTATAGAGCCTGTCTTACTTTCAATAACTTTACTCTTATTACGCAATTCTTCATAGGGCTCTGATAATCTGCTGTTCTTAATTGCCTTTATGTTAATTGCACTAGAATCAGTCAGAGAAAAATAAGGTTCAGTGACATGTTCTTTAACGAGAGCTGTTTCTTCTGATAGATTTGCATATACATTCGTACCGATAATGCTTTGTTTTCTTGTAAAAATATCCTGTTTGCGTTGTGTAAGAACTGAAGAAATTTCTTCTTGTAACCAGCCTGATTTTAATACTTCCAGCATACCGCCATTTGCTTCAATCTGCTGGAAATACCTCCATGCTTTTTCTGCTAGCTCAGTGGTCAATGTTTCCACATACCAAGAGCCTCCTGCAGGATCAACAACTGTCCGAAGATGAGCTTCTTCCTTAAGAATGTTTTGGGTGTTTCTTGCAATTCGTTCAGATTGTTGAGAATTGCCCGTTAAATCATCAAATGGTGTTACATGCAGATATTGAACTCCGCCAACAACCGCTGCAAATGCTTCATTTCCTGCACGGAGAATGTTTACATGGTGATCATAAGCTGTTTTTGTAAACGTAGATGTTTCGGCAGAAATCTGCATTCCCCGAGCCTCAGCATTAGCTCCATATACTTTGGTTATTTTGTCCCAGAGAATTCGAGCTGCTCTAAGTTTTGCCATTTCCATAAAGAAATTGCTGCCAATTGAGAATTGAAATATCATTTTCGAAAGAATATTCTCCAGCTTCATTCCGCCTTCAAGCAGCTTTTGAAGATAGAATGTACCCATTGCGGCTGCAATTCCAAGCTCCTGAACTGCATTGGCTCCGCCTTGATGGTAGGTAGAGGTATTTACTAATACTGTCCGTAAATTTGGTAGTTTTAGATTTGCGAGCTTTATATCTTCCATCCAACCCTTGAAAAAGTCTTCTTCAATTAGTCCTTCCACTGCAAACAAAGAGACTGGATCATTTCCGACATAGCCATTAACTTGATTAGAGTCACCCTCATACTCTGCTAATATTCCTAGCAATGCTGATTGCAGTCCTTTACCATTAACTGCAAATGGGAATGTAGAAGGTAAGTCCCCAAGTACATCAGTTAAAGTCTCTTTAGATTCAAAAAGTGCCTCAGAAACTTCAAATGAAAGAGCAGTTTGTCCTTTTTCAACACCCCTACGGAGCTTTTGCTTTAAATCTTCAACTGAATTATATGAAATTCGCTGTGCTACCTTCCAATCATTTGTTACATATCCTAATGGGTCAATGCCTCTACGAAAATCTGAACCTCCCGGATAGTCCGGTGCTTTCTGATTATCTTGTTGAGAATAAAGCGGTTCCAAAATTATACTTTCATATGTAGCGCTTTTTAATGTTTCAATACTTTTACCCTTTAAAGATTCCTCTGCTTTTGCTTTCCAATCTTCTTTCGTCTTTAATGGAAAAGATTGATTTCGAAAGTTTTCCAACACAACATCCCCCTTCCTTGATCTCGTAAATTAAACTAATATTCAATAAATTTCACTTAGTTTCATTGTAAGTTAGAAGAACATATGAAGCAATAAAAATAACCGCCGCCATATCGGCGGCGGTCATTTTTCTAATATATTGATGTTGTTGATTTTGAGGTGCTTTCTAGGATTTCTTTTACCCTTTGTAAGAATCGACCGCAAACGAGTCCGTCTAATACTCTGTGGTCGAGTGACATACATAGGTTTACCATGTCCCGAACGGCAATCATATTGTTGTCCATAACTACCGGGCGCTTGACGATGGATTCCACTTGAAGAATCGCTGCCTGCGGGTAGTTGATAATTCCTGCTGATTGAACGGATCCAAACGAGCCAGTATTGTTAACAGTAAAGGTTCCACCCTGCATATCTTCTGAGCGAAGTTTATTGGTTCTTACTTTTACAGCAAGTTCGGAAATCTCACGGGCAATCCCTTTTATTGTTTTTTCATCGGCTTGCTTTATAACAGGTACATATAAAGCATCATCGGTTGCGACTGCAATTGATATATTGATGTCTTTCTTCTGGATAATCTTATCTCCCGCCCACATGGAATTAATCTGTGGGAATTCCTTTAATGCCTGAGCTACTGCTTTTACGAAAAAGGCAAAGAAAGTAAGATTGAAGCCTTCTTTCTTTTTGAACTCATCCTTTAAAGAATTGCGGTATTCCACAAGATTTGTTGCATCGACCTCTATCATTGTCCAGGCATGCGGTGCTTCATGCTTACTTCGGAGCATATTAGCAGCAATCGCTTTACGGATGCCAGTTACAGGTATTTCGATATCGCCTGCTGCAACAGGAATGCTTGGAGCAGATGCCGCTTGCTTTGGCGCAGCAAACGCTGATACCGTCTCTTGGGCTGCACCTGGCTGTACTTCTGGCTGCTTCGGTGCCACCACTTTTGAACCTGCCACAGGGATATTACCTGATTCAATCAGTTTTAAAAGGTCTTTTCTCGTAATCCGGCCGCCTGCACCGGTGCCTGTCACCTGTGTTAAATCAATTCCATTCTCTTGTGAAATTTTTAAAACTGCAGGAGAATAACGGGCTTTGTTTCCTTGATCAGATTGCTCGGAAACAGCAACTGATTCAGCTACTTCTGTTTTTTGGTCACTAACTTCCGTTTTCACAGCATTGCTGCCTTCGATTTCAATTGTACAAATGATTTCACCAACAGCCAGTGTGTCTCCATCTTCCGCAACCAGTTCTTTTATCGTACCTGTGAACGAAGAAGGAACTTCTGCATTTACCTTATCTGTCATTACTTCAGCTAATGGGTCGTATTTATTAACTTTATCCCCGACAGAAACAAGCCACTTAGAGATTGTTCCTTCGGTTACACTTTCCCCTAACTGAGGCATTTTAATTTGTTCAATAACCAAAATTCTACCTCCTATTGTCTAGCTGCGGCGACTAGCCCCTCGAGGGAAAAGATAAATCACTTTTTCCTCGGTCATAAGCCAATCCGTCAAGAAGGTTAAAAAGCAACCTTCATGCCGGCTCGTCTTACGCTTGTCGGGGCTGCCCAAGTCGCCTCCGCTTTTCGTTTTAATATTCCGCAAGCTCGCGCATTGCTTTTTCGACTTTATCTGGATTGACCATAAAGAACTTCTCCATTGTTGGTGCATATGGCATTGCTGGGACATCCGGACCAGCTAGACGCATTATTGGAGCGTCTAAATCAAATAAACAATTTTCAGCAATGATTGCAGATACTTCACTGATAATGCTGCCTTCTTTATTCGCCTCAGTAACAAGTAATACCTTACCAGTCTTAGAAGCCGCTTCTATGATAGCTTCTCTATCTAATGGATAAACCGTTCTTAAGTCAAGGATATGTGCGGAGATACCGTCCTTCGCTAATTTTTCTGCTGCTTGCAGGGCAAAATGTACACAAAGACCATAGGTAATAACAGTAATGTCATCGCCTTCACGCTTCACATCTGCTTTTCCAAGCGGCAATGTATAATCATCACTTGGTACTTCTCCTTTGATTAAACGGTACGCGCGTTTATGCTCAAAGAACAAGACTGGGTCATTATCACGAATCGCTGCTTTTAAGAGCCCCTTTACATCATAAGGTGTAGAAGGCATTACAATTTTCAATCCGGGTGTATTCGCAAATATTGCCTCGACAGATTGAGAATGATAAAGGGCACCGTGAACGCCACCTCCATAAGGTGCACGGATAACCATCGGACAACTCCAGTCGTTGTTTGAACGGTAACGAATCTTGGCCGCTTCTGAAATAATTTGATTCACTGCAGGCATAATAAAATCAGCAAATTGCATTTCAGCAATCGGTCTCATTCCGTACATCGCTGCCCCAATTCCTACCCCAGCAATCGCAGATTCAGCAAGTGGTGTATCAATCACACGCTCTTCTCCAAATTGTTCGTATAAACCCTGCGTAGCTTTAAAGACTCCGCCTTTGACCCCAACGTCTTCACCAAGAACAAAAACCTTTGAATCTCGTTCCATTTCTTCCCGAATGGCCATTGTGACCGCATCTATATAAGAAATTACTGCCATGTTACATCCCCCTTACTTATCCGCATAAACGTATTTCAGCGCGTGTTCAGGTGCTGCATACGGTGCATTTTCAGCATAATCAGTGGCTTCATTCACTTGCTTCATCACACGATCATTGATTTCTTTTTCCAACACATCATTCATCACGCCTGTTTCTTTTAGATAGGCACCAAAGGTAATGATTGGATCTTTCGTTTTCGCTTTAGCCACTTCATCAGGAGCGCGGTACGAACGGTCATCGTCATCTGAAGAGTGTGGTGTGAGTCTGTAGGAAATTGTTTCAATTAAGGATGGACCCTCACCTCTACGTCCACGCTCTGCTGCATCCTTAACCACTTTGTATACTTCTAATGGGTCGTTCCCATCGACAGTAAATCCTGGCATTCCATAACCTATTGCACGATCAGAAACTTTTTCACATCCCAATTGTTTTTCAATAGGAACAGAAATTGCGTATTTATTATTTTCACACATAAAAATAACAGGTAATTTATGAACTCCGGCAAAGTTAGCTCCTTCATGGAAATCACCTTGGTTTGAGGATCCCTCACCAAAGGTTACGAAAGTCACAAGGTCCTTTCTTTCCATTTTCCCTGCTAATGCTACGCCGACAGCATGTGGAACCTGAGTTGTTACAGGAGATGAACCAGTAACAATGCGATTTTTCTTTTGACCAAAGTGCCCAGGCATTTGTCTGCCGCCTGAGTTTGGATCCTCCGCTTTGGCAAAACCAGATAGCATTAGTTCTTTTGGTGTCATCCCAAAAGTTAAGACTACGCCCATATCACGGTAATATGGCAGCACATAATCTTTTTCCTTATCTAGAGCAAATGCCGCACCAACTTGTGCAGCTTCTTGTCCTTGACAAGAAATAACAAATGGTATTTTACCCGCACGATTCAATAACCACATTCGTTCATCAATCCGGCGGGCTAAAAGCATAGTTTCATACATTTCCAAAACCTTTTCATCACTTAAACCTAATGCATGATGACGATTTTCAGCCATAACATTCTTACCTCCCGTTTGTTCATACCAAAATAACTCATGAATGGATTGCTCGGCCATCAACTGCTAAAGCAGCTTCCCCAATCGCTTCTGAAAGTGTTGGATGTGGATGAATCGTATGAGCAATTTCCCATGGAGTTGCATCCAATACCATTGCCAATCCTGCTTCTGTAATCATGTCAGTTACGTGCGGACCAATCATGTGAACCCCTAGAATATCATTGGTCTCTTCGTCAGCAACAATCTTGACAAAGCCATCGGATTCTCCAAATACAAGAGCCTTTCCGATTGCTCGGAATGAAAATTTACCCACTTTTACTTTATGACCTTTTTCTTTTGCCTGTTCTTCGGTAATCCCAACGCTAGACACCTCAGGATTGCTATATATACATCTAGAAACTAGATTGTAATTAAGCTCTGACGGATCCTTCCGAGCAATATGCTCCACTGCAATTATACCTTCATGGGAGGCAACATGCGCAAGCTGCAAGCCGCCAATTACATCTCCAATTGCGTAAATATGAGATTCTTTTGTTTGGTAGAATTCATTGGTAACAATAAATCCTTTTTCTACCTGGATTTCTGTATTTTCTAATCCAATTCCTTCGACATTTGCTTGGCGTCCTACAGATACAAGGAGTTTTTCAGCCTTAAATTCTTTCACACCAGCTTTAACTTCTGCTGAAATGGTGACGCCATCACCTTTTACAAGTGTTTCAGGAAGGACTTTCGCTCCTGTTACAAGCTTTATCCCCTTTTTCTTCATCAGGCGCTGCATTTCCTTAGAGATTTCCTTATCTTCAGTCGGAATAACCCGGTCCGCATACTCGATAACAGTTACTTCAACACCGAAATCAGAAAGCATGGACGCCCACTCAATTCCAATCACTCCACCGCCAACAATAATGATGGATGCAGGTAATGTCTCCAACTCTAAAGCTTCATCAGAGGTAATGACAAGTTCACCATCAATTTCAAGTCCAGGAAGCGTCCTAGGTCTTGAACCAGTTGCAACGACAACGTTTTTCGGAATGAGCATTTCATTTTCTTCGCCATTATTCATTTCAACCGAAATAGTTCCAGGCATTGGTGAAAAAATAGAAGGTCCTAAAATCCGGCCAAGTCCCTCATAAACATCAATTTTCCCTTGCTTCATGAGATGTTGTACGCCTTTATGGAGTTGATCGATTATTTTATTCTTTCTTTCCTGAACTTTCACAAAGTTATAGGATACTTCACTTGTGATAACACCAAAATCTTCGCTATGCTTAGCTGTCGCGTAAACCTCAGCACTTCTGAGAAGAGCTTTACTTGGGATACAGCCTTTATGTAGACATGTTCCTCCAAGTTTCCCTTTTTCAACTATTGCTGTTTTTAAGCCAAGCTGAGAGGCACGAATGGCAGCTACATAACCGCCGGTACCACCGCCAAGAATGACTAAATCGTATTCTTGTGACACTGTATTTCCTCCCCAAATTGTTAGATTTTTGCTGTTTTGAATGTACCAGGATACTCTTTTACTTTTTCCTCTCCACGCAAAACTCTTAATGCACCTTCAGCTAATGCTTGAAGTTCATTTTCACCTGGATGGACAATCGTATCTGCAATCCAATTAATTCTATCGGTGATGGATTTCACAAATCCTTTACCATACGCAAGACCCCCAGTTAACACAATGGCATCCACTTTTCCTGCTAATACTGCGCTTGCTGCTCCTATTTCCTTTGCTACCTGATAGGCCATTGCTTCGTAAATAAGAGAAGCTTGTTCATCCCCAGCACCAATTCTCTTTTCAACTTCGACCGCATCATTCGTTCCAAGATAACCGACAAGTCCTCCTTGACCTACAAGTTTTTTCATTATTTCATCGCGAAAGTATTGCCCAGAATAACAAAGAGCTACTAAATCCCCAACTGGAACAGTCCCTGCACGTTCAGGGCTAAAAGGACCATCACCATGGAGACCATTGTTTACATCAATGACTTTTCCCTGCTTATGTACTCCAACGGTAATTCCGCCGCCCATATGTGTAACAATTAAGTTTAATTCCGTATAATTCTTCCCTAGCTCCTTAGCGACTCTGCGAGCAACAGCTTTTTGGTTGAGCGCATGGAATATACTTACTCTTTCAATTAAGGAAAAGCCAGATACTCTTGCAATCGGCTCAAGCTCATCTACAACGACAGGATCAACAATATAAGAGGGAATATTTAATCCAGAAGCAATTTCATAAGCAATAATACCACCAAGATTTGAAGCATGCTGTCCAGCAAAACCAGTCCGTAAATCATCAAGCATGATTTCATTTACTGCATAAGTTCCGCCTTCAATCGGTCGAAGCAAGCCTCCCCGCCCACAAACAGCACTCAGCTTGGATATATTAATTCCTTCGTTATCCAGTGTTTCCAAGATGGTATTCTTTCTAAATTCATATTGATCAATAATATTAGCAAATGAATTAATCATTCTCGAATCATGACGGATTGTTTTTTCTAAAATGGAAATTTCATTATCGAAGACCCCAATCTTAGTTGAAGTGGAACCTGGGTTGATGACGAGCATTCGATATTTCTTATCAGGCAACGTTTTAACCTCCATTTTTTTCACATTTCACACCTATTAAAGGGAAAAGACGCTGAATTATCCATTCAGCGCTCTATCCCTTTTTATTTTCTTAGCGACGACTTAAAATATGGTGGCCATTTTGCAAGAATTGACTGCGTGAATTACGCATTTTTTCAATTCTTTCTTCCGCCATTCTATCTGCTGCAACATAAGTTGGGATGCCGTCGCGCTTTGAAATAGCAATTACCTTTTCGATACTTGCATAGATTTGATCAACTTTTTTCATTGCCCGTTCATGGTTATACCCATAAAGTTCATCTGCAACGTTGATAACACCGCCAGCATTAATGACGTAATCAGGAGCATAAACAATACCCATTTCATGGATAAGATCTCCGTGACGAGTATCTTTTAACTGGTTATTGGCAGAACCCGCGATAACTTTAGCTTTTAGCTGTGGAATCGTATCATCATTAACGGTTGCACCAAGTGCACATGGAGCATAAATATCACATTCAACCCCATAAATTTCATTTGGATCTACTGCACGAGCACCGAAATCCTCTACTGCACGCTGAACTGCTTCTTTATTAATATCGGTAACAATTAATTGCGCTCCCTCTTCATGCAAGTATTTACAAAGTGTGTAGGCAACATTCCCAACGCCTTGAATCGCAACCACTTTTCCTTCTAAGGAATCTGTACCAAAAGCTTCTTTTGCAGCTGCTTTCATACCAACGTACACACCATATGCCGTTACAGGCGAAGGGTTGCCTGATGATCCGAAAGCAGGTGAAATACCAGTGACATAATCTGTTTCTTCATGGATTAAATCCATATCTGCAACCGTTGTTCCTACATCTTCTGCAGTAATATATCTTCCATTTAAACCTTGAATATAGCGTCCGAATGCACGGAATAACTCTTCACTCTTATCCTTACGAGGGTCACCAATAATAACTGTTTTTCCTCCGCCAAGGTTTAACCCTGCAGCTGCATTCTTGTAGGTCATACCTTTTGCTAATCTTAGCGCATCTTCAATTGCTGCTGCTTCAGATTCATATGTCCACATACGAGTTCCTCCCAAAGCAGGGCCTAATGTGGTATCGTGTATCGCAATAATTGCTTTTAATCCAGATTGTTTATCTTGGCAAAATACAACTTGCTCATAATCATATTGTTCTAAGTACTTGAAAATTTCCATGTTAACGTCCCCCTCTAATTTGAAACCTGCACTAAATACTATTTGGTTACAGAGCAGATGGCGAGTGCAAGTGAATATAGCTTACTTTCCGCCGAATCAGCTCTAGAAGTTAATACGATGGGAGCCTTTGCGCCTGCAATAACAGCCCCTACTTTTGCTTTTGCAAAATAAGTTAATGACTTATATAAGACGTTTCCAACCTCAATAGTGGGAACTAATAAAATATCAGCTCTTCCGGCTACTTCACTTTGAATTCCTTTGTGTTCAGCAGCTAAAGCAGAAACGGCATTATCTAATGCTAATGGACCATCTACAATACAGCCAGTGATCTGCCCTCGTTTATTCATAACACTTAATGCAGCAGCATCAATAGTCGCTTGCATGGCCGGATTCACTACTTCAACAGCAGCTAGAGGAGCAACCTTTGGATATTCTATTCCAATTGCCCTAGCCAAGGCTGCAGCATTTTTTATTATTTGAGCTTTTTGCTCTAATTCAGGGGCAATGTTCATCCCTGCATCCGTAACGATGGTAAAACGATCGAAATCTGGAACCTCAAAAACAGCTACGTGTGATAGAATATTTCCCGTCCTAAGACCGTACTCTTTATTTAGAACTGCTTTTAATAGAGAGCTTGTAGGGATATTCCCTTTCATTAATACGGTTGCTTCCTTCGTAGATACAGCCTTAACTGCCAGCTCTGCAGCCATCTCGTTTGAGTCTGCATGAACAATTGTAAGCTTCTTATTACTTTTTTGCTGGCCTTTGTTCTTAACGTTTACTATCATCTTAATTTTTTCTTTATCACCAAATAATATAAAATTGGCGAGATTCCGGTTTAATGCTTCGATAACTGCTTCGATGACTTCTTCATCTTCTGCCACTGCAACAGCTACCGTGTTACCATCCAGCTGGGTTGCTTTGTATATCAGTGATTCAAGCAACAAGTTGTCATCAACCCTTTCTCTTCAACTGCAACTCCATTATTGTAATATGCAAAATCCGTGCCAAGTTGAAATTACTGAAAACGCTTTACCAGCCGAAACAATACATGCAATTTTCTTCGTACTGTGAAATTTATTGCATGCTATTATTTTCAATTTTATATTTTTCTAGCTTATAATAAAGATTCCTCACCGATAAACCTAGCGCCTTAGCTGTTGCCGTCTTATTACCATTATAACGGTGAAGCGTTTGCTGGATAATCTCTGCTTCATAATCTTCTATCATTGCATTTAAAGAGCGATCCTGTTGGATTGATTCACTATGATCTGTTACTAACGGTTCACTACTCTTTTTTTTAGGTCGCAGTTCTGGAAGGTGATGTACATTAATGAATGTTTCATAATAATTCATAAAGATTATCGCCCTGCCCAGAATATTCTCTAGTTCCCGCACATTCCCAGGCCAATCATAATTCACTAATTTCAGCAGAGCAGCTTGGGAAACCCCTTCAACATTTCTGCCGTAATCCAAATTAATTTTTTCAATAAGCCTTTCACACAGTACAGGAATTTCTTCTTTCCGATTTCGGAGTGGAGGTATATGTATTGGCATACGATTTAAACGATAGTATAAGTCTTCCCTAAAAGAACCTTTCGCAATTCCTTTTTCAAGATTCACATGGGTTGCCGCAATAATTCTAACATTTATCGGAAATGGCTTTGTACCACCTACACGTGTGATTTCATTTTCTTGCAATACCCTGAGTAATTTCGCCTGAGTATTGGCAGAAAGTTCGCCTATTTCATCGAGGAAGATACTTCCGTTATTGGCCTCTTCAAAATAGCCCCTTTTCCCTCCTCTTTTTGCCCCTGAAAAAGCTCCTTCTTCATAACCAAATAATTCACTCTCCAGAAGGGACTCCGAAATTGCTGCACAATTAACGCGAATAAATTTGTTGTACTTACGATCACTTGCATTATGTATGGCGTGGGCAAATAATTCTTTTCCTGTACCGGATTCACCCCGTAACAGGACTGTCGCAGGTGTTTTTGCCCCTAGCTTAGCCTGTTCAATCGCTAGAGTCATTTCTTCAGAACTGCCGATAATATCCTCGAAGGTGTACTTTGCTTCAAGAGTGCGAATGATTTGACGAGCACGGTTCAATTCCCTGTTTAGGGTTTTAATTTCTGACATGTCATGAATAACCCCAACGCTGCCTTTTAGTTTTCCTTTAACAATAATCGGGGCGACATTGACAATTACTTCACGTTTATTTGCACCTACTCGCATTGGTACCCCACGGACCGCTCTTCTTGTTTGGAGTACCTTCATATGCATACTTTCACCTTCGGATATATCTGCAGTCGCTGGTTGTCCAATAACCTGTTCTTGTGTAAGACCGGTAAGACGTGTATATGCTGGATTAATAAGCAGACCCCTGCCATTTTCATCAACTACTGAAATTGCATCATCACTAGAATGAATGATTGCCTGCAGCATAGTTTGGATTTCTTTTAAATCGGTAATTTCCTCTGCAAGATTCACTACTTCTGTGATATCTTTGAAAACAGCGAAAGCACCAATTAAGGTCCCATTTTCTTCGATGATGGGAATACGTGTTGTAATTATTTTCCTCCCATTCCCCAGAACCATTTCTTGATTCGTTTCTGTTCTTCTTGTTTCCAGGATTAAAGGCAGTCTACTTTCCGGTATTACCTCAACCACGTATTTCCCAATTGCTTGGTCCCGTTTCACACCTGTCATTTCTTCGGCTCGGCGATTAAATAAAATCACGAACCCTTTTGCATCAATCACCAGCATCCCATCATTTGTGGCATTAAAAATTAGTTCTTGTTGATAGGAAGCATTTTGATGTTTAACGATTAATTCTTCCTTTTCTTCAAGTAGCCTTGCAAGAAGAAATGCAACACTGCCAGGAATTAAAACGGTTTTCTTGTCCTTGGTGCTCCTTAACTCTTGAAACACATGTTCATTTCCTGTTACTTCAATAATAATATCGATATTTTCACTTAAAAACGGCTTCCAATCAATTCCTATTTTAATACCCAAACTCTGTGCTAAAAAGATACCCGGTGCATCTAAATTTCTGTCAATGACAGCCTTAACCTGAAGGACTTCTGTTTCATTGAGCAGCTTAAGGACCGCTGTACCACCCTTACCGGCGCCAACAATCATAACATTTTGCATTTTTCCGCCCCTTTATAATAAAAGAAGATTTTTTCATACAATCTAATCGAAAACATGCAATATTTTTCACTATCTATTCTATATTTTTTTAGTTATCTTGACAAATTTTATCTTTGTACTAATATTTCCTTGAGGGTATAATTCTTACGACTTACTAAACAATTGGAAGGATTAATTATGAAGCGGATTATTGCTTTACTTATACTAGTTATTCCAGGCTTCTTAGCTGGCTTTGGGATTAAATTAATGCGTGATATGACATTTGGGATTCTTCAAAGCCCAATCCCTTTCTTATGGCTGCAATTTCTTTTAGGACTAATTCTATTCATAGGTGGTTTAGCATTTGTAGCAGGCTTCATTTTTCACCGTGACAGAAAAAGTAATAAGGTACAGGATAGATTTAAAAAATAGGCTATGTTTAAGCTTATTATTGATTTTGGCACCTGTTGATTTGTGC
>NZ_NPDD01000024.1 GCF_002272245.1 Bacillus sp. 7884-1 | reverse complement strand
GACGGGACAGGGGAGACCCCGCAGGCGGCTTTAGCGGCGAGGAGGCTTCCCGAACCGCCTGCGGAAAGCGAAGCGCCTAAAGCACAAATCAACAGCCCAGATTAACACAGCAAAAAATAAAAAGAGGCCATTATGGTCTCTTTTCATATTGTTTCCTAATTTTCAAAGCCTTTACCGGATCGTCTGTAATAATTGAAGTACAGTTTAGTTTATAAAGCCTCTGCATATCAGTATCTTTATTAACAGTATAGGGTCTGACAGCTATTCCATTTTCAATTGCACCTTTGATAATTCCATCTGTTACAGACACTAACTTCGGATGAATCCCTTGAGCGCGAATGGATTGAGCATAAACCCATGGCATATAGAGTCGCTCATTAAATAGAGGGGCTGTCTCGATTTCAGGCGCTGACCGATAACTTAAGACAATACTGTAGTGATTAAAAGAAGAAATGATAATCCGATTACTCAAATTAAATCTTCGAACAAGATGAATTACCTTTTCTTCCATTCCTTCATACGGAAATAGATTATTTTTCAACTCTATGTTACAAACAAGTTGATTGGATTGCATCCATTCAAGAACCTCAATCAATGAGGGGATAGGCTCTTTATTCACACCTTTTTTATTGGCATTTAATTTTCTTATTTCTTTAAAGGTGAAATTTTTCACGAAGCCCTTACCACTCGTTGTCCGATCAAGTTTTTCATCATGGATGACAACCACTTCACCGTCCTTTGTTAACTGGACATCCAGCTCTAAGCCGTCGGCTCCTGCCTTTTCAGCAGCAATAAATGCACTCATTGTATTTTCAGCAAACGCTGAAGAATAACCTCGATGCGCAAAAATCTGTGTCATTTTTTCACTTCCTAACTAAATGAATGGAGGATCACAATGAAACCTTTACAATTATCACCTGAAACTGCCATTAAGCTTGCCGAAAAATTAAATGTTCCGTTAGAACAGCTTATGCATATGCCTCAGCATATACTTATTCAAAAATTAATGGAACTAGAAAAAGAAAAATAAATGAACTTAGGACATAAAAAAGCCTTCATTCCCGAAATGAAGGCTTTTTTTCATTATATTATTGGTCTTTTCATGAAGCCTTATGCTCTAAACGAAGCTTATCAGCAACCATAGCAATAAACTCGGAGTTTGTAGGCTTTGCCTTGGACATACTTACTGTGTAACCAAATAATGATGAAATGGAATCGATATTTCCACGGCTCCATGCTACTTCGATGGCATGACGTATTGCACGCTCCACACGGCTTGCTGTGGTGTTATATTTCTTTGCAATATCAGGGTATAACACTTTCGTAATGGAACCAAGTAATTCAATATCGTTATAAACCATTGAAATGGCTTCACGCAAGTATAAGTATCCTTTGATATGTGCTGGAACACCAATTTCATGAATAATACTTGTAATGCTGGCATCTAGATTTCTCGGTTTATTTTCAGTATGTGAACGATAATTTCCCGAAGCTGCCTTCCTGCTTACCTGACTGGTTTTACCGCTTACTTGACGGATATGATTGCCTAAATTCTCCATATCAAAAGGTTTCAAAATAAAATACGAGGCACCAAGCTCTACAGCCTTCTTTGTAACGTCTTCTTGTCCAAATGCAGTCAACATAATAACATTTGGAATTGCTCCCTTTTTGAGCTCTCTTAAGCGCTCTAGGACGGCTAAACCATCTAGGTGAGGCATAATAATATCTAAAACGAGTACATCCGTATCCGTTGATTCAAGAAGCTCTAAACAATCCTGACCATTATGAGCAATACCCGCAATTTCCATATCATCTTGGGAAGAAATATAGTCCTCTAATAATCCAACTAATTCCCTATTATCATCCACGACACAAACTCTAATCTTTTTCACTTTTATATCCTCCTCAAGTCCAAATGGTCATATCTCTATTTTACATTAATTTTTTATTCTCTTAATTCTATTCTAAATTAGAAATTCGACAATGCAACTAAAATTCCTCTAGTTTTTTTAATATTTCTTAAAATAGTGAGAAAATCTTATCTTTTCTTTGTTTTCCTTTAAGTTTCGACTAAATTCGCACTTATTCCAGATTATTCCTTGATTTTGTCGAAATAACTTTATGTAAAAACAAAATAGGCTTTTATCGCCTATTTTGTTTGAATTACTGATTTTAGTTTTAACTAGCCTTTTCTATAGGTTTTTCGTATATGTTAATTCCTGCTTCATTTAACATCCATTCAATGTGTACTCCATAACCAGAGGTTGGATCATTGACAAAGACATGTGTAACTGCTCCAATTAGCTTTCCGTCCTGGATAATTGGACTTCCGCTCATCCCCTGAACGATTCCACCAGTTTTTTCTAAAAGCTTCGGATCTGTTACTTTTAAAACCATGCCTTTTGTTGCTGGAAATTTCTGCGGAATCGTGCTGACAATTTCAATTTCAAATTCTTCTACCCTGTCATTATCTACCACTGTTAAAATTTTTGCTGGACCTTCCTTCACTTGGTGAGATAAAGCAATTGGCAGTGGTTTATCCAAAATTCCGTTCTTTAACTCTTTATTTAATACTCCGAATATGCCAAATGGGCTGTTTTTTGTGATGTTTCCGACAATTTCACGGTCTGAAGAGAATCGTGCAAGCTTTTCTCCTGGGTCGCCATTACTGCCTTTTTCAATGGAGGTAACCGTAGACCGAACGATTTGACCATCTTCTACTACAATTGGCTTTTTCGTATCCATATCAGAAATGACATGCCCGAGGGCACCATATTTTTTAGATTGTGGATGAACAAATGTCATAGTTCCAATCCCTGCAGCTGAATCACGAATATATAATCCAAGCTTATAGGAGTTTTCTCCCTCATCTTTAAGGGGAGTTAGTTTCGTTGTGAACTTACCACTATCCCTGCTAATAACCATATCTAATGCTTTTCCGCTTTGTCCTGCATTTTGTACAAAGGGAGCCACATCTGTCATTTTTTCAATTTTATTACCATTGATTTCTGTAATAATATCACCGATTTTGATACCTGCTATTTCACCAGGTGATTTTTTTCCATCCTCAGTATTAACTAAATGGTGACCTACGACCAATACGCCAACCGTATTTAATTTAACACCGATGGATTGTCCGCCTGGCTGGACTCTGAAATCCTTTAAGACATTTACATCGACCTTTTTAACGGGTATCCCTGCGAACTCTAATAGCATTTCTTCTTTGCCTGAATCATTTGCTTTTAAGGATACATTGTTTTTATCTTGTTCAAGTGTGATATTTGAATTGAGAGATACTAAAGAGGCTGATACCGGTACAGCCTTTTGAAAAGTAAAATCTTGTCCTTCAAAGACTGTAATGGTCTTTGGTATATCAAGGTACTGCTGAAATGGCTGAAAATAAAGAAGGCTGATTAATGAAACAAGGAGAATTCCACCAATGATCTTTCTAATTATTTCTAACTTCAAAATCTTCACTCTCCTCGCTTTGCGTTTCACTCACATCGAAATGGCTACATCTTTAATTTTGCCTCCATCAGCTGCATTTATAACCTAAGACAACATAAAAAAGCTCCCCTAATTGGGAAGCTTTTCAATTTTTTTATTTTCAGATGCTAAAAATAGTAATTCTTCGGCATGTTTTTTCGTTAAATCGGTAATTTCAACGCCAGAAATCATTCGGCCAATTTCCTTTATCTTTTCTTCTACACTAAGTGGACTGACTGAAGTTTTAGTTCGTCCGCCTTTTGTCACTTTAGAAATAAACAAATGAGTATCTGCCATTGCAGCAACTTGGGGCAAATGGGAAATACATAATACCTGTGAATCGACAGCTACTTTATAAATTTTTTCAGCGATTGATTGTGCTACCCTGCCGCTTACGCCAGTATCCACCTCATCAAAAATAATGGAAGTAACTCCTTGGTGTTTCGAAAAAATACTTTTAAGCGCTAGCATTATCCTTGACAATTCACCGCCAGAGGCAATTTTTGATAATGGCTTCAAAGGTTCACCCGGGTTTGTTGAAATAAAATACTCCACGTGATCCACACCGTTTTTTGTAAAATGTGGCAAGACGGATTCAAAACGGATTTCAAAAACTGTTTTTGCCATATATAGTTCTTTCAACTCATTATGAATTAATTTTGTCAACTTCCCAGCCCAGCGTTTTCGGAGCTCCGTCAGCTGTTTGGCTTCTAGACTTAAGTCCTTTTTAATGGAGGCTAGTTGTTTCTCTAATTGCCCTATATGTGTTTCTTTATTTTGCAATGTTTCTATTTCTTCTTCAATTTTCGCTGCATATTCTAAAATTTCTTCAATTGTTTTTCCATATTTCCGTTTTAATTGATTAATTTCATTTAATCTTTCTTCGATTTGATTTAACCGCTGTGGATCATATTCTAATTCATCTAGTTCATTTCTCAATGTGCGGGAAGCATCCTCTAATTGATAAAAGCTGTTCATGACGGATTCATATAATTCTTTATACGCGGAATCCAATGCTTGAGCGTCTTCAAGCTGTCCCATTACCAAACTAATCCAATCTAGCCCCTTTTGTTCTCCTGTAAGGGCAGTATAACTGGATTGAATCGCATCAAAAACACGCTCAAAATTCACAAGCTTTCTCTTTTCTTCAAATAACTGCTCATCTTCGTTAAGCTTTAAATTTGCATTTTGAATCTCGTCAAATTGAAATTGAATTAAATCTAATCGATGTGCTGTTTTTTGCTCATTCTCACTTAAAGACTTAAGTTTATGAAAAGTTTGTTCATAGCGATGAAATACTTCTTGGTATTCTGCCTGAGAACGAGAAATTTCCTCAAACCCAAATTGGTCAAGTAAGAGTAGATGCCTGCTCTCATCCATTAAATCTTGGTGTTCATGCTGACTATGTATATCAACTAAGGTAGAACCCACTTCCCGTAGAGTTGAAATGGTCACAAGCTTACCATTGATTCTACAAACACTTTTGCCAGTCCGCGAAATATCCCTTCGTAAAACAACCATTCCTTCTTCAATTTCTATTCCGAACTCAAATGCTTTTGAAAACACCGGATGGTGCTCATCTATTTGAAATAGACCCTCAATTTCTGCCTTATCTTCCCCATGTCTGACAAACTCAGCAGAGCCTCGACCTCCTACCAGCAGATGAATAGCGTCAATAATTATAGATTTTCCTGCACCCGTTTCTCCTGTTAAAACAGTCAAACCCTTGTCAAACGTAATGGCAAGGGCCTCAATAATGGCAAAGTTCTTAATCGATATTTCTGATAACATGGTCCTTTCCCCCCATTACAGCATGTCAAGGAAACGATTTGTGATCGTCTCTGTATCTTCAGGTGTACGACAGATGATTAAAATCGTATCGTCCCCACAGATGGTTCCTAATATTTCTTCCCAGTCAAGATTATCAAGTAATGCACCGATTGCCATCGCATTTCCAGGCAGACATTTCATTACTAGTAAATGTCCAGCAGAATCTATTCGAACAAATGCATCCATTAACGATCTTTTTAATTTTTGCAATGGATTAAATCGTTGGTCTGCTGGAAGGCTATATTTGTATCTGCCATCTAACAATGGGACTTTAACCAAGTGCAGCTCTTTAATATCCCTTGATACAGTTGCTTGCGTTACATTAAACCCAGCACTTTTTAGCTCGTCAACAAGCTCATCCTGTGTTTCAATATCATTATTGGTGATAATTTCTCTAATTTTTATATGACGTTGACCTTTATTCAAATCATTCACCCCGTAATCATCAGAACATTTAGGTATTTTGTACAAAAATGTCGCTTATACCAATATGTTAGCCCATTTTGCCTAGGATGTACAATGATTATTCAAGAGAAAAACTTGTCAAAATTAAAAAAGGAAGGATAAGCATATGCTCATCCTTCTACATCTTGTTTGGATTTAAATTCTAGATGGGAGTCTTTCACTATTTGCGAAGGCTCGAAAGGCAATTGATTTTGACCTTTATCTTGCTCCCCTATCCATCTGAGGTGAAGAAGAAACTCAATATTCCCGTCCCCCCCTGTGATAGGAGAAAAGGATAAATTAACCACATTAAATCCTTGTTCAAGAGCAAAATCGACAATTTTATTAACAACCTGTAAATGTACTTTTTCCTCGCGAACGATACCTTTTTTTCCAACCTGCTCACGACCAGCTTCAAATTGCGGTTTAACAAGTGCAACAATATCACTGTCAGGAACAAGAAGTGTTTTTAATACAGGTAAAATTAACTTTAAGGAAATAAAAGAAACATCGATGGTTGCAAAATTGGGCATTTCTCCTGCCAAATCTTTTGTTGTTACATACCGGAAGTTGGTTCTTTCCATAACCACTACACGTTCATCCTGACGTAGCTTCCATGCAAGCTGATTATATCCTACATCCAAGGCATAGGACATTTTGGCACCATTTTGCAGAGCGCAGTCAGTAAATCCTCCCGTAGAAGCACCAATATCCAGCATAATTTTATCCTTGACTGTCACATCAAAGACCTTCAACGCCTTCTCAAGCTTAAGACCGCCGCGACTGACATAAGGGAGCACTTTTCCTTTTATTATCAGCGGGATATCTACTTTTACTTTTTCTCCAGGTTTATCTAAACGCTCCTCGTTTGAATAGACCAGCCCTGCCATAATAGAACGCTTCGCCTTCTCCCGAGTTTCAGCTAATCCTCTTTCAACTAATAAAACATCTAAACGCTCTTTGTTTTTCATTACTTATGCCCTTTGTTGTTTTTTTCGCGCAAGTATAGTCATTCTTTTAACAACCTCAGAAGTAGTCATCCCTATTTCCTCTAATAGTGAATTAACATCTCCATGCTCTATAAATTTGTCCGGTATCCCCATTCGGTCTATTACTTGATGATAAAAACCTTGATCATGTGCGTATTCTAATACATAGCTTCCGAATCCGCCCTGGAGAATTGCTTCTTCTATGGTTAGGATAGGGGTGTTCTTTGAGAATAACTGATTGAGCATTTTTTCATCTAATGGCTTTATGAACCGCGCATTAACTACCTTTACTGAAATTCCTTGTTTCTCTAGAACTTCTGCTGCCTCCATTGCCATTGGGATTGTGGTACCAAAGGTTAAGATAGCACCGTCTTCGCCTTCCTTCAAGACCTCCCAGGTGCCAATTGGAATGCTCTTGAATTCTTCATCCATTGGAACACCTAAGCCATTTCCTCGAGGGAATCTCATTGCAATTGGACCATCATCATACTTTAGAGCAGTATAAACCATATGCTGCCCTTCATTTTCATCCTTAGGCATCATTAACACGATATTAGGCACATGTCTTAAAAAGGCAATATCAAATACGCCCTGATGGGTTTCACCGTCTGCTCCTACTAACCCAGCCCGATCAATTCCGATGAAAACATTAAGATTCTGACGGCAAATGTCATGAACAACTTGATCATATGCCCGTTGTAAAAATGTCGAATAGATGGCTAAAAATGGCTTCATATTTTGGGTCGCTAATCCAGCAGCTACAGTAGCAGCATGCTGTTCAGCTATCCCAACATCGTACATTCTCTCTGGAAATTCACTAGCAAAGCCCTCTAGTTTAGACCCAACAGGCATCGCAGGGGTAATCGCCACAATTCGCTCATCCTCGCGTGCAAGCTTGCGAACTGTTTCACTAACTAGGCTGCTCCATGCTGGAGGGGTTTTATCAGACTTAACAAAGGCACCGGTATCCATCTTATATGGCCCTGTACCATGCCATGTACCTTTTGTATCGCTTTCAGCAGGGTGAAAACCTTTTCCTTTTTTCGTGATCACGTGTAGAAGAACTGGTCCTTCCGTTTTTTTGGCATAGCGGAAATTTTCAAATAATGCTTCAAAATCATGCCCATCCACTGGACCTAAGTACGTAAAGCCCATTTCCTCAAAAAACATACCTGAAACAAATAAATATTTTAGACTGTCTTTAACACGTTCAGCAGTTGCTGCGAGTTTTCCTCCGACAGCTGGAACCTTCTTTAAGAATAATTCTAACTCATCTTTAACCCACTGATATTTACCAGCTGTGCGTAATTGGCCAAGGATATTATGAAGAGCACCTACATTAGGAGCAATTGACATTTCATTGTCGTTCAGTATGACAATCATATTCTTCTTTTCATGACCAATATGGTTTAATGCTTCTAACGCCATTCCACCTGTTAATGCACCATCTCCAATAATCGGCACAATAAAGGATTTCTCTTTTTTCAAGTCTCTGGCAATGACCATTCCCATCGCAGCGGAAAGGGATGTTGAGCTATGTCCCGTTTCCCAAACATCATGCTCACTTTCAATTCTTTTCGGAAAGCCGCACAGTCCTTTATATTGACGCAATGTATCAAATTCGCTAGCCCTGCCTGTCAGTATTTTATGAACATAGGACTGATGTCCTACATCCCAAATAAATTTGTCTTTGGGGCTGTCAAAACATTTATGTAAGGCAATTGTTAATTCGACAACACCTAAATTCGGTCCAATATGGCCTCCAGTTACAGACAGCTTTTCAATCAAGAATTTGCGTACCTCTTGACTTAAAGCCTCTAATTCTTGATTTGACATCCCTTTTAAAAAGGAAGGGTCTTTTATTGATAACAGATCCATTTTAGGACCACTCACTTTCATACTTTTTCTTTCAGTCTACTATTTAAAAATAGCCGCTAACACTAATAGTGGTAACGGCATTAACAAAGTTTTCTTCATTGACAACAATTATAACACAATTACTTTGTTGTTCAAATACCAGTTATATTAGTGGTCTCTAGATGCCACAAGGTCTGCAATTTCACTAAGAAGATTGATATTAAGCCCAGTCTTTTCTAAGTATTGTTTGGACAAATTTAATTGCTTTTGTAACTCTTCCTTCGCACCCTCCATCGTTAATAGCTGTGGATAGGTACTCTTATCATTAGTGGTGTCACTTCCAACAGGTTTACCAAGTAACTCTGGATTGCCTTCTAAGTCTAAAATGTCATCCTGTATTTGAAAAGCAATCCCAAGATGATGGGCAAAAGAAGAAAGGTTCTCTAGTTGCTCCTGATTTGCCCCGCCTAACAACGCACCTGCAATGACACTAAATCTTAAGAGTCTTCCTGTTTTATGTATATGTATATACTCAAGCTCTTCAATGGTTAGAGTTTTTCCCTCTCCTTCCATATCCGCTACCTGACCGCCAACCATTCCTTCACTGCCTGCAGCTTTGGCCATTTCGGTTACCAGTCGTAGTTTCGTCTCACTCGAAGCATTTTCGTTTGGAATCTGTCCAATTACCTCAAAACTGAAGGTTAATAAAGCATCGCCGGCTAGAATGGCAATTGCATCGCCAAACACTTTGTGATTCGTTGGTTTCCCTCTTCTAAGGTCATCATTATCCATACTTGGCAAGTCATCATGGATTAATGAATAAGTATGAATCATTTCTATTGCTGAAGCAGCTAACAGCCCAATTTTAGGATCTTTTCCAAAAGCAGCAATGGTAGCAAATACTAGTAAAGGACGAATTCTTTTACCGCCTGCTTCAAGAGAATATTGCATGGCTTCTTTAATAATAGGAGGTGCCTTTAGCTTTTGCACCAAGGTTCGAAGCTCTGATTCAAGCAGTTGTTTATGTTCTTGTGTAAAAGCATCTAGAACTTTAGTACTCAAAGCCTATTCCTCCTCTTCTATCGTAAAGTTTTGTTTCCGTCCGTCCTCCGTAATAATCTGTGTTAATTGTTCTTCAACACTTTTAAGCTTATCATGACATAGCTTGGATAGTTCCATCCCTTCTTTATAAAAGATAATTGCTTCTTCTAAAGGGACATCTCCTTCTTCAAGCTTATCCACAATTTGCTCAAGCTTATTCATTGCTTCCTCAAAGGAAATCTTTTGTTCATTACTCACGGTTTTCGCTCTCCTTTATATTCTGTACATTACAGAGAAGGCTGCCATCTGTTAATTGAATTTGAAGTGGTTCGTTCTCTTTAACTTGTTTAATACTTTTTATTAATTCATTATCATTTGAATAGACGAGGCTGTACCCACGTTCCATTATTTTTAACGGACTTAATGCCTGAAGGGTTGAAATAACCCTATCGAATTCTGTTTGTTTCTTTAAGAGAATTTTCTCCATTGCCCGTCCGATATCTTTTTGTGAGCGGTCAAACCTGCCCGCTGCATCGCGTAAAGCTACTCTTGGATGGTTTCGTATCAGACGATTGTGTACAGTTTGATGCTGTGACCTTTTGACGTCTGACAATCGAGAGGCACCACGAACAAGCAGTTCTGTTAATTTATCTACCTGCTCAAGCTTTTGCTCGTAAAGACGCTGTGGGTACCGAAAAGCATAGGATTTTTGAACTCTGTCTAACCGTTGCTTCTCGTATCGGAATAGGCTATTCATCGACTGGAGCAAACGGGTTTTCCGCTGCAGCAGTCTTTCTATTAATTCATCTATATGTGGTACAGCTAACTCAGCAGCAGCAGTCGGAGTTGGTGCACGCATATCAGCAACAAAATCTGCAATTGTAAAATCTGTTTCATGTCCAACAGCAGAAATGATAGGAACTTCAGATTGAAATATAGCCCTAGCAACTAATTCCTCATTAAAAGCCCATAATTCTTCAATTGAACCGCCTCCACGCCCAACTATAAGCACATCAAGGTTATCCAGCTTATTTGCCTTCTCAATAGCTTTAGCGATAGAAGGAGCGGCATTTTCACCTTGTACGAGTGCTGGTAATACGAGAATATTTGCAATCGGATAACGTCTTTTGATCGTTGTGATAATATCTCTTATTGCCGCCCCTGTTGGGGAAGTAATGATGCCTACCGTCTTCGGATAACTCGGAATTGACTTCTTACGTTCTATCGAAAATAAGCCTTCCGCTTCAAGTCTTTTTCTTAACTGTTCATAAGCTAAAAATAACTCACCAATTCCATCCGGCTGCATTTCTTTTATATATATTTGATATTGACCACTTGGTTCATAGACAGAAATATCTCCTTTTACAACCACCTTCATGCCGTTTTCTGGCGAAAACTTCATTGTCCGTGATTGGCTGGAGAACATAACTGCAAGAATGCGTGCTTTTTCATCCTTTAAGGTAAAGTACATATGCCCGCTCGAATGCTGTTTAAAGTTTGATATTTCACCTCTTACATGAACATCCTGCAAATGGGGATCAGCATCAAATTTTCTTTTTATGTATTTTGTTAATGCCAATACAGATAAATACTTTTTTTCCTGCATTACGAACTCCTTTTTAGGACCGCAGCGTATTTTTTGCTGATTTAAGTGTGTTATACATGAGCATCGTAATGGTCATAGGACCTACACCCTTTGGAACTGGAGTAATATAACCGGCTTTTTCGACAACTTCATTAAAGTCAACATCTCCGCAAAGCTTTCCAGCTTCATTTCGGTTTATCCCAACGTCAATAACGACTGCACCTTCTTTTACATGATCGGCTTTAATAAAATTAGCGATACCAACTGCTGCAACGAGTATATCAGCCTGTGATGTTTGAGCCTGTAAATCCTTTGTCCGTGAATGACAGTACGTTACAGTTGCATGCTGATTAAGAAATAACTGACCCACTGGCTTTCCAACAATATTACTTCTCCCTACAACTACTACATGTTTGCCAGCAACAGATATACCAGTCTCCTCTATGAGCACCATGATTCCAAAAGGGGTACATGGTAAGAACGCATCTTGACCGGTCATCATTCTTCCGATATTAATGGGATGGAATCCGTCAACATCTTTTAAAGGTGAAATAGCTTCTATTATTTTAATTTCATCAATATGCTTTGGCAGTGGCAGTTGAACAAGGATACCGTGGATTGCTGTATCTCCATTCAACTCCTCGATTTTCAACAGTAATTCTTCCTGTGAAACCTCTTCAGGTAACTCAATAAGCACAGAGTGCATGCCAAGTTCTAGACAAGTTTTTTCTTTATTTGTTACATATGTTCTGGATGCATGATTATTCCCTACGAGAATGACAGCAAGTCCTGGTGTTACACCTTGTTCCTTTAGCTTTTTTACTTCCTCAGCGATTTCTACCTTTTTCTTTGCGGCTATTTCCTTACCATCAATAATTGTTGCAGTCATAATGTTTCCCCTCCAGTAATACTCAATCTATTTATTCGCTAATCAGCTGCTGTTTTACTTTTGATAATACACCATTAATAAATCGGCTTGATTGTTCATCTCCGTAGATTTTAGCAATTTCTATTGCTTCATCTAAAATAACATTTTCAGGTGTTTCATTTCTGAAATACTTTAATTCATAAATGGCTAATCTTAATAAGTTTCTGTCTACAGTTGCTAAACGGTCCATCGTCCATTTTTCAAGGTTTACTATGATTAATGGATCAATTTCATTTTTATGTTCAACCACTCCTAACACAAGCTTAGTTAGGTAGTCATCTCCTGACTCCCCTTCTAAAACATGTTCAATTGCAGAAGCTGGCTCTGTATTACTTACATCGATTTGAAAAAGAGCTTGTAGCGCCTTTTCCCTTGCAGTTCTTCTTTTCATTATACCGTTAACTCCTTTAGAGATAATAATTAATTTTTGTCTAATTTCATACAACAAATGCATGATATTGTTTTGTACATAAAAAGATAATAGCATAACTAAAATTGATTCGCACTGTAATACCTTATTTTTACCTAGAAGCAGTATACTAATAACCGTAAAAAAAGAAAAAAACCAAAGGATTTTCTCCTTTGGTTTGGGCTGTGTTTAATTAGTCTGTTGATTGTAACGAAAGGCACTTCGCGCACCTTAGGGCGGTTAGGGGAGCCTCCTCGGCGCTTAAGCGCCTGCGGGG
>NZ_NPDD01000023.1 GCF_002272245.1 Bacillus sp. 7884-1 | reverse complement strand
GTCTCGTGCCTTCCGTTCCAATCAACGAGTTAACTAAATCAATAATTAACTAAAACACAGCCTTTGTTTAATATATTATATCTCTTCTTCTACTTCTGGTTCTGGTTTTTGGGTTTCGAATGAGATTCCTACAACGTGTATGTTTACGGCTTCAGCCTCTAGAGCTGTCATGTTGAGTAATGCTTGACGAATGTTATCCTGTATTTTCCCTGCTACAGTTGGGATAGATACCCCAAATTTCATTAAGCAGTATACGTCAACTGTAATTCCTTCTTCTGATAATTCCACCTTAACACCTTTACCGTGGTTTTTCTTCCCGAGCCGTTCTACTACACCTGTTGCAAAGTTTCCACGCATTTGCGCAACTCCCTCGACCTCGGAAGCAGCAATACCTGCGATGACTTCAATGACTTCTGGTGCAATTTCAACTTTGCCGTGGCCGCTATTACCTTGATTCATTTCCAGTACATTATACTCGCTCATAAAGTACACCTCCAGATTTAGATAGACTTCATCACATCATGTAACTCAAGAAATTTCGTATTGAACTGTCCCTCTACGAAGTTTTCATGCTCAAGCAATTTTAAATGGAACGGAATGGTAGTGTGAACACCCTCAATCACAAATTCACTTAACGCACGTTTCATTCGTGAGATTGCTTCTTCCCTGCTATTACCATATGTGATGACCTTTGCAATCATAGAATCATAATAAGGTGGAATCGTATAACCAGGGTATGCAGCTGAATCAATTCGTACACCAAAACCGCCAGGTGGCAGGTACATATTTATTTTTCCTGCTGAAGGCATGAAGTTCTTCTCAGGGTTCTCTGCATTGATTCGGCATTCTATTGCCCAGCCTTTAAACGTAACATCCTGTTGCTTTACTGTTAATTTTTCTCCAGAAGCAACTCGAATTTGCTCCTTAATAAGATCAATACCTGTAACCATTTCAGTAACTGGGTGCTCCACCTGTATCCTTGTATTCATTTCCATAAAGTAATATTTACGATTGCGGTAGTCATATATAAATTCTACCGTTCCTGCCCCTGAATAATCAACCGCTTTTGCCGCTTTTACTGCAGCATTTCCCATTTCTTCACGAATTTCTCCATCTAATGCTGGTGAAGGAGACTCTTCTAAAAGTTTTTGCAGCCTCCGTTGAATCGTACAGTCCCTTTCTCCTAAATGGACAGTATTTCCATAGGAATCTGCCAGAACTTGTATTTCAACATGGCGGAAATCCTCAATATACTTTTCTATGTATACTCCAGGATTACCAAAAGCGGTTAGAGCTTCTTGCTGTGTGATATTAATACCCTTAACGAGTTCCTGCTCATTTTTTGCAACACGGATACCTTTACCGCCTCCGCCAGCAGTTGCTTTGATGATTACCGGGTATTGTATTCTTTTTACAAGCTCGAGTGCTTCATCGATATCATTTATGATTCCGGTTGAACCCGGTACAATCGGAACCCCTGCTTCACGCATGGTTTCCCTTGCAATATCTTTCGTACCCATTTTGGTAATTGCTTCAGGACTAGGTCCCACGAAGGTAATATTACATTCACGGCAAAGCTCTGCAAAATCGGCGTTTTCAGCTAGAAAACCATATCCTGGATGGATAGCGTCACAAGCTGTTAGTTTTGCTACACTAATTAAATTTGTTACATTTAAGTAACTATCTTTTGATAATGTCGGTCCTATGCAATAGGCTTCGTCTGCAAGCTGTACATGAAGAGCTTCACGGTCTGCCTCGGAGAAAACGGCAACAGATTCAATGCCCATTTCCCTGCAAGCACGAATAATTCTGACAGCTATTTCTCCTCTATTTGCAATTAACAGTTTCTTTATCATCCTGTTATCGCTCCTTATTCCGGCTTTACTAAAAATAATGGCTGCCCATATTCTACTAATTGGCCATTTTTCACTAAAACTTCAACGATTTCACCATTAACTTCAGCTTCAATTTCATTAAATAATTTCATTGCTTCAACAATACATACGATAGAATCCTTCGTAACAACTGAACCTGCTTTTACATATGAATCTGCTTCTGGTGTTGGTGAGCCATAAAAAGTCCCTACCATAGGGGAAGTGATTTTGTGTAAATTTGATGTATCAGCTGGAGTCGCTGCACTATTGTTTGCTGCTTCCTGTTGTTCTACTTGCACAGGTGCTACGGAAACTGCAGCTGGTTGAGTTACAGGGACAACCTCAACTGATGCTCGTGGTAATGATTGTACTGCAGTTACTGTTGTTCCAGTATTCTTTTTCATTTTTATTTTGGAACCTTCATTTTCATAAACGAATTCATCGATACTGGACTGGTCAACTAATTTTATTAATTCACGAATTTCTTGTACTTTTAACAATCTGAACACTCCCTGTCCTACAAAAATTAAGACTAACTACTAATACTATACGCTAATTCCTTGTTGAAGTTCAATATTCTTCTTATCAATCCTCAAAAAAAGGAAAGCCGCCGGCTTTCCTTTTTGTTTGGTTTATTTAGTTGGCTGGAATTCTACCGCTACAAAATTAGTTTCACCAATTTCTTTCTTAACCATTTGAATAATCGCATTTGCTTCTGATTTAGAAGACTCTTTCTTAGACTTCACAATAATTTTAACCGTTGTACCATCTGCTCTCACTAATGCGTCTTCATAATCCATGGCTTTAATTAATGTTTCAAGCATTTCTTCTTTTTTTGCAATTTCAGATAGCTTTTGCATTTGGTCAACCGCCTCACTTCTTTCATCAGCAGGCAGATCAGTTGTTGCTACCACGGTGTTTAAATGTTCTTTTAATTCACTGCGCTCATCTTGAAGTTGCAAACGAAGTGCTTCAAATTCTTCGTCACCAGCAACTTGTGAAATAATGGTATCGGCATCTTTGGCTTCAGTATCTGTTTTTGTTTCTTTTTGGTCAGCTTTTTCTTCCTGCTTTACTGCTGCAAGTTCGTTGCTTTTTTGTTCAGGAGAGGTAATGTAATAAACGGATAATACAACCACCAAACTTAACATTGTTAATAACCAAACTGTTTGTTTTTTCAATAGCATTCGTAAATCCCCCTTTTATTTTTTAGGCATAACGGCAACGCGATGACTAGGTACATCAAGCGCTCTTGTTACTGCCTCAATAATCCATTTTTTCACTTGAATATTTTCTGCACCTTTAGCTACTACAAGCACTCCACGAATGGCTGGTTTTTGATATTCAACCACGATTGGTACCTCTTTCTCTCCTTCACGAATAATGACTAATTGCTCATCGGTGGAGGTATCCTGTACTTTCCGCTCTCCACCCTCGTTGTCTTTTTCCTCTGTTGTCTGAGATTTTGTTACTGTGTTTTTCTCAAGCACCTTCTTGTCAGTTGAATCAATATTCACCACTACCATTACATCGTCTACACCCAGCATTTCTTCCAGTGCATTCTTAAGCTGTTTCTCATATTCTTCTTCGTAACCAGAAATTGTTTTATTATTTGAATCTTTCTTTAGGCTAAAAGCCTCAACCTCTGACGTTTCTGCCTGGCTCGTGGTTACTGCCTTACTGTCAAGAGGCGCTGATTTATCCGAGAATAGTACATTACCAACAATCATGAAGGCAGCACCGATACAAAGTACCAGAATCATATATTGATATTTCCCAGACTTTTTATCAGAAGTTTCACCCTTTGAGACTAGGTTTTTAAGCCATGAAAATGGTCCCTTATTATTTTCCATTCTGCTATTTCATCCCCCCTTCAACCGAGACTTCAATTACTTTTTCGGTTACATTCCATTGTTGCGAAAGAAATGCGGCGACTTTTTCTGATTCCTCTGTTTGATCTTTAGATGGAAGAGGCGTTTCTGTATCAATGCTTACTGGTTGAACGGCTTCGACTGTGGTAGCTTTTGTTTCAGGCTGCTTTAAGCGAACTGCAACCATTTCGAGATTTTCAGGGAATGATTCTTGACTATCATCCTTGGTTGTTAGTTCTATTTTTGCGATTTCCAAACCAAATTGTTCCATCAACTCCTCTTCTACTCCCTTTTCAAGCTGGACAGCCATTGTTTCTAAAATATATGCATGATTGGAGGCTTGTATTTCTTTTTTCTGCAATTCTATTAAATTTTCCATATTTTTTTCGCCTGGACCCTGGAAAGAGGGAATCTGAGCCATTGCTGTTTCAAAATCCTTAGAGATTAACTTAAAAATAGGTGTAAGGATTATGGCTATTAGCAGAAGCCCTGTAACCATTTTTGTATATTTTTGCATACTTGTATTTGGAAGCAGCATATCAATAACGGTTGCCAAGAGGATAAAAAGAATAATATTCGTTACCCATTCTATTAAAAATTCCATAACGTTCTCCCCTATCTCATCATCATCGTTAGATTCCCTGCTGCAACAATAACGGTAATACTTAAAAAGAACATGAGAGAGACGATACCTAATGCAGCAAAAACATAAATAACACTTTTGCTAATAATATCTAAGCATTTAATAACGGGTCCCCCGCCTAATGGCTGTAAAATAGCAGCAGCAAATTTATAAATAAACGCGATCATTAAGATTTTAATAGCCGGGAAAGCAACAATGATGAGCAGGATACCGACACCCGCTATTCCAACAGAATTCTTCAACAATCCTGAGGCACTCACTACTGTGTCCGCCGCATCAGTAAAGATTCTGCCAATGACAGGAATAAAGTTACCTGTCACAAATTTTGCCGTACGAATGGCCACTCCATCTGTTATTGCTGTGGAAGCACCCTGTACGGAAATGACCCCAAGAAAAACAGTTAAGAAAAGCCCCATTAAGCCAATACTCCAGTTTCTTAACAGCTGCGCAAGCTGCGTCACCTTATACTGGTCGGACATTGTACTTACGATACTCAAAAGAGTAGCTAAAAAAAGAAGTGGAAGAATGACATATTGCATGAACATCCCGCTGATATTCATTAAAAACAAAATAACAGGATGGAAGAAAGCTGCTGAGATGATTCCGCCCGATGAAGCAATCAGGGCTAATAAGAGCGGTATAAGCGCAAGCACAAAGGAAATCATGCTCCCAATCGCCTCATTGGTATACTCTATGACGATATGAAAACTATTAAGGGCAATAATTACTAGGACCATATAGACAATGGAATAGGCAACTTTACTAATCGTGCTGCTTTCAAACGCATTTTGCATAGATTGGAGAAACATACTGAATATGGTAAGAAGAATCAAAGAACCAAGTAATTTTCCATTTACAACAAATTCATGAAATAGGAATTTTAGAACTCCTTGTGTCCAATCCTTGAAGGAGAACTTCTTATCTCCTTTTACAAAATCATACAAACTGCCTTTCTGGCTTTCTGGGAGGAAGCCGCCGTATTTACTTTGAATATCCTCCCAATATTGTTTAAGCTCTGTTAAGTCCATGGTTTTAAGCTGTGCATCTACTAATTCTTGTGGCGAGAGAGGTGTCGAGGCATCTTTTTCTACTTCGTTAGCTTGTACACTTGTTGAGGTAAATAAAAATAATAATAGAATCATAATGGGAATAATCTGCAGCCTTTGCTTCATCATTTTTCACCTCTAATTTTCAAAGAAAATGACCCTTCTAGCTTGGAATCAACTTGATTATGGTTTCGATCATGACCGTTAAAATTGGGATTGCCATCGCAAGAATTAACACCTTTCCAGCAAGTTCGATTTTTGAAGCTACTGCACCCTGACCTGCGTCCTTTGTAATTTGAGAGGCAAACTCCGCAATATAGGCAATTCCAATAATCTTAAGTATGGTCTCTACGTAAACTAAATTCACATTTGCATTCACTGCCAGCTTTTCAAGCATATGGATAATTTCATAGATTTTATCGACTAAAAACAGGAAAATGCTGCAGCCAACAAATACGATTAAGAGGAAGGCGAAATTAGGTTTTTGCTCTTTTATTATTAAGGCAAGGAAGGTTGCGACAAGAGCCACTCCAACTATTTTAATAATCTCAATGGCAAAGCCCTCCTTTCTATTGAAACAAGAAGACAGATTTTATTTTCTGGAAGAGATCATCTACAATTGAAGCAACTTGAAACAAAATGTAAATAAAGCCGAATAAAGTAACCCACTGGGCATATTCCTTTTTCCCAACCTGATCAAGAACTGTATGCAAGAATGCTACGACTATTCCCACACCGGCAATTTTAAAAATAATATCCACTTCTAAGCCCATTGCTTTTCCCCCTAAATTAATAAAATAATCAGTAATAATCCTGAAAAGAAACCTAAACTCTTCACCATCTTTTCGTATTTTGCTTGGCTTTCAACTGCGTCCGCTTCTTCTCTTTCGAGATGGGAAAGAGTTAGCATAATATGTTTTTGCTGGGAAAAGCGATCATGCCGACCTAGGGTTTCCCCAAATTGTTTCATAATCTCAAATTCACCTTGTTTAAAAGCTGTCTGTTTCCAGACCTCCTTCAAGCTGTCTTCCCAGGCATCCTTGACTGTGGTTTCAGTATCTGTGAGTTTCTTTGCAAACCCTTCAAAGAAGGATGATAATGGCTTTGATAATTGCGCTGCCAATCTCCTTGCAGCCTCATGCAAAGGTGTATGACCATACATGATTTCAGCTTCAAGTGATTGAAGCGCAGATCTTAATTGTCTAAGCTGTCTGGGACGTTCGCTTAAATGTTTGGCAACTTCAAATCCTGTCCAAGTAGTAGCAAGAATAATAAAAATGGCACCAATTATTTTAACCATTTACGTCACTCTCACTTTTTGACTGAGTTCTTTTCCATTACCGTCTAAAATATGTGTAATCGTTCCCGGTCCGTGAGCCCTGCTTAGGACAATAAATCGCTGGAAAATGTTTTGGTCTATAATAGACTTTAGTGAAGGTCTATTTTTCGCTTCTTCTAGGCTTGTGCCATGAGTGGTCATGATTAATTTTATGCCTGCATGAACGGCTTCTTGAATTGCTTCCGCGTCTTCCATTCGACCAATCTCATCTACAACCAACACGTCGGGACTCATTGAACGAATCATCATCATCATCCCCTCAGCTTTTGGGCAGGCGTCAAGCACGTCTAACCGGTGCCCAAACGTCATTTGAGGGATTCCATGTACACAACCTGCTATTTCCGAGCGTTCATCAACAATTCCTACCTTATTTGCGTGTACCCCTTTTTCTTGGTTTCCAGATGAAATAATTCTAGCAATATCCCGTAACAATGTTGTTTTTCCGGTTTGTGGCGGACCAACAATCATCGTATGCATCCATGAATGATTGAAAATAAAAGGAATAATCTTATCTGCGATACCTATCTTTTCCTTGGCAATCCGAATGTTAAAAGAAGCAATATCCCTTATCGCCTTTACCTTTCCTTCTTCAAGGATGACCTTTCCTGCAAGTCCAATTCTATGGCCGCCTGAAACCGTTATATACCCCCGTTTTAACTCTTCCTCAAGTGTATAAATTGAGAATTGGCTGATTTTATTCAATAAGTTGAAAGCATCCTCTTGCCGAATAATGTACGATAGAAACATTGGAGCTCCTTTCATCGTAATTTCTATTGGGCGGTCGATGCGAATTCTGATTTCTTCCAATTCATCTTTTTGACTAGGAGGGATTTTACTGATTTGGTCTGCAATGTTTTTTGGTAAGAATTTTAGGATTGTTTCCACATATCTTCCTCCTTGCGAGTTGCTTGTCTCATTATTTAAAATGTATGCCTTTCGATACGCAATATGACTAGATTGCTAGGAATACTTCATAAAGTAAAACGTAATTTATGTAGTAGGGAATATAATTGAGGGGGAAAATTCATGTACATTCAGAACCCTGGAGACCGGAATACACTATCTCTACGGAACAACCTAATAAAAGTGAAGGGTGAAGGAGAAATTGCCGTACAGCCAGATACAGCCACCGTTAATTTAGGTGTAGTAACTGAAAGCAAAGAACTCATTAGTGCACAGCAGCAAAATTCAATTGTTGGGAACAAGGTGATTGATTCTCTCATTGCTTTAGGTATTGATAGAAATCAAATTCAAACGTTTGATTATCGAATTGAACCCAACTATGACTATGATCAAGGAAAACAAATATTTCGAGGATATAAAGTAACACATATATTGGAGGTAAAAATCGATGATTTATCTATTATAGGAAAAGTAGTAGATACTGCGGTTCAGAACGGAGCAAACCATGTTGCTAATGTTCAATTTACAACGAGATACAAGGATTCTTATTACCAACAAGCACTTGTCATGGCTTTAAATAATGCAACCAGCAAAGCAAAAACCATAGCCAATACCTTAAGAGTAACACTCAATCCCACGCCCATTCTGGTGACAGAAGGCACAGACGTGATTCAGCCCTTTGAGAGCCAACACATTGCGTTTGCAAAAGGAGTCAGTACAACACAAATTCTACCGGGACAGCTTCTAATTAAAGCAAGTGTATCAGCTGATTATAAATATCATCCTATTAGTGGATAAAAAAAGGATTGAATCACTGTAAAAGTGGTTCAATCCTCTTTAAAACTATTATTGATCGTACTTTTTTACCATTCCATATAATTGGGCTGATGTAACCGGACCATTGTAATGCTCTCTTATTACTCCTTGTCTATCGATGACAAACGTTTCTGGCTGCCCTGTAACATTATACTTTTTTGCAATTTTGGAATTGTAATCAAATACATAGACGGCAGGCGTGTTATATTTTTCGAGGAACTTTTTCACTCGGTCCATTGTTTCGCCCTTGTTAATCATAATTAATCGGTATTGATCGCCGTAATCCTTTGCAAATGCCTCAAGTTCTGGAGCTTCATCCACACATGGTTTACACCAAGATGCAAAATAATTTAAGATGATTATTTCGCCTTTGTAATCAGAGAGCTTCGTATTGGTTCCATCTAAATTTGGTAATTCGAAATTATAGGCTTGGTCACCGACATCGGTATTGTCACCTTTACTAGCCAAACTATACCCGAAAAAGCCAAACATTCCAATTAATAGAAACAATACGAGTAAGTTTATGACACGTCTGCTCATCATGCTTCCTCCTAACAACCCCTATTTATCTAGTTGTTTTAAAAACTCAATATCTTTTTTCAGGCTGCTATGACGCTTTCCAATGAGAAGCATATAACCAAAAATAACTAACCAAACAACTGAATAGGCTCCATACATGAATTCCATATTAAAATTCCTCCTAGTTTTCTAATCTTTCACGTAATTTCTCTTTGTACTGGTCAACTTTAATTTTCATATTTTCAAAGGATACCCCCTTATGAAGAAGGTAGGCATAAAGGAAAGTAAAGGCCGTAATCGTTACCAATAAAGCAACGAGCATACTTGGTGCTATTCCACCGCCTTGTTGTGATGGACCATCTCCAAATACGATTGGATGGAATTTAGATTGCCACCAGCGAATCGCAAAGAATACAATGGGAACATCCGCAAATCCGATAATTCCAAATACTGCAGCTAATCTAGCTTTCTTATCCCAAACACCATCCATCTGACGAACCATTAAATATGCTACAAAAAGGAAGAAAAGGATTAGTGTAGTTGTTAGGCGTGGCTCCCAAGCCCACCATGTATTCCATGAAGACTTTGCCCAAATAGGACCTGTCGTTAATACAATGATTGTAAATACAACACCAATTTCAGCAGATACATAGGCGTATGTATCATAAATTCGTTTGCGTTTTATTAGAAATAAAATACTGAAGACAAATGTTACAAAGAAAGCTAAAAATGCTACCCATGCTGATGGAACATGCATATAAAATATCTTTTGTACGGCTCCCATTGTCTTTTCTATTTCTGCATAAAGGAAAATAAAGTAGAATGCCGCCAACATGGTAGCTACCATACCGCCATATAATATTTTGGTAAGCAGCGAACTTTTTATAGGTGCCAAATCTGTCACCTTTAGTGGCGCCTTTTTTCTTTCAAGATTCATACTCATCTATTAAACCTCCAGAACGTACTCAATTAGTAAAAAGCATAGTACAAAGAAAATTACATCATAGGCGGCGACCAATTGCAGCCAAGCAATAGCACTTGGTAATTTCTCCATATTAGTAAGAATGATTTTTGTTGCTTGGGTAACACCAATTAATACCGGGCTTGTCATTGGGAAGAGCAAAAGCGGTAATAACATCTCACTGCTCTTAGAATTAGAAGCTAATGCAGCCAAGAATGTTCCAATTGCAATGAATCCAAAACTCCCAACAAACAACACTAAGATAAAATATAAAATACTGCCATTCACTTTAAAATCAAATAATAAAAATAGGAAGGGAATCGCGACAATTTCTACAATTAATATCATCGAGAAGTTTGCCATGAATTTGCCTAAATAAATACTAGAGGCTTCCATTGGTGCAACCAATAAACCATGCATAGTATCATTTCGCTGCTCAGAAACTAACGAGCGATTAAGGCCTAAAATTCCCGAAAATACAATGATTATCCAGACAGCACCTGGAATCACTGCTTTTGTCGTATTGTTTGCTGGATCAAAAGCAAAGCTTAGGATTAAGATGACTAGCCCAGCAAATATAATCATCGTACCCAAAACTTGTTTTGTTCTGAGTTCAGAATAGATATCTTTTTTTGCAATTGTGAGGGCTGCTCTAAACATTATGATACTCCCTCCACTAACACCTGGTATTTTTCAGAAACTAAACCTAATGATTTATTATTGTTGCTAAAATCATCAGCTATCTTTCCGTTCTTCACAATAATAATTCGATCACAGATTTCAGCTGCTTGTTTGAAATCGTGAGTAACCATTAATGTGGTACATCCCTTTTCTTTCATGGAAAGAACAACATTATTTAGAATCGTAATCGCACCTTGATCCAATCCTGTATGAGGTTCGTCTAGAAGCATGATTTTCGGCTCATGGATAATGGCCCTTGCTATCGCAATCCTTTGGATCATTCCACGCGAGAAATTCTTAACTGGTTCATTAATGAAGAATGACAAGCCTACCTCTTTTACCAATTGTCTTGCTCTATTTTCAACGTCCTTGACACCATATAACTCTCCAAAAAACAGTAAATTTTCTAGTGGTGTGTAATGATCGTAAAGCAAGCTGGAATGCGGTAAATATCCAAACAGTTTTTTCACTTCTATATGATCCTTTTTAAGATCCAATCCGTTAATTTTCACAAGGCCTGAAGTAGGCTTTATTAATGTTGCCAGCACTTTTAAAAGTGTACTTTTTCCCGCTCCATTTGGACCAAGAATAGCAACTGTTTCACCATGTTTGATGGATAGGTCAACACCTCGAAGAATTAACTTATTGTCGGCTTGCTTTGTAAGCTTCTTTATTTCAATCATCAAGTATCCCTCGCATTCCGACGTTACTCTACAAATTGGCGTAAATTCATCTTAACTTGTACTAAATGCTGCTTATATGCAGAAAGTTTGGCTTGATAATCCTCTTCTGTCATATTTCCATCATCGAAATTTTCTTCTAATTCAAGGATTTTATCCATAATTGCTTTTTGCTTAGCCATTAAATTCTTAAATGCATTCTCTTCCGTGTCAGCACCAAGTCTCTTCTCTTCTGCTCTTGCCTTCATTCTAAAGTAAGCAAAATAGGAGAGCGCTGCGATAATAATAGCAGCCATTACAATTAAGAAAACATGTGGATCCCAACTTCGCAACGGTGATTGTGACCACATACGAAGATGACCAGGGTTATGGAAGGCCGGTGCTGTTTTTGTTACATTCCCACTAGTTTCACTGACACCTTGTTCTGTAGAACCTTGGGCTTCACTTGTTGATGGCTGTTTATCTTTGTCATAAATCATTGTAAAGGCTTGTTTTGCTTGGATGCCTTCAACACTGTATCCCTGATAATTTTGATCATCCATCTTGAATAGCCCTTGATTGGTGGCGGTTATGTTCTTAAATTCAATACTACCCATTCCCTCAGGAACAAGAATTTGCATCATTTGAACAGGATAGTCGAAGCTCAGGTTAATTTCCTCGCCCTTTGAGATTCTGTAGCTATATGGCAAAACAACGGTCTGATTGGCTGGGATAGGATCTGTTGTGATGAAGCCTGTATCAACCTGTTTTTGAGCAATTTTGTTATCTAAAAAGGTAAATCCTGTTGCTCCTGTCGGAATAGTGACATTTAGTACTGCTTCATCCTTGCCGTCACCTTTAATTTCCTCTGCTGAAGTATTGGTATAGTTCACCATATTCATCATATTAGTTGACCCATCTTCTGCAGGGCTGACGACTATGTAATGCATATCAACGGATATCGCTGATTCCCCTGCTGCCATGCCATTTAATGGAATGAGCAGCAGCAGTCCGAGGAGGAAAACGGTGACTTTCTTAATCACTTTCCTCCCCCCTTATTATTCTTATGACTCTTCATTGTCTCTTCAATTTCACTTTCTATTTCAGCCATTAAATCCTTGTCAACTGATTGAGATCTTATTTGCTCTTCTTCTTCCTTCATAATGCTGACAACTTGGGATTCATATTGCTTCTTTAGATTTTTGTAATCTACGTGGGAAATTTTATCCATCTTATATTCAAACTCTAGCTCATTCAGTGTGGATAAAAGCACTTCTTTATTGGAAGCAGAATCCTGACCCTTATTCGCAAAACTTAAATATGAATTCCAAGAAAAGAAGGGTGCAAGAACAAGTAATAAACAAATGAGCACAAGAGCTGCGGTAAATATCATTGTAATGATCGAAATTTCTTGCATTATGTTCACATCCTAAAGATACTTTTTGCGTTCTTCTTCAATCATAGATGAGAGGATTTCTTCTTCCACCTCATCCTTTTCGATTTCGTTGTCCAGGGTTAATTCATCCGTTCCTTTTTTCTTCACCCATTTACGAATGATGAAGAATACTGCCACACCTGCTATAGCCAAAGCCGCAAAAGGCATTATCCAAGCAACTAAACTGAACCCGCTTTTTTCTGGGGCAGTTAAAATTTCTTCACCGTAAATATTGACGTAGTATTCACGAATCTTGTCTTTATCCCACCCCTTATTCATCATTCCAACGATGTCTTCCTTAAACCCAATTGTGAGATTACAAGTCTTAGGATCGCATTCAAAATGGTCTTGACCACAGCCGCAGGTACACATGAATTGAGACGCAGCTGCTTCGAATTCCTTAGATTTGTAGTCGAACTCTTTTGCTTCTACTTGAAAAATTGATGCCTGAAAAATAAAGGCTATTAGAAGGAGTCCAATATAAATTTTATTTTTCACATTAAGACACCTCTTTGCGTACTCCTGTGTATCTTGGAGTAATATTTTGATATTTTCCATTCCACAATGCAAACAATGATCCGATAACAATCATAAAGGATCCAATCCATAGCCAAGCAATCATTGGATTAACTTTTACAATAAAGGTTGCTTTTCCATCATCCTCCCAATCACTTAATACAACGTATAAATCCTCTTTTAAGGATGTGATTAGTCCAACTTCTGATGATGGCTGGTCCCAGTTGCCATAGAATACTTTTTCAGGCTGGATATTTCCAATACGTTTACCGTTTTTGAAAACTGTCATTTCCGCATAAACGATATCATTAATACCTTCCTTTTTTTGATCAAGACGCTCGTAATTAATACGGTAATCCTTCAATTCAATGGAATCCCCTAAGTTTACTGTTTTCATAGTTTGTACATCATAGTTTTGCGAACCGATAATACCCATTGCTATAAACGCTATACCAATATGGACAATGTAACCACCATAGCGCCTGCGGTTTTTTGTCATCAAGCGATAAAGTGAAAGATAAACTTTTTCACTTGTCATTTTCCTTCTTGCTTTAACTCCACGATAAAACTCAAGGAAGTGAGTAATGAAGAGAAGAACAATAACTCCAAAGCCAATAACTGCCCAAGCTTTTTGTATTCCAAGTACAACCATTAAAGCCATTGCTGCAACAGCAAGAATTGCTGGAATAAGGAAGTTTTTCTTTAAGTTTTTTAATGATGACCTTTGCCATGCAAGTAATGGACATACCGCCATTAAAAACATCATAGATAATAGAATTGGAGCTTGAACAGTATTAAAGAATGGCATCCCTACTGTAACCTTTGTACCGCGTACAGCTTCTGATACTAATGGGAATACTGTTCCCCAGAACACACCAAACGCCGCTCCCACCAACAATAGGTTATTAATTAAGAAACTGCTTTCTTTTGAAATATAGGAATTGAACTCACCTGCACTACGTTTAAGCAGGTTGTACCGGCTCATTAAGACATACAATGCCCCAATAACCATTACACCCATAAAGATTAGGAAGTATAATCCAAGATTTGAGTTAGCAAATGCGTGAACCGATGTAAGAACACCACTTCGTACAAGGAATGTTCCAAATAATGTTAATGCATAAGAAGTAATAATTAAGCTTATGTTCCAAATCTTTAACATGTTTTTCCGTTCTTGAATCATAACTGAGTGTAAGAACGCAGTTGCCGTTAACCATGGCATAAAGGATGCATTTTCAACTGGATCCCATGCCCAGTAACCACCCCAGCCAAGCTCGATATAAGCCCACTGGCCGCCAAAAATATTACCTAGACTTAAAAACAACCAAGCAATAATAGTCCAGCGTCTAGTCATTTTAATCCAGAAGTCATCCACGTTTTTCAATAAAAGTGCTGCCATTGCAAAGGCAAATGGAATGGCGAGACCTACATAACCAAGGTAAAGTGTAACAGGATGGATAATCATTCCCGGGTTTTGCAGCATTGGGTTTAAACCATGACCTTCAATCGGAACTTGATCCAACAGTATAAATGGTTTTGCAACAAATCCAAGGATTAAAAAGAAGAATACGATATTTCCTAATAGAATGGCGGAAATATACGGAACCATTGGATTTCCTCTCATTTTGCGTGAGAAGGAAATCATTACAGTGTAAAGAACTAGGAAGAAAGTCCATAATAGCAATGAGCCTGAATTCCCCGCCCAGAGCGCTGTTAGTTTGTAAATAATTGGAAGCTCACTACTAGTGTAATCAGTAACATATTCATATTGAAATTGTGATGTAGCAAGCAAATAAAATAAGGACAGCATTGCCATAGAGGCGCAAACTAGGATAGCGATTACTCCACCCTTACCGCTATTAATTAATTTTTGATTTTTAGTGCTAATCCCCAGCGTGATGATGAGGAGTGAATAGATTGCAAGCGCTAAGCCTACATAAATTGTTGCATTAGCAAATAAGTACATATCGTCACCTTCTTATTATTTTGCCGTTTCTGGTTCTGTTGGTGGCTGATCTAATAACTTTTTATGCGCTTCTGGATCATAGTTTTCAACATCTTCACCCTCATATTTAGAAGGACATCTTGTTTTAACTGTTTCAGCGACAAATGTATTTTTCTTAGTAGGTGCGCCTTGGAGAATAACAATAACACCTTTAGAGAAGTTATCTGGCCTTGTGCCGTTGTGGATAACATGCATTAGGTTTCCTTCGTTATCTTCTAAATCAAACTTCAATTCGATTTTATCTGGGTTCCATTTAATAGATTCTTCGATTAAAAGACCTTCTACCGTTACAAAATCATCTTTATGTTTTTCTTGGTTAGCCAAAAGCTCTTTCATCGTTAATTCGATGCCGCTTGATCCTGGTGTAGCTGCCATAAGTAAGAAAACGATTGCCCCTGCGATAATAAATCCACCTAGCATAACGATTGTGTTCTTTTTCACACCCATTCACCCCATTAAATTAATTTTTTCATTTCTTCATCGTAGGTTTCTTGATCAATCTTTCCAGTTAGAAGCTTTTTACGTAATTCCTTTTTATCGTCAACACTAATTGACTTCGTTTCTTTTTTACCTTGTTGCTTTTTTGGGTGTTGAATCGCTGCTTTAGAACTAGGTGCTTTAGGTGCAGAATATGATTTTCCTTTTAAACCCAAGTAAATAAACACACCAGCTATGATGATGGCGATTCCAATAACGACTGCACCCCCAATTCCTATTATTGGCCTGTCAGAGTTACTGCCTGTTGTTGTGCTGCCGCTCTTACCATTAGTAAGTTGATCTGTTGCTGTACCTTTAACACCAGTATGATTTTCATCATTGGGTGGTTGTTTCTCATTTATAGCGTCTAGAGTAGATTTGAAACCATCTTTTTGATAGGTAAATGAATATTTATAGCTTTCTCCTACTTTTACATTTTTGTATTGGTAATAGAACAGCTCTTCACCATATTCACTTTTCGTATTGTTTGGCGCCTTCGGCTCTAATGTAATCTCTTTTGCCTCCATTGGAGCATAGAAGATTACATCTAATGTTCCAATCTCTGTTGGGTTACTATATTCGTATGTAAAGCTTCTTTTATCCTTTACATCTACTGCGCTCGTATAATACTCGACAACGAATCTATATGATTCATTATTCTTAATTGCTTTTGAAGGTTTCCAAGAAATAGTTCCCTTTTCCTTATCTACATCAAATGGCCGTTGTACTTCGGGCTTATTGTCTTCAGGAAATTCAGCAACTAAGTACGCTTGGAAGCCTTTTTCACTAGCTGGAACAGCCAATTCAACTTTCCCATCAAAATCCTGCCCGCTTTTGTTTGTAAAAGTTCCATATTGTCCCACTAGTAAAGATGGGGTATCTTTTTCCCAACCTTCAGGATAATCAAACTCTGGCATTACCTGAATTTGCATTTCCGTATAGGGAAACTTCTCTGGCTGAAAGGTTGTTTCGGCCATAGCGTTTGAAATGATAAAACTTGATAAGAATGAGGTAATTACAAATAAAGCCAACAACTTTTTTTTAAGCATGTTAATCCTCCTTGAGCTCCTATAAAAAGCTATTTTTCACTATAGCCCTCTTTGAAATAAATATAATATTAATCATCTGTGTATAGTTGATTCACTTATGAACATTTTGTAAAAGGGTTCTAAACGTTACGTTTTTGTCAAAAAATGCCCACAGAATGTTCACATTTATCAACCTGCCATAGTTATCGCCCTGTTTTTTATATATCCCAACTAGTACTATAACCCCAAACCCATTTACCTAATTGGCATGAAAATGAACGTTTTGTTAATTAATTTGCATACTAAAAAACCCTGAATCCGAAGATCCAGGGTTTTCCGTTATTTTCCTTCTAATGAACGGATATAGGTTACAATATCCGTAATTTCTTCTTTCTCAAGCTGTCTTACTCCATCAAGACCCTTTAATGACGCTGCCATTCTAGTATCGTCGCGGCCATATGCTGTACCAATCCAAATTTGCTTATCCGTAGTAAATTTCAAGAATTGTGGATTTGATAGAGCTGTTCCCATCTTTAATTTACCGCTGCCTGCTTCGCCATGACAGTTAATGCAATATAAATTATATAATTTTTCACCATTAACAATATTACCTGCAATTGTTTTAGGAACCTCAAAATCGATTTCTTCAGACTGCCAATTCCTAATATAAGCAACAACACTATTTAATTCAGCCTCTGAAAGTCTTGGTCCATAGCTTGGCATTCCTGTACCTTCCCTGCCAACTTTTACACTATTGAAAATGTCTTTGTTACTAACAGCATTTAAATACTGTTGATTATTAATGGCCGTGCCCGCATTTTTACCTTCACCTTTTCCATTTTCACCATGGCAAATCAGGCACTGCTTGTTATAAATCTTTTCACCTGCGGCAATAGCTTCACCATTCTTGCTGTTAAAAATATCACTATTAACGATACAAATAATAATGCCTATAAAGATAATGATGTAAAGGCCATAAAGTATTTTTTTCATAGGTTATCCCTTACTTAGGTTCTGGCGTCGGAGTTGGCTCCCCAAAATCTTGATACTTCGTAGTGATTAAGTCATATATTTTCTTAGGGCTTTTACCGTCTAAATGCATCTCTACCGCCTCCCGGGCGATATCTATACAGACGTCTCAGGATATACTCATTGAATCCCAGCCGGTAACGGCATTGTTTTCTCCAAATGAATCAATATAGCAATCCAGATTACTTTCATGCCCATCTTGTGCATAACAGCCGCAATAACAAGGAACACCTGCTACTACTTCTGGGTAGTTCGATACCATAGCGTACGTTTCCTGAATTAAATCAGAAGAGTTTAAAACATAATCTGGTAATGGTAAATGCTTTTTATCTAAAGTCACATTCGTCTCCTTGGAGTTACCGCAGGCTGCAATTAGTAGACCAATAGCCGTACAGAGAAACAAGAGAGAGAGAATTTTTTTCATTGTTGTGTCACCCCTTTTGTTTATATGTTTGTAATTCTACTTAATTTTAGCAAAAACTAATCAGCTAAATAGAAACTAATTATTACTATTTAGTGAAGTTTTCACAATAGGGAAAGTAATAAACTTTTCACCATAAATAAACAAAAAAAACTAAGGCCATCAGTTTCGGCCTTAGTTTTTTGGGAACTATTTTATTGTGCACGAGAAACATAAGATGCTTCAGTTGTATTGATAATTAATTTATCACCTTGATTAACAAAGAAAGGAACTTGAACTGTAAGTCCTGTTTCAAGGGTTGCAGACTTGGTTCCACCTGAAGAAGTATCACCTTTTATGCCTGGCTCTGTTTCAGTAACTTCTAGCACAACAGTATTTGGCAGTTCTACACCAAGTGTTTCATAGTTAAACATCATGATGTGGACTTCCATGTTCTCTTTTAAAAACTTTAATTCATATTCGATATTGTTTGCTGGCAGCTCAACCTGCTCGTATGATTCCATATCCATAAAAATATGCTGATCGCCGCTTGCATATAGATACTGCATTTTACGATTATCAATTTGTGCTTTTTCAACTTTCTCACCAGCACGGAACGTTTTTTCTTGAATCGCACCATTACGAAGGTTACGAAGCTTAGAGCGAACAAATGCCGCTCCTTTACCTGGTTTTACATGTTGGAAATCAAGAACGCGCCAAAGACCGCCATCCACTTCAATTGTCAATCCTGTTTTAAAATCATTAACAGAAATACTCATGTTTTATCCTCCTATGTCTATTACAAAATGATAAGTTCTTTTGTAGAATGAGTAAAAGCTTCGTTATGGTCTTTCGTAATGAGAGTATCATCCTCAATCCGGACCCCGCCAAGACCTGGTATGTAGATACCTGGTTCAACAGTAACAATCATGCCTGGTTCTAGAACCATATCTGAACGCATAGAAAGCGTTGGACCTTCATGGACTTCAAGACCAATACCGTGACCGGTTGAATGACCAAAGTATTCTCCATAACCCTTTTCTGTTATGTAATCTCTGGTAAGTGCATCTGCCTCTTTACCTGTCATTCCAGGCTTTATACCAGCCATTCCTCTAACCTGCGCTTCTAGAACAACGTCGTATATCTCCTTCAGCTTTGCCTCAGGTTCTCCCACTGATACCGTTCTTGTAATATCAGATACATAACCGTTATAATAGGCACCAAAGTCCAAGGTTACAAAATCTCCTTTTTCTATGACTTTGTCACTTGCAACTCCATGTGGAAGAGCTGAGCGATAACCTGACGCAACAATAATATCGAAAGAAGAAGATGTTGCTCCTGCTTTTCTCATAAAGAACTCTAATTCATTGGATACTTCAAGCTCCGTTTTTCCTGGTCGAATAACATCCAATATATGCTTAAATGCAGCGTCGGCAATATCCGCTGCTACCTTTAATATCTTAATCTCTGGTTCTGTCTTAATCAAGCGTAACTTTTCAATTACACCTGAAACAGGAACAAGTTCTGCTTCAACTTCTTTTTCATAAGCTTTATAGGTAGCAAATGATAAATGATCCTCTTCAAACCCAAGTTTTTTTATCCCAAGTTTTTTTGCTTGCTTTGCAACCTCATCAACAAGCGTTCCGGTCATTTTGACAATCTCATAACCTTCGCATTGGTTTGAAGCTTGTTCAACATAACGGAAGTCCGTAATAAATTGTGCTGTGTCAGCACTAATGAGAACTACCCCAGCCGAACCAGTAAAGTTTGTCATATAGCGACGGTTGAATTGACTTGTAATTAAAAAACCATCAATTCCATATGTAGAAAAACTTGATCTTAATTTATCTATTTTTCCCATCTTCTCCCACTCTCCCGTATGTAATCCAGTAACAAATATTGCTTTGTTCTTTAATATCAAAAATATTTTAACACATCTCAGTCTATAAAGACTAATAAAGCGTTAAGAGGCTGTCTCATTTTCCTCCATTTGATTAATTTCATACTCATAGTTAATGGAATAACCAATAAATAAGCCATAAACCAAATATAAACAAATCGAAGTAATGACCGTATTACGACTCAAGTCTAAAAACGGCTTCATTTCTGAAAAAATGGGATTCAACACTAAGTACACGATTATGAAAAGTGCAATACCATATCCCAAGCCCAACCAAATACCATTAAATTTTTTTAGTGCAATAGAATAAACAAAAGCAGCACCAACCGATAAAATCCCAAGTAAAATAATTGATATGACAGTCCCCAGCCATTCATTTTTCCAATCCCCTAATGCCCATGGACCTAGTATGATATTAGGACGAATTTCAGTGAAATTGAAGTAGTATGCAAAAAAACCAATCGTCCCCCAAAATAGACCTCCAAACAAACCCGTCCAAAATACGACAGTAACAAAAGACATTGGTTTTGGATAATTTGACTTTTCAGGCCTTTTAGCCATATTAAATACCTCCTGTTAAATTAATACCTTACCCAATATGTAATCAACCTTATTATGCCCTTCCCACGTCAATCACTTGCATAGAATAAATTTTTTAATTGGAAATATTATGTCATCCTAGAGGTTTTTTCATATATGAAGTAGAATTAAATTAAGTACATACAATTTTTCATATCTCCTTCAATTTAAAATATCTCTTACTTTTGTAATGCAATACAAAAGAACTAGTTGAAGAGTGTTTATATTACAGCTTAAAGCTGAATAAAATATTAAAAACATTATTATTTTTGAGTTTAAAAAATTAAGAAAATGATTAAGATGCTGTTAGGGAGGTGGCTTTCTTGAAAAATCGGATTTCCGTTCCTTTGGTTGGTAGTGTTATTGTTTTAGGAATAATTGGCATTATTGCAGCATTTACAAGTGACCCTATTGGTTTTCTTAAGAATATCGTAGTGTTCGCATTGGTTGGTTTAGCCATTTATTTTGTTTTCAAACTAATTCGCAGGTCAAATCCTAGGAATAAAGAGCAGCAGGCCTTTATCAAAGCAGCTAAGAAGTCAAAAAGGCGTTTACAGACTAAAGGCGGCGAACAGTCTACAAAAGGTACATCTTTTGGTTCACTAACTTCTTTAAAGAGAAGCAAAATGACTAAAAAGAAATCCCCTGTTCACTTAACAGTTATCGATGGTAAAAAAGGCAAAAAGAAAAATCGAGCGTCTTTATAAGCGCTCGATTTTTTCTATTTCAGAGAAGTACATGCTTTTAATAACACCAAGACTTAAAAAACTTTATAGCAGCCTCTCTGCCTATCGCAAACAATTCCTGTTTCTTTTCATCTGTCAGATGGAACTCGATTGATATTCCCCCCTCCGAGGGAATAAAAATAATGTTTTTTGCATGTCTTTTAGATATATAACGTGAATCGTGTGCATCTTTCATCGTTTCAAACAGAGCAGCAAACAATTGAATGGCATTTTTGATTTTATGTTTTTCATGTTCGTATTCATCTGCACTTAATTTAATCCCGATTACTGGTCTCAACTTTTGAATATTTTCACGGTCGAATAACCACATTGGAAAATTACTTAATACCCCACCATCCACTATCAAATTAACTCCATCCATTGATTTCATTTTAACCGGTTCAAAAAAATATGGGATACTACAGCTCATTCGTACTGCTTTTGCGATTGAAAATGACTCAGGGGGAATACCATATTTAACTAAATCATCTGGAAGAACCATTAACCTGCCATTTGAAAGGTCAGACGCAATGATTCTTAAGTTTTGTGGCGGCAAATCTGAAAAGGTTCTTATTCCCTTAGCTGCTAATTTTTCTTCAATCCATTTTTCTAACTCGTTTCCTTTATATAAGCCTAACCTCCAATAAACAAACAACCATTTAGCTAGTGGAAAAGGAATAATCATTTTACGGGCATCGAGAAACTTTGTTAAATCCAACTCATCAAGAACTTGTTCAATCTCGGTACTTCCATAGCCTGCAGCAATTAATGCGGCAACAATCGACCCCGCACTCGTCCCTGCAACCCGCTCGAATTGAAAACCTCTGTTTTCAATTTCTTGAATGGCCCCAATAAGGGCAAATCCTTTTATTCCTCCTCCAGAAAAAACACCGTCTATTTTCATGGCAGTCACTCCTAAAGGTAACTCATTGTTACATCTTTAAGCAGAAGGTCCACGAAATAGTACGGTGTACAAGTTAAAAAATATTTTTTTTAAGTAAAATATTCAACAACTGCATTTGGAAAATATTCATTTATATATTGGCGAATGGTGGTTTCTAATTCATTTGCTTCTTCTGTTTGGTAGACGTATTTTCCAATTCCATAACGGCCCCATTTATATTTACGCTTTTCCTCATCCATTTCAAGCTTTGTTTTCGGGTACCTCTTTGCAATTACATTCTTTGCCGGCTTTGTAAAGCGATGCTGAATGAGTTCGAACGTTAAATTGGGTATTTCTATGCCTGAAAGCTCCTCTCTTAACCTCTCAAACAATTCACGATAGCCTTCCTTCCAATCTTCATGCAAATAAATGGGGGCGATAATAAACCCTAATGGGTAATTCGCCTTCGCAACCTTCTTTGCTGCTGACAACCGATCTTCAAAAGATGATGTACCTGGTTCAAAATTCTTTATCACATACCGCGAATTCACACTAAAACGAAACCTTGTCTTTCCATTATGATTGGCATCTAGAAGATGGTCTACATGATGGAATTTCGTTACAAATCGGAGCAGTCCAAATTCTGATTGTCCAATGAATTCAATCGTCTTCTTTAGTGAATGTGTTAAATGATCTAGTCCCACAATGTCTGAGGTACAAGCGGCTTCAAACCGGGTTGTCTCAGGCTTACGCTCATCCATGTATTTTTGAGCTTGTTCAAAGATATCCTCTAGATTTACATAGGTTCTAATATATGGTTTGCTTCCAAGTGTTGTTTGTAAATAGCAATAATGGCAATGCCCCATGCAGCCAGTGGCTAAAGGAATAGCATATTCTGCCGAAGGCTTAGAAGTATCAAATTTCAATGTCTTTCTGATTCCTACTACAAGGGCTGATTTTGCATTACGGTATTTTTGATTTTCATTATCACCCGGCAAATCACGAATCTGATTATGAGAGGTAGTCTCACGAATTTCAAGATTCAGTTTTTCAAATTTCTCTTTTAGTTCTCTTCCAAGAGGGTATTCCAATGCTCTAGGTTCAAAGTATACTAATTGAGGCATAAAAGGTTCCAAGTTGTTTCCTCTTTTCAAGCTGTTTTTTATAGTATGAACATTTAGTAATGATAAACATAGTTCAAAATTTGGATATTTTTTGTCTACAAATTGTTCACTTCCATACTCTCTTTCTTCATATCATCCACACAAAAATTCTCTATACTTTACCTATCATTTAGTTGGTTTCATTAATTAGTAAAGGTAGGGAACTTTATGAGTAAAATAAAAGAACGTATAAAGGTATATGAAATGACCTGTACTTCTTGCGAGAAGCGGGTTGAGAGGACCGTGAAAAAATTAGATGGGGTCCTCGGTGTAAAAGCTAGTTTTAGCGGTCAATTTGCGGAAATTGACTATGATGATCATTTTTGCGATGTAAAAAAAATTAAAAATGCTATTGAAAGTGTAGGTTATAGTACTGAAAGCCCTAAAGACTTTAAGTTTATTGGCATTATGATTGCAGTAGCAGCCGTTGTATTACTTGGAATCAACTCAGGGAATTACGATATGGAACCACAACTAAATAATGCTTCTTATGCTGTATTATTTGTAGTTGGAGTGATTACCTCTATCCATTGTGTAGGTATGTGCGGGGGAATTATGCTTTCTCAAAGTATTGGAAAAGAAAGCAAGAACAAATTTGAAGCCATAAAGCCAGCACTTTTATATAACGCCGGTAGAGTGGTCGCATACACGATATTAGGTGGGGTCATTGGTGCTATTGGTTCAGTTTTCGCCTTGTCCCTAACTGCTAAAGCAGGTTTGCAGTTATTTGCTGGTGTTTTCATGATTATGATGGGCTTTAATATGGCTGGTTTTAAGGCCTTTAGAAAATTCCAAATTAAATTGCCAAATGTGGCTTGTAGGGCAATGAGCAAACCAAGAGCACCATTTTTTGTCGGACTTCTCAATGGTTTAATGCCATGTGGTCCCCTACAAACCATGCAAATATTTGCACTAGGGACAGGCAGTGCTATAGCAGGTTCCTTATCGATGTTTATGTTCTCTATTGGAACAGTCCCGCTCATGCTGACATTTGGAGCATTATCAGGGTTGTTGACCAAAGGGTACACAAAAAAAATACTAAAGTTTAGCGGTGTGTTAATCATTATGCTCGGCCTTATTATGAGTAACAGAGGGCTAGCCTTGGCAGGCATGAATATCAGTCCAATGGCTATTATGTCCAGTGTGGGAGCCTTCGGTGATGCAAACGCCTCATCATCCTCATCCGATGAGATTAAAGCAACAATTAAAGATGGGGTTCAGATCTTGAATATGACTGCTAATGTTTATGGCTATACTCCAAAAACTCTTTATGTCCAAAAGGGAATGCCTCTTAAATGGGTTATTAAGGGTGAAGAAATTACTGGCTGTAATAATACGATTGTCGTGCCAGGTATGGATATTCAACAGAAGCTGCAAAGTGGAAATAATCTAATTGAATTCACACCAGGGAGTGATGATCTTAATTTTAGCTGCTGGATGGGAATGAAGCGTGGAGTAATTAAAGTTGTAGATGATTTAGAAGCTATCACGGCTTCAGGCAGTGACGGAGACGGGATTGATTCTGCGGTTACCGCACCCCCAGCGGAACCTGCTCAGCCTAGTATCTACGGTGACGATTTTAGTAAGGTAGCGACAGAGCGTTTTGTTAAAAAAGCAGAAGTGGCTGCTAACGAGCAGACAATTACAATAAAAGGAACTGGATATGAGTTTGAGCCGCTTATTATAGTGGTTCATAAAGGTGTCAATACAAAAATGGCTTTAGACCTATCAGCCTTTGATAATGCAGAAGGGTACTTTATGATTCTGAATTCATCAACAATGCAAATTGTTACCGATTTTACCGGTACAAAGGGGATCAATAATATTGAATTTACTATTATTAATAGTGGTTCATATGGTATCTACCTAAATGAAAAAGAATTAATAGGACTTATTGAAGTGGTTGATGATCTAAATACAGTGGACCTTGAAGAGATTAGAGCGAAATATATTCAATAATAAACTTATTTTCCCGCCATATTTATGGTGGGATTTTTATTTGTGAATTCGAACACAGAAAGCTAGCGATTTATTTAAATGAAGGCTGTGTTATATTGGGCTGTTGATTTGTGCTCCAGGCGCTTCGCTTTCCGCAGGCGGCTCGGGAAGCCTCCTTGACGCT
>NZ_NPDD01000022.1 GCF_002272245.1 Bacillus sp. 7884-1 | reverse complement strand
AGTCTCGCGCCTTCCGCACAAATCAACGTTCTAATATCAACATTTACCTTTAACACAGACTATATTAAAAAAATGGCAGTGATTAAAGTTCCCTGCCACTCTAAATTAATTCAACTGCCTTATCTAGCTGGTTTAAAGCCTTTTAATCTTAATGCATTTAATAATACTGAAACGGAGCTTAAACTCATGGCAGCGGCTGCGATGATTGGGTTTAACAGCGGTCCTCCAAATAAGTAGAGTACTCCCATCGCTATTGGTATTCCTAATGTGTTGTAACCAAATGCCCAAAATAAGTTTTGTTTTATGTTTGAGATTGTTTTTTTACTTAATTGGATGGCAGTTGGTACATCCATTAGGTCACTTCTCATAAGAACAATATCTGCAGATTCCATTGCAACATCTGTACCAGAACCAATTGCAATTCCGATATCTGCCTGTGCAAGCGCAGGAGCATCGTTTATACCATCGCCCACCATCGCTACTTTACTACCTTCTGCTTGAATCTTTTTAACCTCGTTTGCCTTGTCTTCTGGCAGGACCTCCGCTAACACTCTGTCAATCCCAACCTGTTTTGCTATCGCTTCTGCCGTCCTTCTGTTATCGCCAGTAATCATGGCAACTTCAATGCCCATCTTATGAAGCTGTTCAATTGCTTTTTTACTATTTTCTTTAACAGTATCTGCTACTGCGATAATTCCAGCCATACGACCATCTATTGCCACATACATTGGAGTTTTACCCTCGCCAGCAAGCCTATCAGATGTAACCTCTAGGTCTTTTAGCGAAATCTCCCTTTCAACCATAAGCTTTCGATTTCCGAGTAAAATGTTCTTACCATCCATTTTAACCTCAATTCCATGACCAGGAATTGCTTTGAAGAAGTCTAAGTTTTTAAATTCTATACCTCTTTCCTCAGCATCTTTCACAATTGCTTCCCCTAATGGATGCTCTGATCCTTTTTCAGCAGAAGCAGCCAATTGAAGCAGGTATTCCTCCGTAATTTCACTCGTCACAACAACATCCGTAACCTTTGGTTTGCCCTCAGTAATTGTCCCAGTCTTATCAAAGACAATGGTTTTAATTTTGTGAGCAGTCTCTAAGGCAACACCGCTTTTAATTAGTACCCCATATTCAGCACCTTTTCCTGTACCTACCATAATAGCTGTTGGGGTTGCCAATCCTAAAGCACACGGGCAAGCGATAACAAGAACAGATATAAAAATGGTTAAAGAGAATACTCCCGTTTCACCTGCAAAGAAATACCAAGCCAACGCTCCCGCAATTGCGATCCCAATTACCACAGGAACAAAATATCCAGAAATAATATCTGCCATCTTTGCAATCGGAGCCTTTGAACCTTGCGCATCTTCTACTAGTTTAATAATCTGTGCTAAAGCAGTATCTTTTCCAACTCTAGTAGCCTTATATTTGATCAATCCATTTTTATTGATACTTGCTCCGATAATTGCATCGCCTATATTTTTTTCTACTGGCATACTTTCACCAGTCAGCATTGATTCATCAACAGAAGTCATCCCTTCGATTACTTCACCATCTACAGGCATTTTTTCTCCTGGTTTAACAACAATGATATCACCAACTTCTACTTCTTCGATTGCCATTTCTACTTCTTTACCATTACGAATAATCATCGCTGTTTTAGGGGCTAGTCCCATTAGTTTCTTTATTGCCTCAGAGGTCTTTCCTTTTGTAACGGCTTCTAAATATTTACCTAGCAGGATTAAGGTTATAATAACGCCGGCCGCTTCAAAATATAAATCGTAGGCATAATCGATGTTCCCGCCATATATCTGGAAGATAGCAAAGATTCCGTAAAGGAATGCTGCAGAAGTACCCATAGCAATTAAAGAGTCCATATTGGGGCTTCTACTAATCAGAGAGCTAAAGCCAACCGTAAAGAACTTATTGCCAGCAAATAACACTGGAAGTACCAATAATAATTGAATTAAGCCAAAGTAAAGTGGATTCACCATTGGATCAATAATCGCTGGAAGTTTAAAACCAAGCGGTTCAAAAAACATATGACCCATTGTGATTACAAGCAGCGGCACGGTAAATACAGCAGAAATCACAAACTTCTTCCATAGCAGCTTGATTTCTTTTTCTTTTCTCTCTTTATCACTATCAACTGTCGTTTCCTCTTCTATTGCTTTATATCCTGCCTTCTCGATTGCTTGTTTAATATCTGAAACTCTCACCTTAGAAGGCTCAAAGCCTATTGATAATTTTTCGGTTGCATAATTTACACTTGATTCCAGCACTCCATCAAGCTTACTAGTTACCTTTTCAATTCTTTTCGCACAGGCTGCACAGGTCATGCCTTCTATTTGCAGTACCCTCTTTGCCGACTCAATAATGGCCTCATACCCTGCCTTCTCAATCGTTGCACGAATAGCTGGGAGTGATACGACGGATTCATCATATTGAATGCTTAATTTCTCGGTTACATAATTCACGCTCGAATCTTGAACTCCCTCAAGCTTTTTTGTTACTTTTTCAATTCGTTTGGCACAAGCTGCACAGGTCATTCCACCTATTTTAGACTCTGTTCCAACCTACTCACCTCAATCTTTTCTATCAAATATGATAACCACCCAAGATATCAGGGGTGGTTTATTTATTATTTTTTAATATCATAGATTTTAACGATTTGATCTGGACTTGCTCCCATTCCCATATCATCATCACTTGCTTCTTTAAAGACCCAACCGCTGTCTTCCAGTCTATTGATATCTATTCCTGCTTCTACAAGGGGCTCCGCATTTAACACAAAGATCATATCGGCATTATTTGTACCAAGCTTTTCTGTCCACTGAACTTGGTAACCTTCTCCAAGGCTAAGACCAAAATGTTGTACATCCTTATGATACTTCACATTGTCTGTATCAGCCTTTAAGAGTCTTCTCATGGAATCTTCAGACCCATTAGAAGCTTGTTTCTTATCTGATACATTGTAGGGTTTAATAAGACGATTAGGTAAATCATTCCCTTTATCGTCCTTAGCAGCTGGTTCATAAAGCCATTCGTTTTCATCAAGCTTACTAATATCTAGTCCTGCTTCTACAAGAGGATCCGCCAGCATAACCATAGCAAAATCTGCCTTATTAGCTGACATATCTTTACTCCATTCAAACTTTTCACCTGTTGACAGCTCAAAGCCCCAATGTTTTAGAGCTTCATGGAACCCTTTTTTATCAGGATATGCCTTTACAATTTTATTAAAGGCAAAAAGAGCATTATCTGCCTCTTTATCTCCTGTTACTGGTCTGCTGCAACCCGTGAAGGCTACTAATATTGCGCTCGAAACTAGCAAGGTGACTATTTTCTTTTTCATCTCTACAACTCCTAATGTGTAATGCTTACAACATTAGAATAGTGAAGTGTTATGAAGACAGTATGAAGAAAATAAGAGTGTCAAATTTCGGTCACAGATTTGCGTTAATTTGTTGAATTAAAATAGACCCTCACTGTAGTTCCTAATCCTTCTTCACTCTCTACCTCAATCATCGCATTGTGAAGCTCAAGGATATTCTTAACAATCGTTAAACCAATACCATTTCCTTCAATTTGACTCCTACTCTTATCTCCTCTATAAAGCCTTTCAAAAATAAATGGTAAATCTTCTTGCTTAATACCAATGCCGTTATCTATCACTTCCATAATAATGAAGTTTTTTTCTTTATAAAGTTTAATCGAAATCTTACCATTACTTTCAGAAAATTTAAGTGCGTTTGATAATATGTTTATAATTACTTGTTTCATTTTGTCCTTATCTGCTATGATTTGATATTCATCAGGGGCAATTTCATATTGAATCATACTATTATTATTTTCAGCAGCCCTATAGAAATCCTTACAAATCTCTGAAATCAAATGATCAAGTAAAATAGTTTCATAATTAAGTTTGATACTTTCTGATTCAAACTCTTTTAACAAATTTAAGTCATTTATTAAATTCCCAAATCGAATGACTTCCTCATTTAAATAATTTAATCCCTCATTTGTTACAGGAATTACACCATCAATCATTGCCTCAAGATTATTTTGTAACACGTTTAAAGGCGTTCTAATCTCATGCGTTATATCTGATACTAATCTTTTTCTGAGAGTGTCCTGGTACTTTAATTTTCCTGCAAGGATATTCACACTTTTTCTTAAATCCTCTAACTCTGCAATATTACTTTTTATATTCGATACCGTATCAAAGTTTCCTTGAGATAGACTGACAGACATTTTTGCCACCGCTCGAATTGGAGTAGAAAATTGTTTTGAAAAATACAGACTCAAGCTAATGATGATAATTAGAGCAAGGGTACCACTGGCTATAATGCTTTTGTTTATGGAAGATTTAAAGGTTAAATCTTCTTCTGTTAGAAGCACAGACGAATATTGTCCGATATCGATAAACCCAACTATTTTACCATTCTCTTTAATCTCAAACGTTTTTGTAGTATAAACACCACTTTCATGCCCTGGCATTTCTCCGATATGGATTTGAGTTTGTAAGTCCTCAGGATCCATTCCCCAGACTGCCTGTTTGCTGCTATCTAACAGTGTCAAACAATAATTTCCCATATATGCCTCATGCATTAATTCTACACCTGTATCTGAGGACCATTTACCTTCCCTTTTATAGGCTTCTTCAAAATAGGAAACAATTCTTTCATACCTCTTGTTCTGGATTTCAATCATGTATTCGTTAAATTTATTGGAAACAGTCATATTAACAAAAATAGTAACCAGCAGGATGGCCGCCACCGCTGATAATACCAATAAAATGCTTAATCTTCTGCTGATTGATTGCACTTACTTCTCACCACCAAACTTATATCCTGCTTTCATAACCGTAAGGACAAATTTGGGGTTCTTCGTGTCTATTTCTATCTTTTTACGAATATTTTTTATATGCACATCAATGGTCCGATCATAGCCGCTAAAATCTACGCCGAAGATTTTATCAATCAGCTGTTCTCTCGATAACACACTTCCTTTTGCTGAAACAAGTGCACAAATAATATCAAACTCATTAGGTGTAAAAGGGACCTCTTGCTTCAAAATTTGGACTGTTCTTTTATCACAATCAATCGTTAAATAACCGTCGTCAAAAATAACCTTGGAAGAAGGAAATTTGGAGCTTATTCTCCTAAATAAAGCATTTACTCTTGCAGTTAATTCTCTTGGGCTGAATGGTTTTATTAAATACTCATCAGCCCCGATATTTAATCCCTCTATTTTGTCATTTAATGAGCCTTTTGCTGTCAGCATAAAGATATGCACATCAGATGATTGCCGAATAATCTTGCAAACTTCTTCTCCGCTAATATCAGGCAGCATTAAATCCAATATAATTAATTTAAAATCCGCTATTTTTAAAAGATCCAACCCTTTTAAACCAGTGGCTGCACAATGAACGGTATAACCTTCTTTTTCTAAATAACCTTTTATGACAGTTGAAACACTTTCCTCGTCTTCAATTAGTAAAATATGATTCATACGATCTCACCCGGCTTATTAAATTTGATTCCTTGTAAAATAAGTATAATAGTTAAAGATAGTGAAAAATGTGAAAAAGGCTGACAATTATGTGTCAGCCCTTTTGTAGTTCACTATAGTTTTACTTTTTGTAATCGTAATGCGTTAAGGACAACGGATACAGAACTGAAAGCCATAGCTGCGCCGGCAAGCCAAGGGGCTAAGAAACCGAGTGCTGCAAATGGTATTCCCAGTGAATTATAGGCAAGTGCCCAGAAAAGGTTTTGCTTTATGTTCGTAATAGTCTTCTTACTCATGAAAATTGCATCTGCAATACTATTTAAATCCCCGCGAATAAGGGTAATGTCAGCTGCTTCCATTGCCACATCTGTTCCGGTTCCTATCGCCATCCCAATATCAGCAACTGCCAACGCCGGAGCATCGTTAATTCCATCACCCACCATTGCTACTTTCTTGCCTTGCGCCTGTAATTGCTTAATTTCAGATGCCTTGCCCTCCGGAAGGACTTCAGCAATCACATTTTCAATTCCAGCCTGTTTTGCGATTGCTAAGGCAGTCTGCTGATTATCACCCGTAATCATAATGACTTCCAGCCCCATGTCTTTCAGTCGCTTGATGGCACTTTTTGATGTTTCCTTAATCGTATCAGCAACAGCAACGGTACCTGCAAATTGTCCGTTTATGGCTGTAAGCATCGCTGTCTTTCCTGCCCTTTCTAATTCATTCATTTTTTCAAAAGCAGAAGCTGCCTCCACGTTGTACTTATTCATTAATTTCCTTGTACCAATTAATAATTCTTTCCCATCAACCACAGCTTTGATTCCAAAACCAGGAATGGCTTCGAATTCAGTAACATCTTTAAAGTGAATTCCTTTTTCCTTAATACCCTGGACTATCGCTTGTGCTAAGGGGTGCTCCGATTGCTTTTCAGCCGAGCCAATCAAGGATAGAAATTCTTCCTCTTCAAACATTTCGGTTGTGATGACATCCGTTAAAACAGGGGTACCGTTTGTTACTGTTCCGGTTTTATCCAATACAACAGTGGTAATTCGGTGGGTCATTTCTAAATGTTCCCCACCCTTAAACAGAATTCCAAATTCTGCAGACCGGCCTGAGCCAGCCATGATTGATGTTGGAGTTGCCAGTCCTAGTGCACATGGGCAGGCAATAACAAGGACGGCTATCATTTTTTCTAAGCTTTCCGCAAAATCCCCAGGAGCTACCCATACAAACCAAATAATAAAAGTAAGAAACGCGATACCAACCACGATTGGTACGAATACTCCAGAAATTTTATCTGCTAGTCTTTGAATGGGAGCCTTAGATCCTTGTGCTTCTTCCACTACTTTAATAATTTGTGCTAAGGCAGTATCTTTTCCAACCTTTTTAGCTTCCACTTTTAAAAAGCCGTTTTTGTTAAGTGTGGCACCTATTGTCTCATCACCAATTGTCTTATCTACAGGGACACTTTCACCAGTAAGCATGGACTCATCAATGGCTGAATTTCCTTCGATGATTTTTCCATCAACAGGTATTTTTTCGCCCGGTTTTATATATAAGATATCTCCTACAACAACCTCTTCAAGTGGAATTACCAGTTCTTGCCCATCTCTTTCAACTGTCGCCGTCTTAGCTTGAAGTCCCATTAATTTCTTAATCGCTTCAGAGGATCGACCTTTAGCTTTTGCCTCAAAAAGCTTCCCTAAGATAATTAAGGTAATTAATATGGAACTTGTTTCATAATAAAGCTCAACACCATGTGCTTCTTCCATAAGGGACATAATCGATAAATAGAGACTATAAAAATAGGCTGCTGATGTCCCGAGGGCAACCAGTACATCCATATTAGCACTTTTATTTTTGAGAGCTTTATAGGCTCCAATGTAAAACTGGGAACCAATTATAAACTGAACGGGTGTAGCCAAAGCCAGTTGTACCCATGGATTCATAAAAGCTTCAGGAACCCAAATAAAGGATGTAAAAGAAAAATGTCCAACCATTGCCCATAATAACGGAAGGGAGAGAATAGCTGAAAAAATAAATTTGCCCGTTTGCTTACTAATCTCCTTTTGACGATGGTCACTTGTTTCTTTTACATTCTCCTTCACACGAGCCCCATAACCAAGCTTTTCAACCTTATTAATAATGTCACTTGGTGTTAAGACAGACCCGTTGTATTCCAACGTAGCTTTTTCAAGTGCCAGATTCACATTCGCCTTAACGACCCCATCTAATTTATTCAAACCCTTCTCTATTCTCGTTGAGCATGCCGCACAAGTCATCCCGGTAATATCAAATTCTGCTTTTTCGGTAACCACGTCATAACCAAGGTCTCTAATTTTTTTTTCAATATCTTCGACCTTTAGTTTTTGTGGATCATATTTTATAGCAGATCTTTCTAATGCAAGATTAACGGTTGCTGTTTCTACACCTTCTAATTTATTTAAACCCTTTTCTATCCTTAAGGCACAAGCAGCACAAGTCATTCCGGAAATTTGCAAATTGGTTTCTTTTAAAACTTGAGACATAGAATCCACTCCCTTATACCCCATATGGGTATATTTTGTTTTAAAAAGAACGTGCTATTCACTAGCACGTGTCTTTTCCTATTTTTACTCTACGTCGTAACCTTGATCATCAATTGTTTCTTTGATTTTATCTAATGTTACCTCTTGGTTGTTATATTCCACATCTACTGTATTAGCCTTTAAGTTAACTTTAACAGAGCTTACTCCGTTTAGTTCACCAACACTGCCTTCAACTGCTTTTACACAGTGATCGCATGACATTCCTTGTACGTTTAAAGTAATCTTTTCCATTGTATATTCATCCTTTCTTAATTAACACTAATTTAACCTTGTAAAAGAGGTTATGTTCTAACTTCATTTAACCATACCCCCCTACCCTATGTAAAGTGTTTTTTATACGTTTTTTCCAACTTTCACATTTTGTTCATTCATCCGTATTTTTATCCACGAGTTACAGAGACCAATAGGTAAGGGAGTCAAATATTCCTAATAGTATAATCAATATTCCTGAAACTCTTTGTATGGAAGTCCCAAACTTTCTTCCCTTTTTCAGCAGTACTCCTCCCCCGCCTAAGTACCAAATAATCAAAATAAAAAGGATTACCGGCAAAGCTGTTCCTAATGCAAATACAGAAGGCAGGATAAACCCGTATGTGCTGGACAAAACAATCGGCATTAAGGTAACAAAGAATAGGATAAACATAGTTGGACAAAAAGCCAGTGAAAAACTGAACCCTAACATAAAGGAACCAAATGGTGTTTCCCGTTTGTACTCTTTAGTCCTTTTAAATAATTTGATTGTTCCTTCTAGTTTTATTAATCCAATCATATATAACCCAACAATGATAAGTAATGGTCCCATTATTTTGCGAACCCAAGGAAAATATGAAATTAGGCTTTCTTGAATTTCTCTTCCTAATATCCATACAAGTCCTCCTAATAAAGAGAAAGCAACCACTTTTCCTAATGTAAAAAAGAGAACATCCTTCCACACAATTTTCTGTTGAAAGGAGCGGTTACCATAAAGCGTTAATGCGCTGATATTTCCAGTAAGCTGACAGGGTGCCAGAGCTCCCACTATTCCTAATAGTAAGGCAAAAACGAATGGCCAAGATTCCAAGTTGTTGGCGATGATAAAAAACGGTTTGCTTACAAATGAACTAAATTGACTCATGAGATTGTACATAGAATCACCTTATTTTTATTGGATGATAAAAAGGACTGCTTTACTAAGTTAATACTATAACAATAGTAGTCGCATTTTATGAAGAACGTATGAAGAGTTTTTGACATTTCTGGGACAATTATCAAAACAGAAAAGCATCGGGAAGTACCGATGCTTTCTAGAGTCTATTTAATTTCTACAACGTACGGATATACGAATACTTGGCCACTAAACTTAAACTCTGCCCATATCTTATAAACCCCTGGTTCTGTAAATTTTGTAGCAAACACAGGCTCATTTCCTTCTAGTGGGTGAACGTGAATATAATTATCGCCTTTTTGATCAAGAATTACGACATGTCCCAATGCCCCTAGATACTGCTCTGGGGTATCTCCTCCTAAATCAAATGTAAGTTGAATGTCCTCATTTACTTTTAATGAACTTGGAAGCAGTTTTACTGTATGACCGCCAGCTTCCTTTGTTAATTCGGTGTCAACGGTTAGAGAATCTTCCTCATGTTCATTATGGTTTTCTCCTACCATGAATGAAATAGGTGCAACCTCATAGGTCTTGCCTGTTGGTTTAATATCAACAAACGCTTTATACTCCCCTGCTTGTAATGAATGAGCTACTTTGAAGACTCCAGGCTCGTTTGTTTGAGGATGTAAATGCTGATACTCTTTTAAATCTGTGCTGACAACAATCAAATGCAGCAGCTTTTCGTGATTCACCTCTAATTCTGATACAGGATTTCCCGCCAAATCTGTTAAGGTAATAATCAATTCTCCATTTTCAACTTGAAGAGTAGGAATGACCTCACTTTCACTATTGTGGTTATCGCCATTTTCTTCATGCTCCTGACCATGGGAGGACTCTGCCTCTTTATTGTGTGGTGCCTTAGTCTCATTATGAAATTCGATTTCCGCAAAAGAAGCATAGACATAATACCCCCCTACCACAACTAACAAGTATACAAGTGCAGTAATAGCCCATTTTTTCACTTAATCTCACTCCTTAATACCCATATAGGGTATATTTTTTTGAAAAATAGAGCGTGCTAATCGATTGCACGTTTCTTGACAATTTTCTTTTTAAATTTAGGCAAATTAACTAACATGATAATGTTGTAAATTATCTAGTAAAAAGATTATATTATACCCCGGTATAGTATGTAAAGAGGGATTTACATATTTTTAACATTCTATGGAGGCCATTTTAAATGATTATTTCGAAACAAACAGATAAACTTATCTTAATACACCTGTAGCTTAAAAGGGGGATTTATGAAACAAAGTAAACTTTCTTTACTACTTGAAATTCTAATCGTTTCAGCAAAACTTGGATTAACTTCATTTGGCGGACCCATAGCACATTTAGGATATTTTCATGATGAGTATGTTCGCAGAAGAAAATGGCTGGATGAACAAGCATACGCCAATCTTGTAGCTCTGTGCCAGTTTTTACCTGGTCCGGCCAGTAGTCAGGTTGGAATTGGGATTGGCGTTATGCGTGGCGGTTTGTTAGGTGGAATTCTAGCATTTGTTGGTTTTACAACGCCATCAGTTGTTATAGTGATCCTTTTTGCCCTAATTCTTAAGGGAATGGATATAGGAAATGCTGGATGGATTCACGGATTAAAAATTGTAGCAGTTGCCGTTGTGGCTCATGCTATATGGGGGATGGCACAAAAGTTAACGCCTGATTTATCCCGTAAATTAATTGCCTTACTCGTTTTAATATTTACCTTGTTATGGCAAACAGCATATACACAGGTAAGTGTAATCCTAATCGCAGCTGTTGCTGGTTTTATTATCTATAAGGGGCAAAGGGAAGAGTTCCCCTCTACTATTCAGGTCCCACTTTCTCGAAGATTTGCATTCATTTGTTTAGGTTTATTTTTCGGATTATTAATTGTCCTTCCTATTTTAAGAGAGTTGACTACTTCTAGCTGGGTGGCGATGTTTGATAGCTTTTATCGGTCTGGCTCGCTGGTCTTTGGCGGCGGGCATGTGGTTTTACCGTTATTGGAACGTGAATTTGTTACGAATGGATGGCTTAGTAAAGAAGCCTTCCTCGCAGGATATGGAGCAGCACAAGCTGTACCTGGACCGTTGTTTACCTTTGCTGCATATATAGGTGCAATAATGGATGGCTGGGTAGGCGGATTGCTTGCAACCATTGCAATTTTTCTCCCCGCGTTTTTACTGGTTTTGGGTACATTACCTTTTTGGGAAAGCTTAAGCCATAATCCAAAAATAAAAGGTGCATTAATGGGGGTAAACGCAGCCGTTGTGGGTATATTAATTTCTGCCTTTTATGATCCGATATGGACTAGTTCTATAATTGCACCAATTGATTTTGCTTTCGCAGCCCTATTGTTCAGCATGCTGTCCTATTGGAAACTGCCACCTTGGGTGATTGTGGTTACAGGAATTATTGGAGGATACTTACTTAATTTAATCGGACAATTATTGTAGAAAAATGAGGATGCCCCAAATAAAGGACATCCTCGTTTTTTGTTTATATGGACCACACTTAAGCTGTGAACACTGTTAGAACATGTATTACAGCTGCCAATTTCTTTTACTTTTTTTATCTAGGTATTCTTGAACGATATTAGCCTCATTTCAATAAATTCCCCTAAATGTCTACTTCGGAAATAAATGAATAAGAAATAAGGTTCTAATTTTGCGGATACCCCAACCACCCAGTACTCAAATTTATTACACTCTAAAAATCTTCATATTTGCGGAAAGGGATTATATGATGAACAGAGAGTTCTTTCCCATAGTCCTTCTCTGTACTTCCGCAATCTTGGCAAGTAAATTGATCTCGTTTTCTAGCTAATCTTCTTTGATGTAGACAGTTAGGTCCGTAGTAGTCAATATCTCCACCGTTCCAAGTTCCACTATTCTCGCCTGTAAACATCTAACTTTCCCTATAATAATCACCCATACAAGTAGTAGAACAAAAATTTAATTTACGTATGGTAGAAGGTTTCTTTTCAAATTCGGTTCCACATTTTTCACATGAAATCAAGATTCTCTTTTTATATAATACTTTCCCTCTTATACCATTCTCTTTTCCAAGACATCCCTTAGAACAATATTTAGCTGAATGCTCTCTATTTTTAGGAACACTAAGCTCTTTCCACAATTAATGCAAATTTTTCCTACTTGATTTACTAGGTGCTGGTTTATTAAGTGACCGTATTTTAACTGATATAATTGTTTACATTTCAAATTACAGAAATTTTTATTAAAATTGCGGATGGCTTCCTATTCATTTCTGTATCACAAAAATCACACCTAATTTTTGCTTTTTTAGAAAGTGTCTTTCAGAAATCAGGTGGATTCTTTTTTTGATAAAGAGTTTTGCAGTCACGAGAGCAAAACTTTTTTCTTTCAAAATGACTTGGTTTAACCTTAATGTGCTCCCCACAATTTAGACATTCCTTTATCATTGGAATCGCCGCCCTGTTTTCTTTTATTATACAACAGAACAAACGTTCTTACAAATTTCGCAACAAGATTTTTTTGCTTTTGCATTCCTTCTGTAAGAATAAAAAAACGAGGATACCCTAAGAGGCATCCTCGTTTTATCTTTTTATAAACCACACTTTAGCTGTGTACCACAGTTTGAACATGTATTACAGCCGCCGATTTCTTTTACTTGTCCTTTGCGGCAGACTGGGCATGTGTTGCCTATTTCAGAACCTATGGTCACATCTGTTGAACGAAGGTCATTAATGGTATCAACAAGTACCACGTGCTGTTTCGTTTTTTCTTTGAATGTTGGAATCTCGTTTTCCTCTGCTTTAAGGGTCAGGACTTGTGAATCACGTGATCCATCTACGTATACAGTACCACCCTTAGCTCCGCCCTTGTATAGGCGCTCATATACTTTTTCAACTTGTTCAACACTATACCCTTGTGGGGCATTAACCGTTTTACTAATAGAACTGTCAATCCATCGTTGAATGATACATTGAACATCAGCATGTGCTTCTGGTGCCAGTTCCATTGCTGCAACAAACCAGTTTGGAAGATTATCAACATCTGCTTCTGGGTGACTATCTAGGTATTCTTGAACGATATCAGCCTTAACTTCGATAAATTTTCCTAGTCGTCCACTTCGGAAATAAGAGAATGAGAAATAAGGTTCTAATCCAGTTGAAACGCCAACCATTGTTCCAGTACTCACTTTTGTTACTCTCTATAAATCATTATAGAGGGCGGGAATATTAGTACCCGCTCCATATCTCGCAATATGGGTCAGACTCTATCATCAACCATAATATATATGGTTGCTCAGCGTATAGTCGTTGAAGGGTCAGCCACGACTTCCCTGCGGATTGTCTGGTAGGCTATTAAGCCAACACTCTTACATTTTTACCTAATTACTTGTTGGCAAGACAAAGGTAGTAAGAGATACGCCAGGGTTTCCCGCATATAGCTAAGTTTACGCAGCGCTCTTACGAACACTGGGGGCAATTATTTTACCCGTTGGAGCAACAGTTAGCAAATGTGAATTTCTTATTCCATTTTCTAGTATAGATTGACGGACATCTTCAGGCATTTTTTTCATATATCCTGTATCGATGAATGCTTGTCGTAAACGATTTGTTTCTTCGCGTGTTTCACCATTTAAGAATGGGAAGCTTCCCTTTTCCTTGGCTAATTCTACTGAAGTTTTGTAAGCTGTGGTTGCAATTACTTCAAAAACTTGATCCACAAGTTTATTTCCTTGTTCTGAACCGTACACTGTTTCACAGTAAATAAGCATATCGTGTAAGCCCATTACACCAAGACCTACGCGGCGCTCACCTAGAGCCTGCTTCTTATTTTCTTCAAGGAAATATGGTGTAGCATTAATAACGTTATCTTGCATTCTAACGCCTATTGCTACAGTCTTCTTTAACTTTTCAAAATCAACTGTTTTTGTTTCCTTATCAGCCATTTCAGCTAGGTTAACAGCAGCAAGGTTACAAACAGAAAATGGTGCGAGAGGCTGCTCCAATTCTCGCTCTCTTATTTCTAAGAGGATTGGACTATCGCTTACAGTATCGAAATACTGGCTCAACCGCTTTAGTCTCTCACGGTCCCTATTGGGTTCCGCCCTGTTGCCTTCACCTTTACGTGGTCAGGTTCCAAGTCAATTAGGTCGAGTTTTTAACGTGAGGCAAGCACTTTACCACACGGATTTGTTGCCACGACTTGTTGACCATATGCTTTTGCATTTGTCATGTCGTTGGCATTATCGATGAAAAATATTCCTGGTTCTGCTGAGTAAGTTGCACAAATGTTAATTAGATTCCAAAGTTCTTTTGCTTTGATTTTCTTATAAATCCGTACTTTGTGACCGAGTCTCTCCCATTCGCGTACGTCTCCAACATTATGCCATTCTTCATTGTAAATTTTCATTTCCTCTTTACTATAATGTTCAACATATGGGAAACGAAGCTCATACTCACTATCTTTTTCAACCGCGTCCATAAATTCCTTCGTTAAACATATTGAGATGTTCGCTCCTGTTAAGAATTCCGAATTATGAACGGTGTAGTTACCACCAGTTTGAAGCTTCTCTTCAGCCTCAGCAATGATTTCTTCACCAAAACCACCAGTACCTGGAATATGTTTATAATTAACAATTCCCTGATACATTGCCTTTTCCTGTGCAGTTAATGGAGTGAATTTAAGTTTGTCCTTAGCATGTTTCTTAATTGTTTCATCACTTGTATTTTCTATTAAAAACCGTAGAATTCTAGGGTTTTGCATTTTTGAAATAATAAATTCAATAACGTCTGGATGCCAGTCGGCCAACATTATCATCTGAGCTCCGCGTCTTGACCCACCTTGTTCAACCAAATGCGTTAATTTCGCAATATCATCTAACCACGATACCGAACCAGATGATTTTCCATTCACGCCTCTTGCCAAGGTGTTTCGAGGTCGTAATGTTGATCCATTTGTTCCTACACCGCCGCCACGGCTCATGATTTCCATAACTTGCTTACGGTGATCAGAAATGCCTTCACGTGAGTCTGGAACGAACGGCATTACATAGCAGTTAAAAAATGTAACGTCAGTTTCTGCTCCTGCTCCATAAAGCACACGACCTGCAGGAATGAAGTTCATCGAAACAAGCTCATTGTAAAACTTTTCAAACCACTCAATTCGATTCTCTTCTGTTTCTTCAACAGAGGCAAGCCCGGTTGCATTTCGCTTAGCAATTTGTTCATAAAACAGTTCCAGAGGCTTTTCAATTACATCTAGAGACCGCCAAATCGCTCCTGTTTCGCTTTCAACAGGGTCATCAAGAACATTTCTGAATTCCTCTTCCACTAAAACCTTTGCTTTTTTACTTTCCCAATCTATTTCCATGATGTATCCAAGTCCGCGTGCTGGGAATTTTGGATCTTCCTTAATCGTGAGAACAACAAAGTCGCCATTTGTTAGGGTTATTTTTGCAGTGTCTTTAAAGGTGTAACGGTCCAACATGACCAATCGAGAAACACCCTTATGAGTTATTTTCATATCTGGGGTAACCGGGTGCACTTGGGGGAATAAGTGGATATCCTCATTCAACCTTTCAAAATCAATATTCATTTTTTGTCTAAAAACTACAGACATGAGAACAACTCCTTCAAAAAATTCTATATCTTGTGTGAAATCCTAGTATGCAAGACTATATCTTGTATTTCTAGTTGACTTAATATAAATAAATTAACACAGATAGGACGCACAAATCAATATATAGTACCGAAAATATTTTCGACAATACTACATATTGTGTTCAGGCAGAAAAACACTTGTTTGTCAAACTCAAAATAAACTAGAAACAGGAGAAAAGATAAGATATCTTTTATATTTCGGCAAAAAACAGGAAAATTTAACAAATTTCGCAGGTTGCTCTTTTTAATTACATGAAAATACCTGGTAAAGAAGGAGATAAAGTGATTATCAAGAATATTAAAAAAGGTATACTTAATAAGAGATTTATTTAAAGGAGGAAAGTCCAGATGATAGCACGTATTGAAAAAGTGGACAATGGCCATTTTGCCATTTATGAACGCCATCTTAACCATCCTGTAGAGGAGGTATGGTCTTATTTAACCGATAACGAGAAACTGCCAAAATGGTTTTCAGAGCTACGAGTAGATGAGCTTCGTGAAGGCGGGGTTATTAAGTTTGACATGGGGGATGGTACCTTTGATGAGCTTTCTATCCTAGAATTAAAAATAAATTCTGTTTTGGAATTCTCCTGGTGGGTAGACACAGTCAGGTTCGAATTGTCCGAGGAATCTGAGGGCTGCTTACTAAAGTTCATTGAAAAAATACATACCATAACTGACCATACTCCGAGAGACCTTGCCGGTTGGCATGTCTGTTTGGATGTCATAGAAGCATTGCTGGATGGCCGGACTATTGAACGTAAGGAAGAATGGAAAATCTGGTATGAAAGATATGTAAAGGAAATTCAAAAAGTCACCAAACAATAACAAAAACAGGCGAACCTCATAAATGGGTTCGCCTGTCTTATTTTATCTTTTGAAGTTCCATTCATCATTTTCATATCGGTCTTTTGCGATTTTATTAACGTAAGCTAGTTCTTCTTCTGTTAATTGATAGGATTCAAGTTCGATATTAAGCCCATCTGCAAAGCCTTTATAAAAAGCTTCTTTCGCTTCCTCTAAACTAATTCTTCTAGAACTAATTTCATTAATAGCAACTGCTTTATTTTTAAAAGAAGATTTCATCCGTTCCTTTACTCTCTCGTTTGGATATTTAAATAAACTGAACAGCTTATCTTCATCTAAATCTAATAGTATCGAACCATGTTGTAGGATGACTCCCTTTTGCCTTGTCTGTGCACTTCCTGCGACCTTACGACCTTCTACCACGAGTTCATACCAGCTTGGGGCATCGAAGCAAACTGCTGAGCGCGGATCCTTCAGTGCACTCCGCTCTTCGTCTGTTTTTGGAACTGCAAAGTATGCTTCTAATCCAAGTTGATGGAATCCTTTTAAGATACCTTCTGAAATAACACGATAAGCCTCTGTTACCGTTTTAGGCATCTCTGAGTGATCCTCAGAAACAATGACACTGTAAGTCAGCTCATGCTCATGCAGAACACCACGGCCGCCAGTAGGCCTTCTTACAAACCCTAATCCATGGGCTTTTACTGCCTCCAAGTCGATCTCCTTATCAACCTTTTGGAAATATCCTATGGATAGAGTCGCAGGTTCCCATCCATAAAATCTGATAACAGGCGGGATTTTTCCTTCACTATGCCAATCAAGCAAAGCCTCATCCAACGCCATGTTAAATGATGGGGAACAATTTCCAGAATCTATAAAACGCCATACCTCTTTATCCATTTAAAAACCTCATCTTTATGTAGTTTACTCTTGTTTTAGTCTACCAAAATCTGATATGAATTCAAAACGAGAAGTTTTTGGTATAATGAAGAAGAAATATTTTGTCGTTTATTCTTTATCTTTGCACGTTTGACTTATATAATAAAACATAGTGTACCAAAGCTTGAAAGGAGCAAAAAGAAATTGAATTCACTTATACCTCTATTAATCATCATTGTAGCAGTTATAGCTTATTCCGTTTTCACCTATTTTTATCAAAAAAGGATTGTTAAAACGGTAACAGAAGAGGAGTTTCGTGCCGGTTATAGAAAGGCACAGCTAATCGATGTTCGTGAACCGAACGATTTCCAGGCAGGTCATATTTTAGGAGCCCGTAATATTCCAATTTCGCAAATAAGAACACGAATGCAGGAGCTTCGCCCAGATTTACCTGTTTATTTATATGACCAAAACGGAATGCGCAGTGCCCGTGCAGCACAATTTCTACACCGTAAAGGTTACAAAGACCTAACCCAGCTTCAAGGTGGGTTTAAAAAATGGTCTGGTAAAGTAAAAGTAAAAAAATAAGCCAATGAAGACTTCCTTTTATGCGGAAGTCTTTTTATTTTGTGAATAGAAAAGGGGCCAGATTCTGTTGTCAGAGTCTGGCCCTTCTATATTTAAGCCTTTTGATATCTAAGAATTGGTTTACGAGCAGCGGTTGCTTCGTCCATACGCCCAACAACGGTTGTGTGCGGTGCTTCTTGGACGATTTCTGGATTCTCCTCAACCTCTTTCGCAATTTGAATCATGATATCAACGAAAGAATCTAGTGTTTCTTTCGATTCTGTTTCAGTTGGCTCGATCATGATACATTCTTCAACATTTAATGGGAAGTAGATGGTTGGCGGATGGTAGCCAAAATCGAGTAGTCGTTTTGCAATATCCAAAGTACGAACACCTAATTTTTTCTGTCTTCTTCCACTTAGTACAAATTCATGTTTGCAATGCTTATCAAACGGAAGATCATAATACTCAGCAAGTCTTCTCATCATATAATTTGCATTTAATACTGCATACTCTGTTACCGCCTTTAAGCCGTCAGGACCCATTGAACGAATGTAGGTATATGCACGTACATTAATTCCAAAGTTACCATAGAAAGGCTTCACACGGCCGATAGATTGCGGACGGTCATAATCAAACACATACTCTTCACCACGTTTTGCTATTACTGGCTTCGGAAGGAAAGGAATTAGGTCTGTTTTTACACCAACTGGACCTGAACCAGGACCACCGCCGCCATGTGGACCGGTGAATGTTTTATGAAGATTCAAGTGAACGACATCAAATCCCATATCTCCCGGTCTAGCTTTAGATAGAACCGCATTTAAGTTTGCACCATCATAATAGAGCTTACCGCCTGCAGCGTGAACAATCTCAGCCATTTCAACGATATTTTCTTCAAAAAGACCAAGTGTATTCGGGTTGGTCAACATTAAGGCCGCTGTATCTTCGCCAACCACTCTTCTTAAATCGTCAAGGTCAACTAAACCATACTCATTTGATTTAACCGTAATCGTTTCAAGGCCTGCTACCGTTGCCGAAGCTGGATTTGTTCCATGTGCTGAATCCGGAACAATAACCTTTGTACGCTTTAGATCACCATTTGCTTCATGGTAAGCACGAATCATCATTAATCCAGTCCATTCACCATGTGCACCAGCTGCTGGCTGTAGTGTCACTTCATCCATTCCCGTGATTTCAATTAAATGCTGCTGCAAATCATATAACAACTCAAGAGCACCTTGGACAGAGCTTTCGTCCTGAAGCGGGTGGACGTGAGCAAATCCATTGAAACGCGCTACATTTTCATTAATTTTTGGGTTATATTTCATTGTGCAGGAGCCTAATGGATAAAAACCAGAATCGACTCCATGATTTCTCCGTGAAAGGGCGGTATAATGACGCATAATATCAAGCTCAGAAACCTCAGGCAGCTCTGGCTCTTCTTCGCGCAAATACCCTTCTGGAAGAAGGCTGCTAACTTCTAATTCAGGAACATCCATTTCAGGGAGGCTGAATCCAATTCTTCCTGGTGTACTAAGTTCAAAAATGAGTGCCTGGTCTTGGTTATGCATGTAAATCCCCCACTTCTTTCACAAAAGTATCAATTTCTTCCTTCGATCTTTGTTCTGTAACCGCAACGAGCATATGATTTACGAGCTCAGGATAATCACGGCCTAAATCGTACCCGCCAATCATTCCTTTTCGCAACAGCTCTTGATTAATTTCTTTTACTGGTTTGTTTAATTTAACAACAAATTCGTTAAACGAGTAACCATCATGGATGACTTCAAAACCAGCTTCTTTAAATGCAGTTTTCGCATAGTGAGCTTTTTGCAGGTTAGCAGCGGCAATTTCACGAACACCTTTTTTACCTAGTGCTGTCATCGCTACTGAGGCTGCCAGGGCATTTAATGCTTGGTTTGAACAAATATTAGAAGTCGCCTTATCACGACGGATATGCTGTTCACGGGCTTGAAGTGTTAGTACAAAACCGCGGCGTCCCTGATCATCTTTTGTCTGGCCGACTAGACGACCTGGAACTTTACGCATTAACTTAGTAGTTACCGCAAAATATCCGCAGTGTGGTCCGCCAAACGCTGTAGGGATACCAAACGGCTGTGCATCACCAATAACAATATCTGCTCCAAACTTCCCTGGAGGTGTTAGTACTCCTAGTGATAGCGGATTGCTTGAAACAACAAACAGTGACTTGTTAGCATGAATGATTTCTTCCAGTTCCTCTAAAGGTTCAATTCGGCCAAAGAAGTTTGGATACTGAACAATCACAGCTGCAATCTCCTCATTTGCCAAACCTTTTAAGGCTTCAATATCTGTTACCCCGTTATCTACTGGAACTTCAATCACTTCAAGATACTGTCCTTTTGCATACGTTTTAAGGACTTCCTTTGATTCAGGGTGAACGGCACCAGAAACAAGGATTTTTTTACGTTTTGTATGACCAGCACTTAGCATTGCTGCTTCAGCTAAAGCTGTACCGCCATCATACATAGAAGAGTTCGCAACATCCATGCCTGTTAATTCACAGATCATCGTCTGGAATTCAAAAATAGCTTGTAGCTCTCCTTGAGAGATTTCTGGCTGATATGGTGTATAAGCTGTATAAAATTCAGAGCGGGAAATAACATGGTCAACAATGACTGGCATGTAATGGTCATAAACCCCTGCTCCTAAAAAGGAGACATTTCTTTTTAAATCGGCATTACGAGAAGCCATATTAAAAAGCTCTTTCATCAAAGCAGTCTCTGACTTTGCTGCCTTAATGTTTAATTCACCTTTAAATCTTACTTTTTCTGGTATATCGCTGAATAATTCATCAACGGAACTAACGCCAATTGTTTCAAGCATTGCCTTTTTATCTTCTTCTGTCATAGGTAAATAGCGATGTTTCATAACCTAATCTCCCCTCGTGTTTACTTTTCTCGTTTATAAAAAGGTGTTGGGACTACTTTCGCCTTTAGGCGTTTTCCGCGAATTTCCACGTCAATTTCAGAATCTATACCTGCATGTTCACTTTTAATAAGGACAAGTCCAATATTCTTTTTCAAGGATGGTGATTGAGTTCCAGTTGTAACCTCACCAATTAGCTCTTCACCTTTATATACTGGGTATCCATGACGAGGTATACCGCGATCAATCATTTCAATTCCTGCTAACTTTCTAGCCGCCCCGGTATCTTTTTGCTGTTTAAGTACTTCCTTACCGATAAAATCTGCTTCTTTGTTCAACTTAACAGCAAAGCCAATTCCAGCTTCTAATGGAGTGATTTCAGGAGACAATTCTTGGCCATAGAGAGCTAAAGTTGCCTCAAAGCGAAGTGTATCCCGAGAGCCTAGTCCGCATGGAACCACGCCATCCTCTTCACCAGCAGATAAAATTGCCTGCCAAAGTTCTACAGCATCTGATGCATCGCAATATATTTCAAAGCCGTCTTCACCTGTATACCCAGTTCGTGAAACCAGTGCGTTCTTTCCATTAATTTTCACTTCCTGTTGGAACTTAAAGAAGCCAATTTCACTTAAATTGCTATCACCTGCTAGCTTTTGAAGTACTTTTTCAGAGAGTGGGCCTTGCAGCGCCAATTGAGCCATTTTTTCAGATAAATTATCTATCGAAACATTGCCCTCTAAATGGTCTTCAAGCCATTTGAAATCCTTCTCAATATTCGAGGCATTCACAACAAGTAAATAATGATTGTCTTCTATTTTATAAACTAGCAGGTCGTCAACAGTGCCGCCATTTTCATAGCACATTGCATTGTATTGTGCTCCGCCATTTTTAATTTTTGAAATGTCATTTGTTAACATCTTTTGCAAGTAATTTATGCTGTCTGGTCCCTTTACCTCAATTTCCCCCATATGCGAAACATCAAATAAACCAGCCTTTGTGCGGACGGCTTCATGTTCTTCCTTGATGCTTGAGAATTGAACAGGCAGCTCCCAGCCTCCAAAATCAATCGTTTTCCCGCCATATTCCTTATACACGTCGAATAGTGGTGTGCGTTTTAATTCAGTCATCAATAATCCCCCTTTAATCAAAGATGTTTTTCATACGTTGTTACCTTTGTCAAATCCTTGAGCGCATAAACAACAAAAAAGGACAGAAACCTCCCTTTTACGCAAAAGAAGGTCTCTGTCCTTGCACCTGAAAGTTTACCTATGATCGGCTTTCCCCTTTGGTGGCTGCCCTTTAGTCAGCACTCTCCAGAGCTGCGTCAAACAAGAGTTCTTTTGCCTGAGAGATTCACACATTGTGCTTGCTCCTTCGGCGCTACATCAGTAGTCTCTCCCCTTGTCATCATCCGCATTATAATAATTTCATAATCGGGTCATACTAAAATATACATCTGAAAAAAATTATTTTATTACAATATTTTAAACTTTCAAAGCTATTTACATCCTACCATTAAAGCATAATATTGAGCAATAAATTTTTCTGCAAAAGGGAGCTGAAAACATGACAGTTCAAATAGAATTTGATTCCTCTTGGCAGGATGAGTTTTTACATAGGATTGAAAACGATGGCCCATGGGGAAATTGGGAGCTTTTTAAGCTTGCAGTTGGAGTTGAAAAGCATCTGATAATCCCTGATTTTGAAGGCTTACAAGCACCAAGTCATCTGCCTAATCTTACCCCGCTGCCTCATCAGCTCGAAACCGCAAAGCAGGTAATTGAAAACATGAATGGAAAAGCTATTCTTGCTGATGAAGTGGGGCTTGGAAAAACAATTGAAGCCGGACTTATTTTAAAAGAATACATGATTCGCGGACTCGTTAAAAAAGTATTAATTCTCGTTCCTGCTTCGCTAGTAACCCAATGGTCCTATGAATTAAATAGTAAGTTTTTTATTCCCGCTGTTTCTCAAAGGAAAAGCTATGTATGGGAGCAATGCGATGTAGTGGTCTCTTCCATTGATACAGCTAAACGGGACCCGCATCGTGATATCATTTATAAACAAGATTACGATTTAATCATTATTGATGAGGCTCACAAACTTAAGAACAATAAGACTAAAAACTATGAGTTTGTTCAAAATCTTAAAAAGAAGTTTTGTCTGCTTCTCACTGCAACACCGATTCAAAATCGTATTGAAGAAATCTTTAACCTTGTTTCCCTATTAAAACCAGGACATTTAGGCAGTGAAACAGCATTTTATGAAAAATACAAGCGGGATGCCCGCTCATTAAATGACAATGAGCATTTGAAAGAGCTGGTAAATAAGGTAATGATACGAAACCGGCGTGCCGATACAGGGATTGAATGGACTAAAAGACAGGTGGAAACGATTCCGATTGAATTTTCAACTCAAGAGAAAGAATTGTATGAAGCCATCACTGAATTAAAAAGTGAAGGTGATTGGGTTCATACAAGTGCTTTCTCGGTGATGACCTTACAGCGGGAAGCTTGTAGCAGCAGGGAGTCCGTATTTTATACACTTAAAAATATGCTGCAAAAAAAGGAAAATCCAACAAAGGCATTCGAAGATCAAATTCAATATTTAATTTCAAAGGTAGAAGCAGTTACAACAAACTCAAAAGCAGAAAAGGCATTGGAGTTAATTCAAAAAATCGATGATAAGGTAATAATTTTTACCGAATATAGAGCGACCCAAATGTACCTGCAATGGTATTTAAAACAAAATGGTATATCATCTGTTCCCTTCCGAGGCGGTTTTAAGCGCGGCAAAAAAGACTGGATGCGTGAGCTATTTCAAAAGCATGCACAAGTCCTCATAGCAACTGAAGCTGGCGGAGAGGGAATCAACCTTCAATTCTGTAATCATATTATTAATTTCGATTTACCCTGGAATCCAATGAGGCTTGAACAAAGAATTGGAAGGATTCATCGTCTTGGCCAAGAAAAGGACGTAATGATTTATAATTTTGCAATCCAGAACACGGTTGAAGAACATATATTAAAGCTTCTATATGAAAAAATTGAACTATTTGAAAAAGTAATAGGTGACTTAGACGATATCTTAACGAAGCTAGACTTTGGAAGTATTGAAGATCATTTAATTGATATATTTGGACAATCCTGCTCCGAAGGTGAAATGCGGATTAAGATGGAAAATCTTACATCGATGATTGATTTGGCAAAAGATATGCAGAAGGAGGATTCACATGCAGCAGCTGGAAATTCATAACTTTCTCATACGCTACTTTCAGGCTAATGAATGTGAAATATCAGAAAATGGTCCTGGATACTTAACTGTTCAGTTATCTATCGAGCTCGATAAGGAATTAATGAATAGACCTTTTTATTGGCATTATTTAGAAAAAACAGGCGGGATTCCAAATCCAATGAAGCTTACTTTTATTACGAATCCACAGATTGCACCTGAAAATATAAAAGGAGAAACGATTCATTTCGGGTCTCCAAGACTGCATCAAATATTTCAATCAACTAAAAAACTTTCGAGCTACATCAGGCTTTATGAGAATCACCAGAATAACAATCAACAAACTCCATTAATGCCTTGGTTGTGTATGAATGTTAAGATATCGTATCAATGCGATCGGAAACGGGATATTTTTAAATCAATCGGTTTGCAGCTCATAAATGGACAAATGGTAGAGGATTTCCATAATCGTTTGCAGAATGTTCAGCTTACACCGAAAATACCAGATTATTCGTTTACGTTATCTCCACTTGTAAAACCGAAAAGCGGTTTATCGCGGATTGAAAATTATCTCAAAGCAGTAATTGAAGAAGATGATCATTCTTGGGCAGAGGATGCCAGGATGCGTTGGGAGAAGGATTTGCAGCTTCTACACCATTTTTATGAGGATGCAGAAGAAGAAAATGAAAGTTACGAAACAGAGAAAAGGGCTTTACAGGAACAGTATGAACCAAAAATAAACATATCGTTTATTAACGGCGGATTGTTTTATTTAACCGATAAGGCTGTTTAATAAATTGGCTGTGTTAATTTTGGTGGTTGTTGATTTGTGCACTATACCTAATCCTAGCCAATAAAATAAAGAAGCAGACATCAATCTGCTTCTTTACCTTTTTCTCCTATTTTTTACTTCGATATAAAAAATATAGGGAAGAATCCCAAACCAACGATACCAAAAAGATGCCTTGGCTAGCTTTCTCTCTTCCCGGAGCCGTTTTCGCTCATCTTTTGGCTGGTCCGCATATTTAACAAGAGTTTGAGTCATATATTTTACATAATCATTTGTTTTCATGGACACACCTGCCTTTATTTCTTCCCTACAAGTATGTCCATGTTTTTTTATTTCAAACAACTAACACCCTTAATATAGTTCAGCCCATTTAATCATTTTTTTTGCAGCAATATCAAAAAAACCGCGTCCTTCCACTGTTTCACCTGTGTGCATTTCAAGCGTAAAGTTAATTTTCTGAACCGATCCAATCGGAATGTCGGCTTGATATCCAATAATCCCTTTTTGATAGGAGAATGAACCCTTTACTGGTATAACACCACCCGATTGCAATATTTTTTCGATTTTTTTAAAAGAAGAATGGAAATAATATTCCTCCTGAAGAATCACAGTTGTTTCATGTGATAATTTCCTTTCAGAAAGCAATTGTTCTACACGAAAGGAAAAGATTGATAGAAACAGAATGAGTACCACCAAAGTTAATGGGTATGTAAATCCTCGTTCATCTTTCCTCATAATATTGGAAACCATTCAATATAGGAATGCACTACAACACTATATTCTCTTTCCCAAACATCTTTTACAGTAATTTTCACTGAGTTTTTTATCCTAGTAAAAGTGACCAAAGAAACATTCTGCAGTAATGTTTCATGACCAGTAGAATTCACTCGCTTTCTTATATTACTGCCATACTTTTCATATAAAATTTTTTCATTATTTAGGGTTAATACTAGGTTCCCTGATATTACTTCCGCTTTAGAGCTAATATGGATTTCCTTTTTTATCTGACTGCAAAATACATCCCATTCCATCGCTTGAAGCCTTCCATTTGAATCTTTATTGTCTGATATGATTTGAAATACCGGAAACATGAAAAACACGATTGTTGTGAAGATTGAGAATGCAAAAAGCACTTCGAGGAGAGTAAAAGCTTTTTCATTCGGGTATCGCACAGTCTTCAAAACTTGGGAGAAGTGTATTTTCTTCAACTTTTACACAAACCTCCTTTTGTCCACTAACTGAGGTCAGACGCCAGTAAATCTTATATTCTGTTTCATTAAGAGTGATGGCGTATTGGGTATTAATCCTGTCCTCAATTAAATTTGCTTGTAGTTCCTCAAATAAAAACTGTTTAGCTCTTTTATCTCTTATAAGCTGCTGAGATTGATTTGCCAAATCTATTAACAAGGGCAAAAAAAACATACTCAGCATAAACAAAGCGGACAATGATAAAAGGAGCTCAAGTAAAAAATAGCCATCATTCTTCCAAAACATAAAACCGTCCCTTTCCAATTAAAAGAGTTAATTTGTAATCCTCCTGCGGTGTCCGAATAAATATTGTACCGAATCTATCTACATTCCCATTCGGATTATATTTAAAATATAATTGGATGGTGCCCTGACCTACTGTTATCTTCGGAGAATAATTTCTTTCAACAATGCTATTAGCACCTGCTGCGATGACATACGAATGCTCATTCTCAATAAAGATAACTCTCACTTCCGTCTGATTAGCGATGGCGTACTGCTGACCGTAATATAAATCTGCTTTTAATTGGGAAATAAAGGACTTGTTAGTAGCTATTTGGTATTGTGGCTTTATGCTAAAGACAGTAATCGAAGAGATGATTAAAAAGATGGAGAGAACAATCAAAGATTCAATTAATGTAAATCCGTTTTGATTGTTGTGCATTAAGATGTTGTTGCTGCTGCGGTTACTTTTCCTTCTGAATCGATTAATACATTTTTTGTTCCATTTGGACAACCTTTATCTTCCATAAGGTATTCTTCTGAAATAAGATTTGCCATTGTAGGTACCTTATTCTTGTCGATTATATAAGATTGTACCTGTGCTTGAACCATCTTCACATATGCTTCACAGCCTTTGTTGTTAATATTAGTATTGTGCTTAGCCACATTTGGAATTGTAACAATTAGTAAAACAGAAATAACCAGCATAACAATCATCATTTCAACAAGTGTAAAACCTTTTTCATTTTTCATCATTCATTCCTCCAATTTAATATTGTAAGCTTTTCTATATTCCATCTAATAGCTGGAACATTGGTAATAATATTGCCAAATACATTGATACAACGAGAAAACCGATAAAGACATAAAGAACAGGCTGGATCAATTTTAAGCTTTTTTCAATCCCTTCCTCCATATTCAATAAGCAATGCTGACTAAAGAAAAGTAATTCTTGTTCCAATTTTCCATTTTCTTGACCATGTTTTATTATCATTGGGAATTCTTTTTCAAAAAATGGAAACCGAGCCAAGATTGACTCAAGTTTTTCACCGGTTAACAGCTTTTGCTTGATTTCCAATCCCAACTGGCTATAAAATGGCTGCCTTTGATTCTTTTCAAATAAAAGCAGGGCTTCAAATACGGATATTCCCCCTGATAAAAGAAAACTTAGCTGGACAGAAAAATAATGGGTAAACAACAATTTGAGGATTCTTCCCGCAATCGGAATTCTTACGAGTAGTGACCGCTGCTGCAGGACGGAGATTTTCCGAAATACAAAAATATAATAAGTGGCACCTAATGCCAAAAGAAGCAGGAAGATAGCCATTAATATTGGAACATAGGTGTCAAATGAGTAGAGTACCTTCATAAAGAAATTTGCTTCAAGACTCATAGATTCGAAGAGACTTGTAAATTTGGGCAGCAATGATTTCTGTACAAACATTAACAAAAAACCAGTAATAAAGATCAGTAAGGCTGGATACTGTATAAGTTTTACTAATTTTTTTCTATCATTCTCTTTTACTAATGCTAGAGAGCTGCCTTCTAGGAGTGCCTCTGCAAAGCTGCCATGCTGTTCTGCAAAATAGACATAACCAATTAAATCCTTGTGAAAGCCAAGATTACCTAAGACATCATGAAATGATATCCCATTTTTTAAATCTGCCAAACATTGGTAAAGCTCCTCCTTTCGATTTTTTGGTAAATGTAAGGATAAGCTTTCAATTGCTTCTGCAATAGGGTACCCGCGTGCCAATAATTCTCCTATCCGTTTTAAGAAATTAGCCTGCTCATTAACAGACCAATTATGGCGCTTCATGATCATACACCAAGCGATCGTATTCAGACTCTTTAATATAACCCAGAGCAATCCCCTTGTTTATAACTTTCCTTACTGTCGTGTATCGCGATATTATATTTTCTCCTTTCGCTTCTTTCATCGCAGCATTAAGATTTCTCCCTGATAGAAGTTCAAAAACACTCGCCCTTTTCCATCTCCCATATGAGTAGCAGAAGGGCGAACACTCCCCTTGGCAATACGGACATGTTAGCTCCACTAATCGCTGTGCTGTAACAGCAATTAAGGTTTGTTCTACCTCTAACCAATTTACACCAAACTCATGGAGACGATATACCGCCCCCTTCGCATCCCTTGTATGCATGGTACTGAGTACCAAATGTCCCGTTAATGCAGCCCGCACTGCAATTTTAGCCGTTTCCGCATCACGTATTTCACCGACCATAATAATGTCGGGATCATGACGAAGAATCGCCTTAAGGCCAGCAGCGTATGTTATGCCCGCTTTTTCATTCACTTGTATTTGTAAAACAGAATCGTAGTTTTTTTCGATAGGGTCTTCAAGTGTGATTACGTTACGATGAAAAAGATGTGCGGTTTCATTTAAAAGGGAGTAAAGAGTTGTGGTTTTTCCCGATCCGGTCGGACCAGTAAAGATAATTAATCCATGTGCGTGTTTTAGAAGGGCAAGTAGTTTTCTGGTCATTCCAGGAAAAAGTGAGAGTTGGTGAAAGGGAATCTGTTCTTGTTGAGGCAATAGTCTGATAACCAGACTTTCTCGATTGTTAGATGGAAGGGTTGAAAGTCTAAGACCCATTAATTTTCCATCCACCTCACAAAAAATCGCACCGCTTTGTGGGCGTCTTCGTTCTCCGATATCCATATTTGCAGTAAACTTAAAATGTGAAATTAATCTGTCGCATTCATCTTTTGGAAGTGATAACCGGGGAATGAGTTTGTTCGTTAAGCGGATTTGAATGAGAGTGTCTTTCTTTCTTGGTACAATGTGAATATCTGTAGCTTGGTTTCTTGCAGCATCTGTGATAATCCTATTTGCTAGTATTTCAATTGAACTTACAATGAATAACACCACCTTTTATTTTGTCTTTGTAGTTATTCGACATCTTTCAATCTTTTCCTTCAAGATTCTTCTCTTTTTTAAAAAAATATTTTCGGAGTTTATCACTCCATTATCCCCTAGAAAACAACTATTGACAGACAGGTTGTATATATTTTGTACAACATTTGCATAACTAAACCCCGATGCACATTCGGCAAATGTGAACAATTTCTAAACATATAGTGTTAACATTGTTAACCTCATTCCCATGTTTAAATCGCTGTATTATAATTGTTTTAAATTATGGGGGTTCGAGGTGAACTAGAGATGGAACAAACATTAAAGATAACAAATGTTTTATCAGATCCAACCAGGTATTACATCTATCAATACATTACGAAACGTCACCAAGAAGTAACTGTACAAGAAGTGGCGGAGAACTTTAATATTCATCCCAATGTTGCAAGATTACATTTATCTAAGCTTGAAGATGTTAACATGTTAGCTTCTGAAACTAAAAAGACTGGTAAAGGCGGCAGACCAAGTAGATTATATCGTTTATCGGACGATGTAATTCAATTGCACTTCCCGTTCCGGGATTTTATGCTTCTATCCAAAGTTGCAATTACTACTATGCTAACGTTAGGTGAGGCTGGTAAACAAGCTCTTTATTTAACTGGTAAGCGTTTTGGGACTGAAGTGATTGAGCAGGAATTGGCAAGAAAATCCTTTGGGGAAGAAATAGAATTCGATCAAAAGTTAAGCATATTAAAAAGTGCTGCAACATTAGCTGGATTCTATCCAGAATTTGAAGTTAATGGGGATCACACAAAAATTTTCTTCCAGATTTATAATTGTCCGTTCAAAGAAGTGGCAGAGGAACACGAAAGTGTTTGTGCTATGCATCATGAGTTCCTAAAAGGAATGTTCGAGGCATTATTTGACAAAGTAGAGCTGGTTGAGAAAGAAAATATCATATCTGGTTGTGAAACTTGTTCTTACCAGGCGCTTGTTTCAAACTAATTTGAAACTTTATTTACTTTTGAACTCCTTTTCTTTATAATATTTCTTGATGGTACTGTAGGGGAAAAGGAGGGATACATATGGATCGTATGTACAGAGTCTTGGGTTTTTGGACAGGTATTTTCACCGTAATGTTCTATCTAGGTGATATGGATAAAACTGCCATGCTTTTCTTGGCCCAAACTGGATTCTTTGTTTTGTTAAGCTATTTAAAATTATCAGAACGTATGTACATGTATGTTTTCTGTGGGTATTTGACAGTATTCTTCGCAGGTTTCACTTATTGGACAACATTTATGATGCCACTGGGTGGAGGACATTGAGAAGATATTAACACATAAAAAACACCGGACCTTTTCCGGTGTTTTTTATTTTAGAAATAGATTACCATTGATACCTTTTTGTTGAATGACTATGTGAAAAAAAGAACTCATACCAGATGGCATAATCAAACTGCGAATAGCACGATTTCGTTTACTTACCTCTGAAAAAGGATTTGGATCATAATGGCTTTCTAACTCCTTTAATATTCCTGCTTTAAGTAAAAATTCATCCTGCCTAAGCTTTGAATAGAATAACAATTCTGCCTGCTGGCCCTTTTGAATTAGCCAATCAAAATGAATGTGTGTCGTTATGTCCATCTCTCCAGGGTGCTCCAAAACATCATGAATCATTTGATGCTGATAATATCCCCTTAAGCTTCCCATTATTCTTGAAGGATGCTTCCAGTCCTCCTTGGTATAACCATAATCTGCTGTTAAGACAAGCCCCCTCTTTAACACACGGGATATATCCTGCACCATCCCTTCCATTAACAAAGGGACTTCTATTCGCTGCTTTTCCTTCAATACCAGATCGCTCTCCTCTAAAAAAGTATAGATAGCTGGATTAATTAAAGGAACCTTTTCCTCATATAAGCTCTCATTTTTCATTCCCACCATTACTTCATACAATTGATTGTTCTCTTGCTCAATTACATGAACAGGCATGGCATCAAATAATTCATTGGAAAAGACCATCCCTTCAAAAGGCTCTAGTTCATCAAGCTTGGTTACTTGGGTAACAATATAGGCAGGCTTTAATAATTCATTTTGCAAATTCAAATGATAAGGACTACTTTCTACAATTATGTATTTTAATGGGGTTTTGATGGAATTCTCCCATTCCTGTAAAAAGGCATGAGCAAAACGGCCATTTCCTGCACCAATCTCACAAAAAATAGGTTCTAAATTATTTTCCTTACAAACATTTGCAAACCATTTTGCAATAATTCGCCCATAAATATCAGAAATATTACTTGTCGTTATAAAATCTCCCTGGCTGCCAATTTTTTGTTTACTTTTCATATAGTATCCTAATACAGGATGATAGAGGACTGCCTCAATGTACTCTGCATAAGATATTAAGTTTAGTTCTGAGTTTGAAATTAACCTCTTTAAATAGGTGAACATAATTTTCCTTCTTCCAGTTTACATCATTGACATAGTGTTAACTTTGTTATATTGTATTTTTAGTAGCTTAACTATATCCCTCCCATTATTTATAATAGGACATCCCCCAGAAATACCCTTCTCCAACGAGAAGGGTTTTTTCTTTTGATACAATCGTCTAGCTCCAGCGCCTAGGAAAAATTGAACTGCATTTTTCCCTGGACAAGGCGCTTCCGCTTTTGATTTTAAAACCCATTTATATACGGATTACTATCCATCTCTTCTCCAATAGTGGTTATAGGTCCATGCCCCGATAAAACAGCTGTTTCTTCAGGTAAAAATAATAATTTTTCATGGATGCTCTTCATTAATTGTTTATGGTTACCCCCTGGAAGATCTGTTCGACCAATACTGCTCTTAAATAGTGCATCCCCTGATACAACAAATCCCTCAGACTCAAAGTAATACGATACACTACCAGGTGAATGTCCTGGAGTCTCAAAGATTGAGAAAGTAAAATCACCAATTGTTAAAGTTTCTTCTTTTTTCAAGATATTGTCAGCTTTTTTCATTTTCATTAACTCTTGCATTTGAAAAAACTTCGAGCCATTTAAAGCCGGATCTATCAGCCAATCTTCTTCCTCTTCATGAATGTAAACAGGAATATTATAGTAGTCTCTTACCACATCAACTGCACCAATATGGTCAAAATGTGCATGAGTTAAAAAAATAGCAATTGGCTTGAGTTCTCTCTTCGTTAGCCACTTTATTAGCTTTTTCCCTTCACTGCCTGGATCAAAGATTAAACAGGATTTATCAGGACTTTCCACTATGTAACAATTTGTTTGTAATACCCCTAGAGGGATTTGAGACCATTTCATTTCTTTCATTACCTCCAACTATTTTTGCATTACTATTATTTTACACTATGTAAGCTGCATTGCTAACATTTTTAGCCCTCGACAAATGATAAAAAAGAATATAAAATAAGAATCGAATGTATATAATATTCTTACATAACTATTTTAGAGAGTTGGGCTAAGTCCAAGTATTATCTAATAAAGGGGGCTTTATTAATGGGAGTAGTTATTATTTTTGCTTTGGTTGCCTTACTTGCTGCTTATGGTGCATTCACTGCCCTAAAAAATAAAAATTTCTTAGGGGCATTTTGGGCCGTAGCAACATTGGCTGTTTTTGGCTGGTTTGCAATCATGACCGTTATTGAAAGTGGTTTTCCTACTGGAACACATTAAGCTCAATAAAATTAAAAGACTGCCAAACGGCAGTCTTTTTATTTATCTACGAGCTCAGATATTTCTTTTGTTTTTAAATGAATGATTTTTTCAAAACGATTTCCATACAGTGCAGCTTCGCCAGAAGGTGAAAGCTGAATTGGTTCATTCTTCATTCCTTGCAAAATCATATTGCTGATGCCCTTATTAATATCATAGCTTATAAGCTCAAAGCCTTCACTGTAAGCATCGGCTTCTGCACTTTTTAAAGGCTTTAAGGTAATGAATTTCCCTTTACTTTCATTAAAGTCATGGTAAGGAACTAACCAGCCTGAGAACATTGTCAAATGAGGGATAGAAAAAGAATAAAGCTCCTTTTTATCCTTATTATAAAAACGATAAGATGCCTGTAATTGCTCCTCATCCCTAGCGGTAACAGTCATTAGAATATTATGATAGGTTGAGAATTGGAGTACATCATTGAATAGTACTTCCTCACCCTCAGCTCCTATTTTCTTCGACATGAGTGGCGCAAAAAGTGAAGGACTGGTTTCATCCCAGTTCAGATAGGCAACTTCATCTTTTCCTACCCACTTAATAAATGGTTGAGGAATTGATAATTCAGTTGTTTTACTTTGTTCAATATTAAGCAGCAGCATTTGATATGTCCAATCTTCTTTAAAAGCAGAGATTAGAATCTCCGATTCATTAAATGGGTTCCATTCAAAGGCTAATTCATAAGAAGGGAAAGATTGCTTCATTAACTCAGAGCCCTCAGAAGAAAGTATGATAACTTGTCCTTCATAGGTGGAAGGAGAAGTTTGTATTAGTATATACTTTTTTGATGGGCTAACCTGTAAGGTGACAATTGGGAACTCGCTCTTATATAGTAATTCACTTTTACCAGTTAAAAGATTATAAAAATATACTGATGATGATTGCTCAAGGTTAGTAATGTAGAGTAACTGATGGTCAGAAAACCAGCTCCCTACTTTATAGAATTCACCTTCAGGTATTTTAATTGGGAGTTTCCAAGCTGCTACTGGCTGTGAGGGTTTGTTATTATCCTTGTCAATTTCTTTAGAAGGGCTGGGCTTGGCATCTTGTTGATGAGTACAAGCACTAAAAAAGGAGGTGAAAATGAGCAAAAACATGATTTGAAACATATATTTAATATTTATTTTCCTTTTGTATAAACTCATTTTTCCCCTCCCTCCTATTTTCTCCTTAATGATTAGTACGTTTTCATTACAAAAATGTTTCAATAATAACAGAATTATTTTAAAAAACAAGAAAAAAGTCGCATGCATACGACTTTTCTTCTATTCACAAATAACCAGCACAATAGTTTATTTTAATGTCATTGAAATCATTTTACAAGTCATGGAAGTACTATTTACAAATAAAGTGCGGCTAGAAATATACCCTCAACTTTTTGGAGAATGTCATTAAAATGAGATAAGGGCAATGGATTTATTCCCCTTCCGAGTTCTAAAGTAAAACCTGGGCGTTTAAACTCTTGTATATACCAGTCCTTGAATCCCGCATGACTATCGACATTTCGTATCGCCTTGTAACCACTTACTCGTTCGAATTCCTTTGCCAGGACTTCTGATTCAGGAGGTTCGAAGCCTTCATATCCCCAATAGAACTCTTCACCTTGAGTATGAAAGGCTAGTATTCTGTCGTAATTATTTTTTTTCATTAAATCAGCCATAGTAATTGCTTCAGGTTCTGATAAAGAAGACTTGCCTGGATAATCTCTTGGTGCGGGAGACTTAGGTTCCTTCCTCTCCTGCTCAATCTCCCAATTCGCCGGAAACTGGTTGTTTAAGTCTACCCCTCTTATATTTGCCTTCCAATGAACAAATTCATTGCTGCCTTCATTGATATTCACCACTTCATCCCGACGGCTTGTTGGTGGACCATTTAATACTAGGTCTACCCCGTCTGGATTAACCATTGGTACAATTGATAATTCCGTTTCATTATATAAATTTATTGTATTAATTCCTCTATATGCAGTTCGATTTGTTAATGAAATGAGGTACTGATTCATTAGGGTCATTAATACCATCGTTGTAATCCATTCGTTTGCATGAAAAGAGGCGTTCATATGAACCTTTTTCAACCCTTTTCCAATTCTAATTTCTTGAATGGGATTCCCTAAAACACTAGTCCCTATAGTCTCAACATTAATAAATGGATAAAACTTTTTAAGAGTTTTTATTTGTTTCACTAATATCCCTGAACCAAATGGTAATTTTGAACTAACATTTTGCTTTGCAATTCGTTCTGGAAGATAAAGGATTTCACCTGGTATTAAGCGATTGGGATCTTTCATTTGATTGAGAATCATGACAGCGTCAATCTGTAGATTATTTTCATTTCCAATTTTCCACAAAGTATCGTCTTCTTTTATTGTGTACGGAACAGAAACGTAGCCTGGAATAACTATTTTTGTACCAGATTTCAAACTGGTTGGGTTTACCTTCTCGTTTGAATCGGTAATAAGTTCAAGCGGGACCATAAATAATCGACCATAATACGAAAAGGAATCACCTTCACGGACTCGAACTTCCATATTTTTCTCCCTCCTTCCATCATAAAAATAATATGACGAACGACAGGAGAAAATGAGCACAACAAAAAACCTGCTAAAAAATGCAGGTTTAGGTTGTTCTTTATAATTCTAGTTTATTTTTTATAAGCCAAGCCGCACCAATTGCTCCCGCATCATTACCTAATGTTGCCAGTGAAAGAGTTGTAGAATCTCTAACTGATGAGAAAGCAAACATAGAGAAGTTTACCTTTACTGCGTCTAATAAAACGTCCCCTGCACGAGATACACCACCGCCAAGTACAATGGTTTCCGGATTCAGTGTATTAGCAATATTTGCAAGAACAAATCCTAAATGAAAGGCAACTTCATCGACTATGTTTTTAGCCAGTTCATCACCATTACGAGCGCTATCAAAAACATCCTTCGCTGTAACTTTCCCATTTTCAGAAAGTAAAATGGCCAGCTGTCCCTTTGCTTTAGCTTTTGAAAGTTCAATTTCAGCCAGACGAACAATGCCCGTTGCGGAAGCAATTGTTTCCAAACAGCCAGTCTTTCCACAGTTACAAGGCGCTCCTCCAAAAGGGATAGACGTGATATGGCCAATTTCTCCAGCTGCACCGTTAATACCTCGTACGATATCACCATTAGCAATAACTCCGCCGCCTACACCCGTTCCAAGTGTCACACAAACTAAATCTCTGGCACCCTTACCAGCACCATTCCACATTTCCCCCAACGCTGCACAATTAGCATCGTTTTCAATAACAACCGGCAAGGCTGTTAGTGAATGCAAACTTTCTTGTAAAGGAAAGTTATCCTTCCATCCAAGATTAACAACATTTAAAACAACTCCAGTTTCATAATCTATAGGTCCTGGTGCTCCCATACCAATTCCAATTAATTTGGACTTTTGTACATTTATATCTGCTAATTTTTGATTGATTGCATTCGCAATATTACTCGTAATATTTTGACCTTCATTAGAGTTATCAGTAGGAATTTCCCACTTATGAAGGATTTCTCCGTTCAAGTTAATAAAAGCTATTTTTGTAGTGGTCCCACCCAGGTCAACACCAACAATCCATTTTTCCGACACCATAATCACCTATCTTTTTTCTTCTTTTTCTTTTAAAAATCTAATTTCATGTCTTAAAATTAACAGTGCAGTCGAGTATTCTTTCGGTTCAATTAACTGAGCTTGATACAAATCTTTTAATTCTGACTCCATTAATTCTAGGTCTGCGATTCGATCTCCAATATAAATAATTGTTCCATATTGTTTTAAAAATTGTTGAATATCATAAATTGACTTCATCTTTTAGCCCTCTTACATAAAGAATGAGAAACATTACATGTAAAGTATACCTTAAGCCCATACCACCCTCAAGCAGTTCTTGCTAAGAAATGCAAGAATCTGGCATGTCCAGTCAATTGATTCCATATAACTTTAATATAGCTGCTATTAATCTCTTAATAGTAAAAAAGAAGGATGGGATTAGATGAAAAAAAACTATTTGATGCTAGGAGTATTTATCATTGTTATTCTAGCTTTTACAATACATCAGTATAAAAATCCGAAAATACAGGAGAGTATCACCTACTTTCCGATTGATCCCAATGTAAGCTTTAAAACAGCACAGACGATCCTTACAGTGATGAATAATCCAGCAAATACAATTTTATGGAAGGAACATTCCACTTTGGATCGTAAAGCATACTTAAGGCAGGATGCTGCTTTGCTGTATGCCAACGGACGTCTTATTGATCAACTTTGGAACTGGAAGCAGAATACTGCAGTAATTGAACAGGAAAAAAGAATGACATTGGACAAAAATGTTCTATTACAAGCCATTACCTTTCACCATGCAGAGCTCCATGAAAATGAAAATAAAATTTTCAGTTCTCAAGCAATGTCTGCGGACCAAACTTTCTTCCTTACAGCTCATGCTGATAATGTAAAGAAACAGTTGGAACAGCAGATAGAAACAATGCTGCAGCTCAGTTGGAACAAAGGATTACGTCATTTTTCTATTAATTTGAGCAACTACCAAGCATATCCCCTTAGCGAGTTTAATGAACTGGCCAAGGACTCCTTACCGGGTTTTACAAAACCAGAAACCGCTAAAATTGTAGGAAACCTTTGGGAGGGCTTGTATAAAAATTATATTCTTGGAATAAAAAAAGCAGAGGATGCCATTGAAAGTCCCAAAGGCAGTACCCTTCCGCTTATTTTAATCGCAACCGACAAGTCACATTTATTAGTATTAACAGAGACCGCTTTAGGTGAACCTATTCTTCTCCGTCAGATGATGGCAGTAAACGATTAAGTTCCTGAACCAAGTCAGAATATTCCTGTTGGCTTGGTTTTAATTCTGACGCCTTTTCAGCATTGTTTTTTGCCTCATTTAGGTCGTTTTCCTCTAAATGGAGTAAGGCTAAATTATAGTAGGCTTCAGGTAAATCAGGGTCTAATTGTATGACCTTCAGCAGATGAGATTTAGCATCATCGAGTTTGTTCAATTTTATTTCTACAAAAGACAAGGCAAAATATACTTCTAGAGATGGTTTACCAGCGTCCTTTACGTATTTCGTTAATACGTCATATGCTTGTTCATAGTTCTCTTGTTTAATATATTCTTGGGCTAACATCATAGTAGAGCTTTCATTTCCACTTGTTTTCGAATGTTGAAAACCATACACTAAGGACCCATATATGATAGAGGCTGATAGTAACATAAATAGTATCTGTAAAAATGGCTTTTTCTTCTTAGGGAAGTGGAGGATTCCAGCTGCAAGGAAACCGCCAGCCAAACCTCCTAAATGTCCGGCATTATCTACGATGGATACGGTGAATCCAAATATTAAATTAAAGACCAGTACTGTAATGACACTAGTACCCATTGTCCGAAAAAAAAGCTTTGGATACATGAGTGCAAAATAAAGCAATGCCCCAAAACAGCCGAAGATTGCTCCACTTGCTCCTGCTGAAATATTTGGGCTAAATATAAAACTGGCAATAACCCCTGATATACCCGCAAAAAGATAGATAAATAAAAATCGGGTATTCCCAAAGATTTTTTCCACTGCCGGACCTAAAAAGTATAAAGCCAAGGTATTCATTGCTAAATGTAAAAAACCGATATGAAGGAAAATAGGCGTTATGAATCTCCACCATTCTCCCTCGTAAATATAAGGGTTAAATTTGGCCCCATATTTAATCAGAGTAGAGGTATTCGTGCTTCCCCCTTGAAGCTCTAATAATAAGAAAACGGCAACCTGGATAATCATAAAAAGGTATGTAAAAAATGGTTTACCATTCGAGAATATTTCTTTTTCTTTTTTAGACATTTGAAGTGCAGAATCTAATGCTGCTTTCTTTTGGACCATAACATCCTGGTCTGAGTACTCACCATGTATTGGGAAGGAGATTTCTCTTTCCAGTCTTTCTGATAATGCTTTAAATCCTGATTCGTATTGGCTGCCCGTTAATAATAATGAACTTACACTCGTTTTATTTGCCTGGGGAGCGATAAATGGACTTTGCAGGCGATGTTCATAGTCATCAACCGGAGGAAATTGACTAATATAGATATTCACAACTGAAAGCTCGCTACGCCCGATTTGTTTCCGTATCTGTTCGCCATTTGAGGCTGTAAATTCTATGTCTCTTTGCAACAAGTTGCTCCAGTCTAAATCAATCCGTACCAATCGAAGTATTGGCGCCTTTTTATTTTCGAGTTTTTCCAGCCATAATTCTTTTTGATTTTCAAATAATTGAATAATTCGGTAGCCTTGCTCCGAAATAAAGAAATTTGCCAATCTCCAAAAGACATACTCCTCTTTATAATTCAATACCCCCACTACTTTCTATTAAGACTATATTTTTTATCTTTTTTTCACTAATTTATTTCATTATAAACGAAAAACAAGCTTTATAATGACTAAACAAGATGATAAGGAAGGCATTTTTTCAACAAAAAAAGACCATCTGCGGCTTTCACCAATCAGATGGTCTTTCAGCTGGTCCCCCAAATACAGTCTGTATCATTTTACTTTTAACACCAGGGAAACTCATGAACGAGCCTACAGCTATTCGCCGCATCCAGCCTGACCTGAGTAAAAGGTTAATAATCCGATATCTGAAGCGGAATGCAAAATAGCCAATGGATCCAATCATAAATATGGATGTCAGCATACGAGACATATCATCCCTCCTATCGATATTATGTGAATAGGAGTTGGTTTTTATCCACTTTATATTAGAACTTACTTAACACAGGGTTCATTGTTTGTTTTAGTACATTTACAGAGTTTGTAAATTTTTCTTTTTCTTTCTTATTCAGATCAAGCTCTACAACTTCCCTTATTCCACTGCGGTTCACTACTGCAGGTACACCAATATAGACGTCTTTATGTCCATATTCACCATCTAAATAAGCTGAGACAGTTAAAACTGAATTTTCATCACGCAATATCGCTTTTGTTAAACGAACGAGCCCCATCGCAATTCCATAATAGGTGGCACCTTTTCGTTCAATAATATGATAAGCAGCATCCCTGACATTAATAAATATATTATCTAGGTCCTCTTGGTTTGTTTCATGTTTACTTGTCCATTCGGAGATTTTCATTCCAGCAATGTCTGCGTGGCTCCATACTGGAAGTTCCGTGTCCCCATGCTCGCCAATGATGTAAGCATGAACGTTACGTGTATCAACATCATAATACTGTCCCAATAAGAAGCGGAACCTTGCTGTATCTAAAATAGTTCCAGAACCAATTACACGTTCCTTTGGAAGACCAGAAAATTTCCAGACAGCATATGTTAATATATCAACTGGGTTTGTTGCAACTAAGAAAATACCATCAAAACCACTAGCCATTATTTGTTCGACTATACCTTTAAAAATGTTGGTGTTCTTCTCTACAAGGTCCAAGCGTGTTTCACCTGGTTTTTGGTTAGCACCAGCTGTGATCACGACAAGGTCAGCTTGATCACAATCTGCATAGGTTCCGTACCAAATTTTAGTGCGTGAAGGAGCAAAAGGCAAACCATGATTTAAATCCATCGCATCCCCTTCAGCTTTTGCTTCGTTTAAATCAACTAATACTAGTTCCTCGGTTATTCCTTGATTTAATAAAGCAAAGGCATAGCTTGAGCCTACAAAACCTGTTCCAACAAGGACAACTCTATTCACTTTTACCATGATATTTCCTCCTCTGGGGGGATAGTGGTTATAAAATTTTACATAGACTTAAATTGTACAATAATTCACAACTTTTCAGTACCGATTCAGCTTTATATCTATTATGTTATAAAATAAATGAAGATCATTGCTAACAGTGCAGCAATAAATCCAGATAAGAAATTCACCATATCATTATCCACTAAATGATACCCTTTTATTCTTTTAGCAGATGTTTTGCAATGGACCTTTTTCTCCGTTTCAATCCCGCATTTGGTGCAAATATAGACCTGCTGATAGTAGGCACCAAATAAAGTGTCAATAACATTACCTAAGAAACCGAACAGGAAAATGATCAAAAAGTGGAATAAGCCCAAATGAAAAAGCCAAGCACCTGCAAAAGTGATTACCATGGATCCGAATAGTGCAGCTGCCGTACCCAACAAACTGATGGCACCAGAGGTTCCTTTTTCTATTGGTTTAAAAGTCCGTATGTATACAGGTTTTCTTTTACTTAACGTGCCAATTTCTGATGCCCACGTATCCGAGTTTGAACTAGCAAGGCAGACAACAAAACCAATCAGCCAAATCATGTCCTGTTGAAAATAATAAATTATGCTTAATAATACAGCACAACCACCATTAGCTAAAACCTGACGCCAATCTCTGGTAGTTCCCTTTGCTAATTTTTCTTCAATGTCTTTTTTTGCTGAGCTTTTATATTTTGACCAAAAGCTGGATGTTGCAAAAAATAATCCAAGAAGGAAAAGCCCTTTTAAACCGAATCCGAAATAGACAGCGACTCCTACTGCTACTGCTGCAATAGCCCCACTACTACTTAAGGACCGTTCCCGATAACCTGCAAAACCACCTAAAATAATAATTGAGATAATGATTAGATTTTGTATCATTTTATAGTTATTACCTCATCATTAGTGATAAGTTTCGAGACTGGAATATCATGCTTTTCTATAGGAAATTGAGGAAGAACCTGGAAGTGAAAGGCAAGAGAGATTGTTTTTCCCTTAAAATTGGGTAGATAACGATCGTAGTAACCACCGCCAAAGCCCAACCGGTATCCTTCTCGTGTATAAGCCAAACCAGGGACGATTAACAGATTGATATCATCAGACTTTACTTCTGTCGTGTGCTCTTCTATGGGTTCAAGTAAACCATAAAAAACAGATTCCAGCTGCGAAAATCGGGTTATTTTATGAAAGGATAAAACCTTTTCCTTTGGATGGCACTTCGGAGCGACAACCACTTTTCCTGATTCCCACGCTCTTCTAATAATTTGATATGTATCGACTTCAGGCTCCTTCGAGATAGTAATCCCAATTACTTCAGCTTGTTTCCAGTCATCTTCATTAAATAGATTCCTAGCTATTTTATAGGAGTAATCTTCATAATTAGGCTTAGTAAGTCCAGTAAGTCTCTCTTTCATTTCTTTACGTATGATATTTTTTTCATTCATATAAATTGATTTCTCCTTATTTTTTTGCAACAAAAAAAGCAGCAGGAAGCCCTACTGCTTATTTTGTTTCACGGTGTGCTGTTGTACGCTTCTCTCTTGGGCAATATTTCTTAAGCTCAAGACGATCAGGGTTGTTACGTTTATTTTTTGTTGAAATATAGTTACGATCTCCACACTCAGTGCAAGCTAACGTAATATTTACACGCATGTCAATTTCCCTCCAAACGATTATGCTAGTTCGTTCATACGACTTTTCTATGATATCACTTTTCAAAAGGAAATGCTAGTGTGTTTTTAAAGAAAAGCAAAAGCGCTTAGGAAAAATGCAGTTCAATTTTTCCTAAGCGCTGAGTTAGACAATAAAAGTATATTATCTTGCATTTTCATTCACATTTACTCGTTTATTTAACTGCGTTTCTTCCATAATTTTAACTGTTTGGGAAGCAACTCGTTTCCATCCATATAGGTTCTTAACTATTTGCCTGCCTTTTTCGCCTATTTCTTTTGCCTTATCAGAATTTTGTGATAAGAAGTCAATATTAGATAGGAGGCTTTTGGCATCACCTGGATTCATTAGCAGGCCGGTTTGCTTATCCATAATAATTCCTTTTAACCCGCCTATGTCTGAAACAATGGTAGGTATACCTAGAATCATTGCTTCTAAAGCTACGATTCCAAAGGGTTCGTATAAGCTTGGGAAAACAGCGATTTCACAATTTACTAACAGTGCATCCCTTTGCTCGTCCGAAACATAACCAATAAAAACAATGAAATAATCTAATTGTCTTTCCGAAACCATTTTTCGGTATCTTTCGAGCATTGGTCCTTTGCCAGCAATTACAAAATAAATATTCCTTCGGTTTTCCTTTGCCAGTTGTGCAGCCTCAATAATTGTTTCAAATCCCTTTTCCTTAACCATTCTACCTACAGAGAAGACATACTTTCTACGCTTAATGAATGGATAAATTTCGTTTGAGTTTACCTCACCAGTACTTGGTTCAATTCCGTTAGGAACAATTTCTAGTTTTTTCTCAGAGAGTTGGAAGTTTGTTAATAATTCTTCTCTCATATAGGTGCTGCAGACAATTATTTGATCTGATTCCATTATTAACTTCTTTTCTTTATTGTGGATAAACTGCTGCATATCCGTGTGAATTCCATTATTCCTGCCATGTTCGGTAGCATGAATAGTCGTTAATAATGGAATGGACAGTTCTTCTTTTAAAGTCACAGCAGAAGTTCCTACGAGCCAATCATGAGCATGAACGATATCAAACTTTATATTTTCTGCAATTTTCACTCCTTTAAAGCTCATGGTTAAATTCAGACCTGCAAGCCAAGAGAGAAAATTGTTGTCCTGATTGTTTAGTGGTATGACACGATGGACATGAACTCCATCTACTACCTCATAAGCTAAGAGACCGCCATTCCCAGCGGTAATCACATGGACCTCGTGACCAAGTTGCGCTAATTGGACAGCAAGACCACTGACATGCCTCGAGAGCCCGCCAACAACATTTGGAGGGTACTCCCAGGTTAATATCAGAATTTTTAATTGCCAGTTGTAGGAATGCTTTTGGCTCATTTCGGTATTTAAATAATCATCCATTATTCTTCTTCGTATTTTTTGATTCTCCATAATAGCTGTAAGTGCTTACATAATCAATCCATTTTGGTGAAAAATTATCAATCTGTTGAAAGTTCACCAAGTTCGTATAAATTTCACTGCCATTTAAATTACCCATAGTTGGAGTTTGAACTGAATTTGAGCGCAGAACCGGCAAAAACTCATTTTCATTTAATTTCACACCTATTTCAGCCACATAACTCCGATTCGCTGTCAATCCTTTAATAAACCAATAGCCCTGGTTATAAGGAACAGTAATATCATAGTAATGGTGAGCATTATTCCCAGTGAAAATAATATCCGTTACATCATAAATTCTAACGATATGTACCAGTTCCTCAAAAGGTCTATCATAAAATGAAGTGATAACCTTTGCGGGAACTTTAGATGCCTCCCAATAAACAATTACCTTTCTAGGGGTAACCAGTTTAACCTGTAATTCCCCCTTAACAGGAGTATAATCGATTGTTTGGTGATTTAACTCGAATACTTCCATTTGCGTATTCTCTTCAACTGAAACAACTTCTATATTATTTTCCAGATTATTAATATATTTACTCCATCTATATTGAACTCTTCCAACAGTGGTGTTCAAGTGTGAGGCGATTTTTCGGAATGATAAACCATCCTCTCTTAGTTTAATAATTTCTTCAATCATTGTTCTCCTCCATTTCCGCAAACAACTACTATATGCAAAAGTAATCGAAATATTCTTTCATAGATACTATTAATGGTAACATCAGTAAACAAACTGTACAATGAACGTATTTTGTCGTATTTTGCTTATACATTATAAAACAATTTTTCAGCATCAAAAAAAGATGAGCTATCATAGATAGGTCTCATCTTTTAGGTGAACTATTTATTTTTTACTCATTTAGGTTGAACTTTTTACCTGTTACTAGGTAAATGACATTCTCAGCAATATTTGTTGAATGATCTGCAATTCTTTCGATAAATCGGCAAACAAAAGAAAGTTGAATAATTTGGTTTGTAGCATTTGGATTTTCAGGTACCATGCTGATTAGTTCATGAACCAGTTTACCGAACATTTTATCCACTTCATCATCTTTTTCAGCACATTTTTGTGCTAACATAACATCTTCGTCTATATAAGCCTTCACGGACATGGATACCATTTCAAGGGCCTGATCCATCATTTTCGGAATATCCAATATTTCTTTAAAATGCTTTTCATTACCGATATGCAATGTAGCTTTTGCAATATTAACCGCCATATCAGCCATTCGTTCTACTTCAGATGAAACCTTCAGAGCGACATTGAGTGTTCTTAAATCTTTCGCGACAGGCGATTCTCTTGCAATCAAAAGCAATGCTCTATCATGAATTTCATTTTCCAAGGCGTCTATTTTATCATCACCATCAATGACTCGATTAGCTTTTTCAATATCGTGATTAATAAGGGCGCTTAATGAATCACGAACGGCCGTCTCCGCTAAACTTTCCATTTTTAAAAGCATTTCTTTTAAATCAACTAATTTACTATCAAATTTCGATCTTGTACTCATCCTATCACCTCATCATCCAAATCTTCCTGTAATATAGTCTTCGGTTCTCTTATCTTCTGGAGTGGAGAAGATTTTATTAGTTTCTGAAAATTCTATCACTTCTCCATTCAAAAAGAAAGCAGTTTTCTTAGATATACGTGCAGCCTGCTGCATGTTATGAGTAACGATAATAATACTGAATTCCTTCTTCAACTCCTGTACAAGTTCTTCTACTTTTAATGTTGAAATTGGATCTAGAGCAGAAGTTGGCTCATCCATTAAAATAACATCCGGTTCAATCGCTAGACAGCGGGCAATACAAAGACGCTGTTGCTGTCCCCCCGATAACCCGTAAGCATTCTGATTGAGACGGTCTTTTACTTCATCCCAAATGGCCGCTCCTCTTAAGCTTTTTTCTACAATTTGATCCAAGATTTTTTTATCGCGAATACCGTGTATTTTTGGTCCATAAGCCACATTTTCATAAATTGATTTCGGAAAGGGATTTGGCTTTTGGAACACCATTCCGACCTTTGTTCTTAGTTCTTCTACTTGATAAGATTTATCGAGGATATTTTTCCCTCGATAAAGAATTTCACCAGAAGTTCTAACGCCAGGAACTAGTTCAATCATACGATTTAATGTCTTAATATACGTTGATTTTCCACAACCTGAAGGTCCGATAATAGCCGTCACTTCATTTTCCATAATATCTAGGTTTATTTTCTTTAGCGCCTGATTATCGCCATACCATAAATCTAAGTCGCTTGTTTTATAAACAATTTTTTTTTCATGTGGATTAATAATTTTTGCAGTGGCTGTTGTTGTTACCATAGTAGTTTGCCTCCCTATCCTAGCCTTAATATCTTTTCTGGAATTTATTTCGAATTAAAACAGCAATCGAATTCATGATAATTAACATCACAAGTAAAACAATAATACCTGCTGCAGCTAAAGCATGAAACTCAACTTGAGGACGACCTGTCCAATTGTAAATTTGTAAAGGTAATACGGTCATACTATCAAAAAATGTTTTTGGTAAAAACGCAAGGAATAAAGGCATTCCAAGGACAACAAGCGGTGCTGTTTCACCGATTGCACGGGAAAGAGCCAAGATTCCGCCAGTCAGTATTCCTGGAATAGCAGCAGGAAGAACAATTCGAACAATAGTCTGCCATTTAGTAGCACCTATTCCAAATGAAGCCTCTCTTAATTGATTAGGCACTGCGCGAATAGCTTCTTGTGAAGCTACAATAATGACTGGTAAAACAAGTAGACTCATGGTAAGTCCTGCGGCCAGGACACTTGTCCCAAGTGCAAATGCACGTACGAATATTGTTAAACCGAGTAATCCGAAAACAATAGATGGGACACCAGCTAGATTGGAGATATTAACTTTAATAAAATTTGTTATCGCATTGTCTTTTGCATATTCTTCGAGATAGATGGCAGTACCTACACCCAGCAATAATGAAACAGGTGCAACAACAGCCATAAGCCAAATGGTTCCAATTAGAGCAGCATAAACACCTGCATTTTCAGGTTTCCTTGAAGGAAGACTTTGCAAAAATTGCAAATCTAAATAGCCAAGTCCTTGAGAGAATATCCGATATAATAATACTCCTAATATTAATAACACAAACATGGTTAACGCAAAAAATGTCCATTTTGAAAATGAATTTTTAGATAATCTTGATTTCATCCGCTTTACAACGGATTCGTGATTAATTAAATTCATTAATATTCCTCCCTAAAACGACGGGTGATGTATTGAGCTAATAAATTCATCACCAACGTAAATACAAATAATGTCATACCAACTGCATAAATGCTATAGTAGATCGTCGTACCATAACCTGCATCACCTTGGCTGACTTGGACAATATATGCAGTCATCGTTTGAATCGATCCTGTCAAATTCCACTCAAGATTCGGTGTTGAACCACCAGCAACCGCTACAATCATTGTTTCGCCGATTGCTCGTGAGATACCTAAAACGATAGAGGCAATAATTCCTGAGACAGCAGCTGGCAGGACGACTTTAATGGCTACTTCAAATTTAGTCGACCCTAGTGCAAGTGCACCTTCACGCATCGCATTAGGAACCGAAGTCATCGCATCCTCTGAGAGAGAAGCGATCATCGGTGTTATCATGATTCCAATCACAATACCGGGGCTCAACGCATTAAAAATTTCAAGAGATGGAATTATTTCACGTAATATAGGAGTAACAAAGGTTAGCGCAAAAAATCCATAAACAATCGTTGGGATTCCAGCTAAGACTTCTAATATCGGTTTAATAATTCTGCGAGCAGTTTCTGATGCATACTCACTCAAATAAATGGCTGAAGCCAATCCTATAGGAACAGCAACTATAGCAGCAATTACAGTTACCTTTATAGTTCCCATTACTAAAGGCAGAATACCGAATGATCCATTAGTTTCTGAAAAAGGATACCACTTTTTAGCGGTAAAAAATTCCTTAATAGATACTGCATCGAAAAACAAAAATGTCTCAAAAATGAGCGTAAGAACAATACCAATTGTGGTCAAAACAGAAACGGCCGCTGCAAGGAATAAAATATATGGCATGATTTTTTCAGTAATTCCTCCAGCACTCTTCCTTTTTTTCTTCTCTTGAATCATTTTCTGAACAGAGAAAGAATTTGTGTTTTGAGTAGTCAAATTGAAAACCCCTTTCATTCCAATGACAAGATGAGAAGCATATTTTTATGCTTCTCACCTATAAAATTATTCTAGATTTTACTTAAGAGTTTCTAATGTCTCTAACTGCTTTGTATACTCTTCTTCAGGTAATTGTACATATCCAACATCTTCAGATAATGTTGCAGCATTTTCTAAAAGAAACTTCATGAAATCATACACTTCTTCTTGATCTTTAATAGCAGAGTTTTTCACATAAGTGAACAATGGACGAGATAGTGGAGAATATTCTCCAGATTCAATGGTTTCATTCGTTGGCTCAACAGGACCGTCTCCGCCATCAATTGGAACGATTTTCAAAGTATCTTTGTTTTCTGCATAGTAAGCATAACCAAAGTAACCAATTGCATTCTTATCACCTTGAACGCCTTGAACTAGTGTATTGTCATCTTCAGAAAGAGTTGCTTTTTCAACAATTGGTTTTCCATCAAGAATTACTTCATCGAAATAATCAAAAGTTCCTGAATCTGTTCCTGGAGAGTATAATTTGATTTCTTCAGCTGGCCAATCAGGATTGATATCCGACCATTTTTTAGTGGTTCCATCTTCAATCCAAATTTTCTGTAAGTCTTCGATTGTTAAGCTTTCTACCCAGTCATTGTCTTTATTTACTACAACTGAAAGTCCATCATATGCTAATTGGAATTCTGTATAATCAATACCTTTTTCTTCAAGAGCTGCTTTTTCTTCATCTTTAATTGGACGAGAAGCATTGCTTAGTTCAGTTTCACCTGCGATAAAAGCTTCAAAACCACCGCCAGTTCCAGATGATCCAACAGGAACTTTAACATTAGGTTGTATCATTCCATATTCTTCAACCACAGCTTCCATGATAGGGAAAACTGTAGATGAACCGTCTATTTTAATTTCACCTTGAAGTTGCTTTACTTCTTCGCCAGCTTGTTCTTTGTTGCCTTCAGTTCCTTGTGCACCACAAGCTGCAGTAATCGCTAGCACACCAGTCATCATTGCTGTTAGTGCTAATTTCTTAAAGCTTTTCATTACTTAATTCCCCCTACGAAATATGGTTTGTTTAATCGTTGTTCGTTTTCCTTACAAGATTAATAATAAACTCCTTCTGTAAAGCTTGTTTTAATGAATTGTAAAGGTTTTGTAAATGAATGTATGACTTTTGTAAATCATTAATAAAATTGTGCTTTTATAGTATACTCCTTGTTTAAAAAAGTAATAAAAAAAACCTGCCTCAAGTTTTGAGACAGGTTTTAGAAGTATTATTGGTTATTTTGTTGTGTATCCGTAGTTTCTTCTGTTCCTTCTTCATTCTGTGTAGCATCTTGGTTTTCCGTCGCAGGAGTCTGCTTCTTTAGATTAAAATAGGTATCCATTACCCTCTTGCCAATAATATTCGCTGTAGCTGGACCGCTGTTTCCCTGATATGCCCATGGAACTAAAACAGCCATGGCAACTTCTGGATTATCAAACGGTGCATAGCTTATAAGACTAAGATTCATCACTTCAGGAGGTATTTTCCCAAAGTTCTTTCGCTGAGGACCATCATAAAAAGCTTGGGCCGTTCCGGTTTTACCTGCAGGATTGTACTCCACACCCTTAAAGGTACTAACACCAGTACCATCCCCTACTTGCATAACCATTCTAAAGCCTTCCTGTACCCGATCAATCCATTCATCCTTACCATCAATGCGATTTAATATATTGGGTTCAATTTCTTGAATAATCGGACCAAGTTGGTTACTCTCAAGCACAGGTTCACGAATTTCCTTTACAATATGAGGCTGAACACGGTAGCCGCCGTTAGCAATGGTTGAAACATATTGTGCTAATTGCATAACCGTATAGGTATCATACTGGCCAATTGCTAAGTCAAGTAATAATCCAGGCTGCTTCAAAGGTCCAACATATCCAGTACTCTCATTTGGAAGGTCAATTCCGGTTTTGGTACCAAGACCAAACTGACTGAAAGATTGACGCATCGTGTCAAAAGCAGTTAAATCTAATGGAAGCGGCTTATTCGGTGAGTATGTTCCACCTGCCATCTCAATCACAGTCTTCCACATATAAACGTTTGATGACACTTGTATTGCTCTTAGGTCATTAATAGAACCAAAGTTCTTCCAAGATGATTTAGGTGGTGTATTTTTTATTACTAAAGGTGAATCATACTGAATAGAACCTGGACGAATTGCCCCTGTATTATATCCAGTTAAAATCGTCGCTCCTTTGACAACAGATCCAACTGCATATGATGTCGTTATATTCCCAAGTGCAAAGTCACGCATTTCTTGTTTATTGGTCTCATCATTTTTAGCAATTTGCTTTCCGGCCATTGTTAATATTTCACCGGTATGTGGATTCATAAGAACAACAAAGGCACGGTCTAAAAGAGCCGATTTAGAATTTTGCTTTGCATTCCAAAGTTCCTCTTCAATAATCTTTTCTATTTCTAGTTGAAGATTCATATCAATCGTCAGAACTAGATCTTTTCCACGCTGCCCTTCAGAAACCTCTTCAGTAGATAGGATTTTCCCACCTTTATCAGTGACATTTTTAACTTTACCTTTTTGACCATGTAAAACATCTTCATATTGCAGCTCAATATAGCTTTTACCAACCCGATCATTTCGACTATAATCCCGAGCAAGATATTCCTCTAGTTTGTCCTTCGGTAAACCTTCACCAGAAGATGTTACATTTCCGAGTACAGTTTTTAATGTGTTCCCAAATGCATAATATCGTTCCCAATCCGTAGTAGTATCAACACCAGGCAGCTCTTCTAAATTTTCACTGACAACTGCAAATTCTTCAGGCGTTACATTTTCATTTTTTACTATTTGTTGGGTTAAAGCATAACCACTATTAAATTCCCTAAAAATGGCTAGGGTTTCTAAGTCTTGTTGAGATAAACTTTTAAGGTCTTCTTTAGTAATTCTTTTTAGCTGAAGGTTATATAGTTCTTTATCATCTAATTCGTCTTGGTCGTATAAGTCCCATTCTTTTTCAGTAATTTTTTCTTTTGCTTTCTCAGGATTCTTTAACAACCAGAAATCCTTTTTATCACGATCCCGAATTTTAGAGGTATCTTTATCAATCAGCTGTGCCAAACGTTCAGCGGTTTCAAGCATATCCTCTTGGCTTGAATCCTGAAATTTTGTGTAAGTAATGGCGTTTAACGGGGTATTATCAACAATAATTTTCCCGTTACGGTCAAACATTTTCCCCCGAGGCACTGGGTTATTTACGGTTATATCTTCTGTTCGCTCGATTTCACGTTTAAAATCTTCCCCATAAACGATTTGTACTAAACCTAAACGTAGAATCAGAACAGAAAACAGCATAAATACAACAAAGAAAAGCATGTTCAAGCGAAAAGTAACATGCTGCTTCTTCTTCTTTTTAATATTCAAGTTCTCCACTTCCTTGCCATCTCGACATTATAAGCCTTATTTTAGCGGAAAATCACCCTATTTACTACGAAAAACACTTACCAATTGACAACATTCAACAAACAATTGCTAAACCCTTATAAATTAAAAAAATACGATGAGTAATAAGGATTACTCATCGCATTACACTGTGGGTATTTGGACTTTTCTTACAAACAAATATATCAACGAATGTCCTGCCCCAATAAATAAAAGGAGGATTGGAATGCTTTTTTCAGCGTCAAACCAAGTAACGGCTGCTAAGAAAGACAAAATCGAAACAATTCTCCCCAAATTAATAAAAATCTCCCGAACAACAATATACTCTATTCTCATTTCTGCAGCTTTCCAAGCACTTCCAATAATATCATATGTAGTTGACATATAAGGGACAAGCAAAAGAGGATAAGCAACCGCAATCATGGCCGCATAAATTAATAGTTTTACATAATTAATATCCCAGACAATTAACAAAACAGCTAAATAAAGAATAATACCACCAACTAGAATAGCCTTTTTCCGCTTGTTCTTCTTAATTAACCGGGATGCAGCATAATAGGCTATGAAGGAAATTCCGGAATTAATAAGTCCAAACGTCCCTAGAGCCAGCTCACTTCCGGTAGAAATATAGACGAATACGGAGATAATAAATAAAAACGTTCCTTCTCTAAGTCCTTGAAAAAAATTAGCATTGGTGATAAGCCGCCAATTTTCATTTTTCTTTCTTTCATCCAGAATTCGTTTAAAACAATACTTTCCATTGGCAGGTCGCGGCTTTAACGAAAAGCTCAAGAACACAGCAAGTGCAAATAGCGATAAGGAAATTCCAAATACAATGGTATACCCTGTAAATTTTTCAAATCGTGTAATAATAAAGCCTGCAGCAATCGGTCCAATCATCCCGCCAGTCGAGGATAAGATTCCTAAAAAGCCATTAAAAAAATCTCTCGTTTCAGGCTCGGTTATTTCAAAAGTTAAAACATTGTAAGCAAGCCAATAAAACCCATATCCAATTCCAAGGAGACTTCCTAACAGTAATAAATATGTTGAAGCATTTTTGCCAGTTATTAAAACCATTAAGTAAAAAAGCGCTAAAAAACTAACTCCCACTCTTAACACTTTAACGCGATCAATTTTCTTTGCCCATCTGCCAGCTAAGATAAAGGTTAAAGGCTGTAAAATGACAATCGAAAGGTTATAAAGTGCTAGGTCAGAATATTCTCCTGTTTGTTTCCATAAATAAATATTCACAAAAGTATTTGATAGTGCAACACTTAAAGAATACGTGCCACCGATGAATAACAATAAGGATAAATCTTTTGTTAATTGTACGTCACCTAACAACTTAAATTTTTTCGCCATAAAAACTCCCCTTTGTGATAAGGGTTAGTCTTTAACAAGCAGGGGGCCTTTATACGAAAAAAACAAAAAGACAGCTGAAATCAGCTGTCTCCCTTAATACTTTTTTATTATTTCGCAGCGCTGTAACGCTTTGAAACTTCATCCCAGTTTACAACATTCCAGAAAGAAGAGATGTAATCAGGACGGCGGTTTTGGTAGTTTAAGTAATAAGCATGCTCCCAAACATCAAGACCTAAGATAGGTGTCTTACCTTCCATTAGAGGAGAGTCTTGGTTAGGTGTGCTAGACACTTCTAGTTCTCCATTGCTTACAGATAACCAAGCCCAGCCAGAGCCAAAACGAGTTGTAGCCGCTTTCGCGAATTCCTCTTTAAAGCTTTCCAAGCTGCCAAATTTATTATTGATTGCGTCTGCTAGTTCACCAGTTGGCGCGCCGCCTCCATTTGGAGAAAGGATTTGCCAGAAAAGTGCATGGTTCGCATGACCTCCGCCATTATTACGCACTGCTATACGAACGGGCTCAGGAACCGCATCAAGGTTTGCAACTACCTCTTCAACAGATTTAGATAATAATTCCTCATTACCTTGTAGTGCATTATTTAAATTTGTCACATAGGTGTTGTGATGTTTAGTGTGATGGATATTCATTGTTTCTTTGTCGATGTGAGGCTCAAGTGCGTCATACGCATAAGGTAATTGTGGTAATTCAAATGCCATTGTTATTTCCTCCTATGTATAAAAAGTATTTTTCCAGCTTTAGTTGTGTCTAAAATCAAAACGATATTAGAATATTCCTAAAGCTTTGTAGCTTAAGATTATCAGAGATAGTCTATTGTTTCAAATAAAATGCTTTGTTCCTAACAAATATACAATCTCCTTCCCGGTAAAATTTTATACATTAATTTTTTAGGAATGAAAACAGTTATAATTACAAAGTTTTCGATAAATTGTCATGTTTCAACCGGTGATAGGTTGTAAATACATGATTTAATCAAATTGTAGGGATAAAAGGAGTGGGAAATATGCTTAAAAGCAGTTTTTCTATATATAGTTTGTTAGATCGATTCTTTCGAAAAGCAGAACAAATACAAAAGGTAAAAGCGGATACTGTACTTTTTCAGGAGAAGGATGCTGTTGAATATGTATATCTACTGCTTAGTGGAAGCGTTTCACTAGGGAGGGTTCACATGCGCGGCAAAGACTTTATTTTAAAAATAGTAAATAGCAGAGAATTAATAGTGGAATATCAAATATTTAAAGATACTCCACATTATCAGTTTTATGCAAAGACCCTTTCTGATTGTGAAATAATTGCTATAAAAAAAGACCATTTTGAAGAATTTATCATGAATGACCCTGATGCGATGAATGCTTTTGTGGCATGGTTAAGCACAAGCTACCTAAAGGCTCAAATGAAATGCCAGGACCTGATTATGAATGGAAAAAAGGGAGGTTTATACTCCATCCTTATCCGTCTTTGTAATACCTACGGGGTAAAGTCAGACGATGGAATTCTCATTGATATGCCATTAACCCACCAAGAGCTTGCCAACCTAACCTTTGGAACAAGAGAAGTTATTCAACGTGCATTAAAAGAATTGCGGGAAAAAGATGTGCTATCCTATGATCAGCAAAAATTCACAATAAAAAATCTTAGATATTTAAAACAAGAAGTAGACTGTCAAAACTGCCCATATGAAATTTGTGGAGTAAATTAAAAAAACTCCTGCTCCAATCATGAGCAGGAGTTTTTTTGACTAAAGTACTACTAAGAAGAAATATACAATCATGAGGATTTGAATGATTGTTTTTGTAATGACGCTGCTGATAAATCCGACAACAGATCCAAAGCCAATCTTCAAACTATTTTTGAAATCCCTTTTATTTACTAACAGTTCTGCTCCCACCGCTCCAATAAATGGACCAAGCAGTATTCCCAAGAACGGGATGACAAATGGACCAAGTATTAGACCTATCGTACTTCCCCAGACCCCAGCCTTCGAACCGCCATATTTTTGAATTCCAATCATATTGGCGATATAATCCGCTATAAACAAAAGAATGATAAAAAAACTTTGAATCAACCAAAAGAACCAGCCAAAAGGCTCAAAGGAAAAAAAGACACCATACAATATATATCCAGCTAATAAGAACAACACACTAGGGATGATGGGGTAAATGAGTCCAACAAACCCAATGATAAATAGAATGACGATAACTGACCAATAGACTATTTCCAATAATGTTCATTCCTTTAGAAAATTTATTTTAAGAAATATACGAATTCATTCCCTAATTGGTTTCATAATTCATCATTCTTGTTAATATCAGTTCCTAAAGCTACAATAGAATGGTGAATCTTTATTAGGGTGGTAAGTTATGAATATTTTCAAACAATTTTATAAAAGTACTCATTCACCAAAGGACATTGCCTCTTTTCGCTTTCAGGGAATTGGAAAAACAATTTTATATGTATTTCTTCTCACATTACTCTCCATATTGCCTTCTATTTATTACATAGGTACAATGCTTACTGCTGGAATTGAAGGGACAAAATCCGTAATGAATGATGAACTCCCCTCCTTTACTATAGACAATGGGAGTTTATCTGCAGATACAGATGAACCTATTACCATTGAAAAAGGAGAATTTTCCATTATTTTCGATCCAACGGGAGTTATTTCAACCGATGATGTGGAAGATGAAGAGAATGCCTTCGCTTTACTTAAGAATGAAATTGCAGTATCAGCAGGAGGAAGAATCGATACCTATTCGTACTCCATGCTTGAAGGCTTAACACTTACGAAAGATGATTTTATTGACTTAGTCGATACAGTAGATGGAATGAAAGGAATTATTATTCCAGTCATTGCTTCTCTTATCTTCCTCTTTTCAAGTGCGATAAATTTCATTGAAGTGTCCATACTGGCTTTATTCGGCTTAGCATTAAAAAATCTGGCTGGCAGAAGTATTAGTTATCGCCACCTATGGAGAATGGCCGCTTACAGTGTAACACTGCCAACGGTATTCTTTACCATTATGAGTGCTATTAATACACCTGTACCAAATAGCTTCATGATCAATTGGTTTGTTGAAATAATCATCTTATACTTAGCAATTAAAGAAATACCAAAAGAAAAAGCAACTATCGAGAACTAACGCATCCCTTGGATGCGTTTTTTCGTTCTATATCGTATTGGACAAGCATAGGAATGTACAAACATTCCATTTTGGAGGCATGTCTCATGAAAAGAATTTTCCTTTTTCTATTTGGACTTCTAACCATTTATGTTATATATATTGATTTAACAGCCGGTACTCTACCTAAGGAGGAATCCCAAGCACCTGAACAAGCAATAGCGACAATGGCTGTTCCTGAAAATACGATTGCCGCATTTGAGGCCGAAGTTGAACCTGGTGAAACACTCATATCCATTGTCGAAGGTCATATTAATAAGCCTTTACCCGTTTCAATTGACGAATTAATTGGGGATTTCAAAAGCCTAAACCCAGGTCAATCTCCGGAGAAAATCCAAATTGGTGCCTCCTATCAATTTCCTGATTACTCAAAATAGGAAAACCAAGGCGTCAGTCTTGTCAAGATTAGTAAAGGACTGATAAAATAATAGGTGCGTGTTAAAACTAAACTATTATTCGAATCCAATTTGAAGGAGCGAATTTCCCTTGAGTGAAATTATTCATCGTACAAAGACCCGTCCAATAACAGTTGGCAATTTAACCATTGGCGGCAGTAACGAATTATTTATACAGAGCATGACAACTACTAAAACACATGATGTTGAAGCTACTGTTGCTGAAATAAAACGTCTTGAAGAGGCAGGCTGTCAAATTGTTCGGGTAGCGTGTCCCGACGAACGAGCAGCTAATGCCATTCCTGAAATTAAAAAAAGAATTAATATCCCGTTAGTTGTCGATATCCATTTTGATTATAAATTGGCGCTTAAGGCTATTGAAGGCGGCGCTGATAAAATCCGGATTAATCCAGGAAACATTGGTAAGCGTGAGAAAGTTGAAGCTGTTGTTAAGGCTGCAAAGGAACGTGGGATACCGATTCGAATTGGTGTAAATGCTGGATCACTTGAAAAAAGAATACTCGAAAAATACGGGTATCCAACCGCCGATGGAATGGTTGAGAGTGCCCTACATCATATCAAAATCCTTGAAGACTTAGATTTCCATGATATCATCGTTTCCATGAAAGCATCCGATGTAAATCTTGCAATCGAAGCATACGAAAAAGCTTCCAAGGCATTTGATTATCCTTTACACTTAGGTATTACTGAGTCAGGAACTCTTTTTGCAGGTACTGTTAAAAGTGCTGCAGGATTGGGAGCAATTATTAGCAAAGGAATCGGGAATACTCTCCGCATTTCTTTAAGTGCCGATCCTGTTGAAGAAGTCAAAGTAGCCAGAGAGCTTTTAAAAGTATTTGGCCTTTCTTCCAATGCTGCAACGTTAATCTCGTGCCCAACCTGTGGAAGAATTGAAATCGATTTAATCAGTATTGCAAATGAAGTCGAAGAGTATATCTCGACAATAAAAGCGCCAATTAAAGTGGCTGTTTTGGGTTGCGCTGTAAACGGTCCTGGTGAGGCAAGAGAAGCCGACATTGGGATTGCCGGTGCACGTGGTGAAGGCTTACTCTTCCGTAAAGGTGAGATTGTCCGTAAAGTACCAGAAGCTCAATTGGTCGATGAATTAAAGAAAGAAATCGATCAAATTGCAGAAGAGTATTTCCAGAAAAAAGCAGCTGAAGAGGCTGAGGTTACAAACTAAAAAAACGAGCTTGAAGAAACCCGGCAAAAGCTGCCGGGTTTCTTTTTTTGCCCCTATATTTACAGGTTACCATTTAAAAGAACGGGAGGATAAAGATACCAACAATAATTGATATGGCACCTATCCCGATTGCCCACGCTCCCAGACTCACTGCTCCTCGACGTCTGGCAATGAACCCTAATACAATACCTGCTGCACCAAAAAGAATCGGCATGACAAACAGTGATAGTATGGATAGAACTAAAGCAGCCCATCCCATGCCTGTTCCCTCTCTTGCCCCAGTTCCTTCACCGGATTTTGATCTTTCCTGGAATGCAGGGCGAGCGATTGGAACAGGAGCTGCGATTTCAGCTGCTGTTTCCTCTCTATAATCAGAAGGGTAATCTGGACTATCTACATCAGTGTTTGGACTTGGGAGATACCCACGTATTTTCGTGTCTTTTTTATCTTCCATCCGAATCCCTCACTTTCAGTAATAGGAGCATTTATTATTGTTTGTAACTTTCGTCATTTTAATATGGTAAAATAAAGTTAAAAACTTGGCAATTGAAGGTGACAACATATGAGGAAAAGATTTGGAATTGATATTGATGGAACAGTTACATGTCCATCTGCGCTTGTTCCCTTTATTAATGAGGGATTCGGGCTAAACCTAACACTCGCTGATGTTAAGGAATATGATTTGAATAAAGTTGTAAATGTTTCACAGGAAAAATTTTCAAAGTGGTTTGTTGAAAACGAACCGGTAATTTATGAGGAATCTCCACTTGCAGAGGGTGCAGAAACTATACTTAACATGTGGAAAAAAGAACATGAATTATTCTTCATAAGTGCAAGGGGCTCACACCTATTGGAAAATACAAAGAAATGGTTTAACAAAAAAGGCTTGTCTTATAACCATATAGAATTAATTGGTTCACACGATAAGGTTGCAGCAGCTAAACTCCATCAAGTGGATCTATTCCTGGAAGATAAACACGACAATGCTGTCATGATTCACGAAGAATGTGATATTCCAGTCCTATTGTTTAATACCCCTTATAATCAGGATCCTATTCCTAAGGGTGTTGTTCGAGTTAATAATTGGTATGAGGCCAATACTTGGGTAAAAAATTGGCTAAAATAGTAAAAACAGCATGGCCACTGCCATGCTGTTTTGTTTTTATTTAATGACACTCAGGACAACGTCCGTAAATTTCAAATTTATGCCCCGAAATATCATACCCTTTTAAATCCTCACTTAAGCTGTTCATTGGACAAGTTTCAATTTCTTTTGTCTTACCGCAATCCATACAGATGAAATGATGGTGATGCTGGTGGCGTGAACAGGAAAAGCGAAAATGCTTTTCGCCAGATAGTTCCGTCATTTCTAGAATTCCCATTTTAACAAAAAGAGAAAGATTCCGATAAATCGTATCAAAGCTTAACCCTGGATAGTCTTCCTTTAACTCATCTAAGACATCCTTTGCTGTTAAGTATTTATCACTGTCAGAAAATAGTTGAAGCATATCCTCTCTTTTTCCTGTTTGTTTAAATCCGTTTTCTTTTAAGAATTGAATGGCTTCATTAACATTCACCCTGCTGCCCCCCCTTGTGAAACATGATTATTAATCATTACTTTTTTATAAATGATGGTAAACACTAATATGGCCACAGCTATCATGACAATCGTTCCACCAGGAGCAAGGTCTAAATAATAAGAGGCAAATAACCCTCCAAGAACAGATATTTCCCCAAAGATGATGGACAAAACAATGGTTTGTTTAAAGCCTTTAGCAATGCGTATGCTTGCTGCAACTGGTAATGTCATCAATGAAGAAACAAGCATGATTCCTACTATTCGCATCGATGCCGCAATCACAAGTGCGACCATGATAATAAAAATAAAGTGAATGCTTTTTGCTGCTATTCCTGAGGCTTTGGCGTGTTCTTCATCAAAAGATAATAAAAATAGCTCTTTATATAATAAAACGATTGTCATTACGACACCGATACTAATAATAAAAATTACCCATAAATCTGTACGGCTGACTGCAGATACACTTCCAAATAAATAACTATACAAGTCCGTATTAAAACCATCCGCGAGTGAAATAAAGATTACCCCTAGACCTATACCGCCGGATAATATAATCGGGATAGCAAGCTCTTGGTAATGCTTATATACTCCTCGTAGTTTTTCAATGAACAACGAGCCTCCGACTGAAAAGACCATTCCTAAATAGAGTGGATTTAACCCGCTTAACGCAGCAAAGTATTTTTCAAGAAGAAGGCTGGCAGCAATTCCCGCTAAGGTTACATGACTTAGGGCATCGGCAATTAAGGAAAGCCTCCTTACAACAATAAATACACCTAATAATGGTGCAAGAAAACCAATTAAGATCCCTGTTAGAAAGGCATTTTGTAAAAATTCATATTGAAAAATTCCTTGAATCATTTAAAAACGCCTCCGTGGTCATGTTGATGGGATATTAGCTGGACATCCGTACCATACAATTCAGACATCCCCTCACTTTGGTGCTTTTCAAATTCGCGTGTATCTCCATGGAAATGCAAGTGCTTATTCAGACAAGCTACATGGGTAACTTTATCTGAAATAGTTCCAACATCATGTGTAACTAATAGAAGTGTAATTCCCCGCTTTTTATTTAGATCAGCAAGCATTTGATAAAATGCATTCACATTTTCCGCATCAACCCCGACGGTTGGTTCATCTAAAATCAATAGCCTAGGCTCACTTACAAGGGCACGGGCAATGAATACTCTTTGCTGCTGCCCTCCTGAAAGCTCTCCGATATTTCGATTACTAAACTTTCTCATTCCCACAGATTCCAAAGCATCATATACTTTTTGGGAATCTTCCTTCTTAAAAAAGCGAAATAATCCCAGTTTCTTAGTTAGTCCACTGGAAACAACTTCAAAAACTGTGGCTGGAAAACCTGTATTAAAGGAATTCGCTTTTTGAGATACATATCCGATTTGCTGCCAATCTTTAAATTTACTCATTTCCTGACCAAATAAGTGAATTTCTCCTTTTTGCGGCTTTAATAGTCCCAAGATTAACTTTAATAATGTTGATTTTCCTGAGCCATTTGGACCAACAATTGCCAAAAATGAGCCATTTGGTATGGCGAGGTTAATATTTTCAAGAACTGTATCCTTTTCATAGCGATAGGAAACTTGTTTTATTTCAATAATTGAATGTGATTTCATGGTTTCTCACCTTAATTTTAAGAATCATTCCGATTTAACTTAAAGTAGTATACAATAGGAACTTCCTATTGTAAAGCATTTACCTTTACACGAAGTATTAAAAAGTCGATGTTAGTCATTTTGTAACACTCTATTTTCACCTTTCATACAGTAGATGAAGGAGTGATGAGTGTGAAGATTTTTGAGAGCGTCATTAATCATAAGATTAATACCATTACTGGTGACGAACTATTCAAGTATGCGCAACAATTTAATATCCGAGTGAATAGGCAGCAAGCAAATAAGGTTGCTCAATACTTAAGAGGTAAAAATGTAAATATTTTTGATGCCCGCGAACGAGCATCACTAATTAAAGAAATTGCAAAAATAGCTGGCCCTGAAGTAGCAAGAGAAGTAAATAAGCTATTTGTTCAATTCACAAAATAAAAAACAATAAAGCTGTGCCCTTATGAGCACAGCTTTATCTTATGATTGCAAGATTTTGTCCAAAAGATTTTCGTTAAACTTCTTCTCTCTCAGCATTTCAATTTCAAATAAATACGGAGGCTTTTTATTATCTTTATCTTCACCGACATATGGTGTCTCTAGAATCTTAGGTACATCTGTCAGTTGTGGATGGTGGACGATATAATTGATAGCATCAAAGCCGATATGACCAAAGCCGATATTTTCGTGACGGTCTTTTCTCATACCAACTGCATTTTTACTATCATTGATATGAAGAACCTTTAATTTATCTAAGCCGACAATTTTATCAAATTCATTTAATACACCATCAAAGTCTTCGACAATGTTATATCCCGCATCATGGGTATGACAGGTATCAAAACAAACAGAAAGCTTGTCACTATAGTTTACACCATCGATAATCATCGCTAATTCCTCAAATGACTTCCCACATTCAGAGCCTTTGCCTGCCATTGTCTCTAAAGCAATTTGCAGCTGCTCTTTTCCCGTTAATACTTCATTCAATCCTTCAATAATCTTTTTTATTCCCGCTTCCGTACCTGCACCAACATGTGCACCTGGATGCAGCACAATTTGTTTAGCGCCAATTGCCTCTGTTCTTTCAATTTCTGTACGGAGGAATCTTACACCTAATTCAAACGTATCTGGATTCGTGGTATTACCGATATTGATGATGTATGGTGCATGGACAACAATTTCAGAGATCCCGTTCTCCTCCATATGCCTTCTTCCTGCTTCAATATTCAAATCCTCAATTTTTTTCCTTCTAGTGTTTTGCGGTGCTCCCGTATAGACCATGAATGTATTCGCACCATATGAAACGGCTTCCTCGCTCGCTGCCAGCAGCATTTTTTTACCGCTCATTGAGACATGTGATCCTATTTTCAACAAAACCTTCTCTCTCCCTTCAAAATCTTACTTCTTCTTTATTCTTCGTTGACGTTTTTTTATTTTGTCCATTTCCCACTGCATTTTCTTTTTATAGCCCGGTTTAACTTTTTGAGGTTTCTTGACCATTGACTTAGCAGTCTTATCTGCTTCATCCTCTTTTCTTACCCTTGTTTTTCTTTTATTGCGATCTTCTAATTCAACAAATTCTTCTTTTTTAAGATCGACGTATTTAAACTGAATCCCCATCTTTTCAATGCGGTTTAATGCATCTTCATCGGAGATATCATAAATGGTGAGGGCAATTCCCGAGTTTCCGGCTCTTGCAGTCCTTCCTACTCGGTGGATATAAAAGTCCAAATCTGTAGGTAATTCATAATTGATAATATGACTGATTCCTTCAATATCAATTCCTCTTGAAGCTAGGTCTGTCGCAACGATATATTGGTACTCTAAATCTTGAATTTGTTTCATCATTTTTTTTCGTTCACGGGGGTTAAGATCTCCATGGACACGCGCAACCTTTAGCCCTTTATTAATCAAAAAGTTGGCAACCTCTTCAGCCATCTTTTTTGTATTGGTAAAAACAATCGCTAAATATGGATTGTATTGAATAAGAGCATCGTGAACAAGCTGTTTTTTATTTCTGTGCCTAGAAGGCAATAGATAGTGTGTTAAATTCTCAGCACTTTTTCTCTTGGCATCAATTTGAATGGATTTCGGGTTTTCCATGTATTTTTTGAGAAACGGTTTAAGTTTTTCGGGAATTGTTGCCGAAAATACAAGCATTTGTAATTTCTCAGGCATTTTTGCAGCTACCTGATCTAGATCCTCGATAAAGCCCATATCTAGCATCATATCTGCTTCATCAACAACAAGAACTTCTGAAGTATGGACAAATAGTGCTTGTTCAATCATCAGATCTTTAATTCTGCCTGGAGTTCCTACTACAATATGGGGCTGTACTTTTAGTTTATCAATGGTTCTTTGTTTGTCTGTACCGCCAATGTAGCATCTAGTCATGATGGCTTTGTCAGGACTGCAATGCTCTGTCACCTTTAAAATTTGATGATAGATTTGTGAAGCAAGCTCTCTTGTTGGTGCTGTGATGACAGCCTGTACCTCTTGCCGCTCAGTATTTATTCTTTCTAGAATTGGCAATACAAAGGCAAGTGTTTTACCTGTTCCAGTTTGTGATTGACCGATGGCACTTTCATTTTTCAAAACCAGTGGTATCATTCGTTCCTGAATTTCAGTTGGTTCATGAAAACCTTGTTCCTTAATTGCTTCTATAATAAAAGGTTGAAAATTAAAACGTTCAAAACGATTTTCTTTCATGTTATTGCTCCTTATATATTAATATCTACCGTTTATGGAGTAGTTTCCTTACTTTAGCAAGAGCTTCCACTTTTATTTCCATCATATCATTATAGTAAAGATTCATCTAAATAACCAGTTATTATCATCTTTTACTTTTGGGCCACTTTTAATCATGAAAATTTATTGTTTATCCTAGTGTTTATTCCTAAACCAAATTTAGGTAATTGCATACCTTAAATTATAAGGCTTTTTTGAGAGGAGGACTTACGTATGCAGCAGCCTAGACCGAGATATCCTATGTACGGGCATATGGGTCCAAACATGATGGGAAGAGGACCATATGGAGGTCAACAGCACATGATGAATCCTTATGGCGGCAGTGGACAGATGATGGGGTTTCAGAAGAATAGCAACAGTGGCAGCACTATGATGGGAAGAGGGCAAGGAAGAAGAAGTGGCGGCGGCTTACTTTCGAAAATTCTTGGCGGGAAAAAGCAAGGTAATCAACGTGCTGGCCTTGGGGGTGCGCAGACAGCCGGTCGAGCTGCTTCCAGCGGAGGAGGAGTTGGTTCATTACTTCAAACACTAAGTAATCCGAACAGTCTGACTGGATTTCTTAACAACACCCAACAGGTTTTGAATTCCGTTCAATCCATAACACCCATGATTCAGCAATATGGACCATTAGTCAAGAACATCCCTATGATGTGGAAATTGTATAAGGGTTTTAAAGATTTACCAACGGAGGAACAAAGTGAAGAAAACACGCCAGATACCCATATACTCGCAGAGGAGTCTGCTTCACCCCCTGCAGAACCCAAGAAAAGACCTAAAAAGAAAAGGGTTGTTCAATCTGAAAGAGTTGAAGAAAAACGACCAGATGGGCCATCTATCCCTAAACTATACATTTAAACAAATGGATGCTGAAAATCAGCATCTTTTTATTTTTCTGTTATTTTCACAAGAAATATTTACAGAAATTTCACAGGAAAAATGTATCTTTGTATTATTTCTATTAGTTTTATATAATAAATACATAGATTCAAAGTCAATGTTCTTTAGGAGGACTTTATAATATGCAAATCATTAAGATTTCACCGCGCGGATACTGTTATGGTGTCGTTGACGCAATGGTAATTGCAAGAAATGCTTCACTAGATAAATCATTACCACGTCCTATCTACATTTTAGGGATGATCGTTCACAATAAACACGTAACGGATGCTTTTGCAGAAGAAGGCATTATTACACTCGACGGAAAAAATCGCAAAGACATTCTAGATAAGGTAGATACAGGAACTGTTATTTTTACAGCTCACGGTATATCCCCTGAAGTAAGAGAGCTAGCAAAAAAGAAGGGACTTGTTACGATTGATGCTACATGTCCAGATGTAACAAGAACGCATGATTTGATAAAAGAGAAGACAAAGCAAGGCTACCAAGTCATTTATATTGGTAAAAAAGGACATCCTGAGCCTGAAGGTGCTGTTGGTGTAGCTATTGATCTCGTACACCTTGTCGAAACACCAAGCGATGTAGAAGCCTTAAACATTCATAGTGATAAACTGATTGTTACCAATCAAACCACCATGAGCCAATGGGATGTTACTGATACCATGAAAAAGGTTCAGGAGAAATATCCGCATGCACAGGCTTATAATGAAATATGCAACGCCACACAAGTGCGTCAGGAAGCAGTTGCTGGTCAAGCCACTGAGGCTGATGTAACGATTGTGGTTGGAGACCCGATGAGTAATAACTCCAATCGACTCGCGCAAGTCTCGGAAGAAATTGCTGGTACAAAGGCTTATCGAATTGCTGATATCTCTGAGTTAGATATTGAGTGGATTAAGGATGCGAAGAACGTCGCCGTAACATCTGGCGCTTCGACTCCTACACCAATCACCAAGGAAGTCATAACCTTCTTAGAGCAATTTGATCCCAAAAACGAAGCAACTTGGGAACGTCAGAGAAATGTTCCATTAAATAAAATATTACCTAAAGTAAAAAAATAACCGGTCGCATCACATTCGACCGGTTTTTCTTGTCTAGCTACAGCACCTAGGGGCTTCCACTTTTCTATACAAATTGAAACGGATCCGTGTTCACATTTGAAGGGAAAATTTCAACTTCATAGCCAGATTCCTTACACATTTTTGAAAGTGTTGCCGTAAGTCCCTTTTTCATAATTTTTTCGACATTATGACCAGGATCTATCATGTTTAATCCCTGCATCATCGCATCATGTGCAGTATGATAATAAATATCCCCTGTAATATAGACATCTGCACCCCTAAACTTTGCGCTCATGAAATACTTATTGCCATCTCCGCCTAATACAGCCACTTTCTTGACACGTGATGATAAATCACCAACTACCCTAACCTTATCAACTTCCAATGCTTCTTTTACCCTCTCAGCAAATTCTCCGAGTGTCATTTCTTTGACTTTGCCGATTCTGCCAAGCCCAAGAACTTCTCCTTTATTTTCAACAGGATAAATATCATAAGCAACTTCTTCATATGGATGAGCTTTTACTATAGCTGTAACTGCCCTTTTTAACAGATGCTCAGGTACAACCGTCTCAATTCTTACTTCATCCACCGATTCTAAACGACCTTGCTGGCCAATATGCGGGTCCGTATTTTCCCCTGGTAAAAACCTCCCAGTTCCATCAGCTGAAAAGGAACAGTGGCTGTAATTACCGATATAGCCAGCACCAGTATCCCCAAGGACCTTCCTAATTTCCTCTGCGTGACTTGCCGGTGTGTAGACAACTAGTTTCTTAAGTTTCGTTTCGTATGTAGGTACTAGGACTTCAGGGGCTTCCAATCCCAGTGCGTTCGCTAGGAGGTCATTTACCCCGCCTTTAGCCACATCAAGATTAGTATGAGCTGCATAAACCGCTATATCATGCTTTAATAGTTTTTCAATCATTCTTCCCTGTACAGTGTCTGTTAGGACATTCTTTAGAGGGCGAAAAATTGGCGGATGATGGGCGATGATTAGCTGTACATTCCTTTCAATGGCTTCATCAATCACCTCTTCTAGGACATCAAGAGCAATCATGACTTTATCTATTTTCTGATTCAACCGGCCAATTTGCAAACCTATCTTATCATCTTCCATCGCAAGACCCTTAGGAGAAAACTGTTCAAATAGTTGAATGATTTCATGTCCATTCGCTTTCTTCATTGCCCAATACCCCCTTCACTAGAGTGATTTTTTCTAAGACCTCTCCTTTTTTCTCTTCTGTTTCTGCAGAAGGTGCAGCACTTTCAAGCTGTTCATAAATCCGCTTCCAGTTCTTTTTTTCTAAACTCCATTTCTTTCTAAACGCACTTTCTTTTCTCAAAAGCAGAAAAGGTCCGACTAAAAGGCCAGTTTCTAAATTAATATCACGATATGGCTTTAAGGGGTCTCCCCTTTCAGCAACTAAAATCTCGTATATTTTGCTATCCTCTTCAATGATTTCTTCAGCAATCAGTTCCCAATTGTTATCGATTAACCACTTTCGAATGGCAATTGCATTCAGATTAGGCTGCAGGACAAGCCGCTTAACTGCAGAAAGCTTTTCTTTACCATTTTCTAAAATATTGGCAATAAGACTGCCGCCCATTCCGGCAATGGTAATACAATCCACATCTCCTGGCTGAATTACCTCCAAACCATCACCCATTCTCACTGAAATCATGTCAGTAAGTCCTTCTGCCCTTACATTTTTTTCAGCAGACTGAAATGGGCCTTTTGCAACCTCACCAGCAATCCCAAAGGTTATCACACCGTTCTTAACAAGATAACTTGGTAAATATGCATGATCAGAACCTATATCTGCTAACTTTGAATCCTTTGGAACATGTTTTGCTACCGTTTCTAACCGTACGGATAATTTATCTGTATTCAAATCATTCACCACTCTTTATGTATTACTTACAGTATAAAAAAAGTCCTTTACATTAGCAAAGGACCTTTTCATTGTAACATTATTTAATATTTGCTAACCATTCAGCCATAGCATCGGCTTCCTCTGGTTTAACCATACCGGCTGGCATATTTCCTTTACCATTAACTACAATATCCTTAATCTCGTCTTGGGAATACCTGTCACCAACACCGGTTAAAGCAGGCCCCATTCCCCCTTGGTACGCGTCACCGTGACAGCTGACACAAGAACCTGTGTAAATGTCTTCAGGTGCTCTTACAACCTGTTCTGTTTCAGCTCCGCCTTCTTTTTCCTTGGCAAGCTCATCCATATCCCCGAGGCCTTTGAAAGACAATAAGAACATTAGTCCGATTCCAAATACAAAGATTAGGATGTAAGGAATTACCGGATTTCGATTCATCATATAACCTCCCTTATGTACGTATAGCTGTAAATAAATAGTCTTCTACAAACAACTACTATTTTACTTTAAAAACTTAAGAAGGAAAAGCCCTAAACTTACTTTGTCACGATAATATTTATAAAAAAAACGAAACATGCTGAATTCCATAGGAAATGTCAGCCTGTTTATTCTTCCCTTTTATTCCTTTTAACAACCAAATAATCGTACAATTGTGCAGTTAATACTCATAAAATAAAAAATCTTTTAATTAATTTTAGTTATTTTTGAATATGAATTTCCGACTATCAACATCCAACTTCTCGGGGAATGAGCAAAGGAATACCCTTTCTTACAAAAATGAATTGTGATTAAAATCAAAATGTTTACTTTTACCTATTTGCAAAGTGTAAAACAATTCAGTAAAATAAATACAAATGAGGAAAGTGCTTTCATTTCCAAAACTCAAAAAAATAGTTTACCTCTTAGTTAGAAGTAAACTACTTAATATTATTTAGTTATTTATTCTAAAAAGTCTTTTAGACGCTTACTGCGGCTAGGATGTCTTAATTTACGCAACGCCTTTGCTTCAATTTGGCGGATACGTTCACGGGTAACACCGAAAACCTTTCCTACCTCTTCTAGAGTGCGTGTGCGGCCGTCATCTAACCCAAAGCGTAAACGAAGGACGTTTTCTTCACGATCCGTTAATGTATCAAGGACATCTTCTAGCTGCTCCTTTAATAATTCATAGGCAGCATGCTCTGAGGGTGATGTAGCATCTTGGTCTTCAATGAAATCACCTAAGTGCGAATCATCCTCTTCGCCAATAGGCGTTTCAAGGGAGACAGGCTCTTGAGCAATCTTTAATATTTCTCTAACTTTATCTGGTGTTAAGTCCATATCTTCGCCAATTTCTTCTGGTGTAGGTTCGCGACCTAGGTCCTGAAGTAATTGTCTTTGGACACGGATAAGTTTATTAATGGTTTCAACCATATGAACAGGAATACGAATAGTCCTAGCTTGGTCAGCAATTGCTCTAGTGATAGCTTGACGTATCCACCAGGTAGCATAGGTACTGAACTTAAAGCCTTTTTGATAATCAAATTTTTCAACAGCCTTAATTAATCCCATATTGCCTTCCTGAATAAGATCAAGAAATAGCATACCACGTCCAACATAACGCTTTGCAATACTGACCACGAGCCGGAGGTTTGCTTCAGCTAGTCGTCGCTTCGCTTCTTCGTCACCTTTTTCTATACGAAGTGCCAACTCTTTTTCATCGTCGGCAGAAAGCAAATCAACACGGCCAATCTCTTTTAAATACATACGAACAGGATCATTTATCTTAACTCCAGGTGGAACGCTAAGATCGTTTAAATCAAACTCATCGTCATCCCCTTTTGCTAATTGCTTAGGGTTTGGATCTTCGTCTTCACTTTCACCGACTAATTCAATTCCCTGCTCAGTTAGGGATTCTAAAAAGTCATCCATTTGATCGGATTCTAAATCAAAATTTGCCATTCTTTCCGCAATATCATCATAGGCAAGGACGCCGGTTTTCTTTCCCAGTACCGTTAACTGGTCTTTTACTTGTTCAAAAGTCAATTCGTTCTCGGTCTCTTTTGAACGGGCTGATTTTTCAGCCATATGTCCCCCTCCTTCCAGAATCAAAGACATTAAAAATGGAATCTATAGCGATTTACGCAATTGAATAATTTCATTCCCAATTGCGGCAGCTTTACTAAAATCACTTTGTCGCTCAGCTTCTTTTTGTTCCACTTCTTTTTCTTTTATCTTTAACAATTTTTGATAATTCAACACCTGTTTGATATAATCAGTTAATTCTTGACTGCTTAATTCTTCATTAATCGACATCATCTCAATGTCAGCGACTATTCTTCTAAGATTTTCATCTTGAATATAGGTTAAAAATGCACTAGAATCAGGATTCATATGCTCTTCATAAAAACCAATTAGATATGTTATTATTGCCTGATGTTCATCGATATTAAACGTATTACCCCGTAATAAATCCTGAACCCTATAAGCTGTGTCTCGATTTCTTAACATATGGGCAATTAACCGTCTTTCAGCAGTGTAATGAGCAGGCTTTAATTTCTTATCCTGTTTAACCCTAACACTAGGCTTATTTATTGGTGGTGTTTGACCATGTGACTTCCTTTTTTCTGTGAAGAAAACTTGTTTCAACTGTTGCTGTAAGGCGTCAAGTGAAATGGAAAACTCAGAGGCAAGCTGCCGCAAATAATGATCTTTTTCAACAGCTTTTGTCAATTTACTTATTTCTTTAAGTATTGTTTCGATATAGGCAAGCCGATCTCCTTCTATTTGAAGATTTTTTCCTCTTCGAAAATAAAGAAATTTAAAAGCCATCCATGTATGGCTTGCACCTATGACCTCATTACGAAACTTTTCTGGACCATTCTTTTTTATATATTCATCTGGATCAAGTCCATCAGACATCATAGAAACTTTTATAGAACAGCCCGCATCGATGAGCATATTCCCAGCTCTAAAGGCAGCTTCAATTCCTGCTTTGTCTGAATCAAAACAAATCGTTATCGACTCAGTATTCTGCCGTATTAGAGTAATGTGCTCTTCTGTTAAAGAAGTACCCATTGTGGCGATACCATTTTCCACGCCAGATTTATCAGCAGCAATGACATCAGCAAATCCTTCAAAAAGAACAGCCTGCTGCAATTTTCGAATACTAGGTTTGGCCAGATGAAAATTATATAAAATTTTACTTTTATTAAAGATTACCGTTTCGGGACTATTTAAATATTTGGGCTCATCCGCCCCTAATGATCTCCCCGAAAAAGCAATACAGTTTCCATTGCGGTCAAAAATCGGGAACATAATCCGATCTCGGAATCGATCAAAGTAAGTTCCATCCCGTTCTCGTTTGATAATCAATCCGGCCTTTTCCATTATTTCTGGTAAAAAATCCCTTTTCGCAAGGAATTTGTATACAAAATCCCATGAATTTAATGAATAACCAATTTGAAATTTATCAATCGATTCTCGGGTAAAGCCTCTGTTCAACAAATACTCTAAAGCATGTTGACCGTCTTTCGTATTAACCAATAAATGATGGTAGAATTTACGCAAAAGCTCATGCGCGTCCAGCATTGACTGAAGTTCTGGAGAAACACTCTTACCCTTCCCATTAACTGAGAAGTTTACTTGTAAGTCAACATTAGCCTTTTCAGCTAATTTAACGGCTGCTTCTAGAAATGAAATTCCTTCAAGCTCCATTAAAAATGAGAAAACATTTCCTCCCGCTCCACAGCCAAAGCAATGATAAATTTGTTTATCGGTTGAAACGGAAAATGATGGGGAGTTTTCTCCATGGAAAGGACATAATCCGAAGTAATTTCGCCCTTGTTTTTTCAGTTGAACGTATTCGCTAATAATTTCAACAATATCAACAGACTGACGAATTTGATTAATTTTTTCTTCGGCAATCCGTTCTGCCATGAAAAACATCTCCATTTATACTTATTCTGCAAAGAAATCTAAATTCCTGCATATTTCGACAAAATTTTTGTTAATTCTTTCGTAAATTTTGAACGATCATCAGAATTATAAATTCCAATATCCTGTGTTACAGTAATATCCCCCTTTGCAGTATGATTCATAATGAATAAGTCCGCTGCTTCTTTTCTGGAATCAACTTTCTATGTAGCGTTACCATATGTAGTCGTATTGTTTCCATGTTGATCATAAGAAGCAATAAAATGGAAAAGGTAGAAGCAATTTCGACATTTTCCTCTTTTAACGGGCATGAATCTGCATCGACAAATTTAGTTGAAATCCCATTTGTATAAGTATTAATTCTACATCTCTCAGCATATTCCTTCTTTAAGATGCTAACTTTTTTAGGAAACTCGCTAATTGGCAAGTTCAAAAGACCGGAGCATGAGGGTAGTTGTACTTATACATTCAGAATTTATAAATGTGAAATCTGAATAGCCCAAAAAGACTTATGTCGAATTTTTTTCTTTAGGTTCCCTTGACATCTAACAATAAATAGTTTATTCGTATACATGCAAGTCTAAACCTAAAAGATTCATTTTTATCACAATTTTTTATTATAGTACATTCTTTTCTACATTTCCATACTTTTTTTAGCCTTATATGAAAAACACATAATCTAAGATTATGTGTTAGGACCTTCTTTTATGAAAGTAATTTAGAATAACATTTGCTGTTTCTTCCACGGCTTTATTGGTAACATCAATAACGGGACAATTAATTCTATTTACTATTTTTTCAAAGAAAGTTAATTCATCACGAATTCGTTCAATATTTGCGTAGCTTGCCTGGTCATTTAATCCTAGTGAGATTAACCGTTCACGCCTAATATTATTTAGTTTTTGTGGACTTATTTTTAATCCAAAACATTTTTCAGCGGGCACTTTGTATAATTCCTCTGGAGGGTCCACTTCTGGAACTAGGGGTACATTGGCAACTTTTAAACGTTTTAAAGCTAAATATTGAGACAAAGGAGTTTTTGACGTCCTAGACACTCCAATTAAGACAATATCCGCTTTTAAGATTCCCCTTGGATCTCGTCCATCATCATATTTCACAGCAAACTCAATGGCTTCAACTTTTTTAAAATAGTCTTCATCCAGTTTTCTTACGAGTCCGGGTTCGCAAAGAGGGGCTTTCCCACTGAAAATTTGAATTTGATCCATGATTGGTCCCATTAAGTCAACAGCGTAAATTCCTGCTTCATCCGCTTTTTCCTTCATATAAACTCTCATATCAGGTTTTACAAGAGTAAATGCAATCATAGCGTGGTCCATTGTAACAAGCGAAATTACTTCATCAATATGTTCCTTGTCCTCCACATATGGGAATCTCTTTAATGTCATTCCTGACCCATTAAACTGGCTGATTGCTGCTTTAGTAACTAATTCAGCTGTTTCCCCCACTGAATCAGATACTACATATATGACTGGTGTAATCATTCTTCCTCAACAGCTCCTCTGGTATTACTTTTATTATTTTTCTACGTCCGGGCCATAGGTTTTACGAATCACTCATCACCCAAGGCAACAAATGCTTTTGTGATATTTGTTTTTGTTATTCTGCCGATTACTTCATAACCATTTTCTGACTGCCTTACTACAGGCAACGCGTCAATTTGTTTATCAATTAGTAATTTAGCGACATCGATTAATGAGTCATCCATTTCACACATTGTAATATTAGGCATTCTAGTCATAATGATGTTTATTGGCAGTGCCGTAAGCTCCTGTTTGCCGATACTGGCTCTAAGCAAATCTTTTCTTGATAATACCCCAACTAACAGAGCGTTTTGGTCTACAACAAATAATGTTCCCACATCCTCAAGGAACATTGTACAAATCGCATCATAAACCGAAACATTTTCCCTAACTATGACAGGGATTGAATTATAATCTCGTACAAGTATCTTCTGGAGGTTTTCCGTTAATAGCTGCGTTCCAGATTTCCCTGTATAAAAGTACCCTACACGAGGTCTTGCGTCCAAATATCCAGCCATTGTTAATATGGACAAATCTGGTCTTAATGTTGCTCTTGTTAGGCTTAGCTGTTCAGCGATGCTTTCCCCAGTTATCGGTCCATTATCCTTTACAATTTGAATAATAGTTTCTTGGCGTTTGGTCAGTTCTATTTTTCTCACCACCATATATAATCCATTATGTGAGGTGCGGTATAAACCGCACCTCAAAATTTTTAAAAGTTAAAACAAGATCTTTTCTTGGATGAATGTGACTAGTTCTGCGATTGAGACACGTGTTTGCTCCATTGTGTCACGGTCTCTAATTGTTACCATTTTGTCTTCTTTTGAATCAAAATCAAAAGTGATACAGAAAGGCGTACCAATTTCGTCATGTCTGCGGTACCGTTTTCCGATTGAACCAGCTTCATCATAGTCAACGGAGAAATACTTTGCTAATGTTTCATAGACTTCTCTTGCTTCTTCAGAGAGTTTCTTTGACAATGGAAGAATCGCTGCCTTAAACGGTGCAAGTGCCGGGTGAAAGCGCATGACCGTTCTGGACGTTCCATCTTCGAGCTGCTCTTCGTCATAGGCATCAATTAAAAATGCTAATGTTACCCTGTCTGCCCCTAGAGAAGGCTCGATGCAATAAGGAATATATCTTTCATTTGTCTCTGGATCAATATAGTTAAAATCCTCACCTGAGAATTGCATATGCTGCTTTAAATCATAATCCGTCCGTGAAGCTACACCCCAAAGTTCTCCCCAGCCAAATGGGAATTTATATTCAAAGTCGGTAGTCGCATTACTATAATGTGAAAGTTCATCCTCAGAATGATCACGAAGTCTTAAATTTTCCTTATTCAACCCTAAAGAATGAAGCCATTGTTCTGCGAAGTTCTTCCAATAACCGAACCATTTCAAGTCCTCACCAGGCTTACAGAAAAACTCTAGCTCCATTTGTTCAAACTCACGAGTCCGGAAAGTAAAGTTTCCAGGTGTAATTTCATTACGGAAGCTTTTTCCGATTTGCGCAATCCCAAAAGGTAATTTCTTTCTCATCGTACGCTGAACATTTTTAAAATTAACGAATATCCCTTGTGCTGTTTCAGGACGCAGGAATATTTCATTCGTGCTAGATTCAGTTACCCCTTGAAAGGTTTTAAACATGAGGTTAAATTGGCGAATGCCGGTAAAATCATGACTGCCGCAATCAGGGCAAGCAATATTATGTTCTTTAACAAGCTCTTCCATTTTATCAAACGGAAGTCCATCAACGATCATCTCGACTCCCTTTTCATCAAGAGCATTTTCAATTAACTTATCAGCACGATGTCTGGCTTTACAGTTTTTACAATCAATCATTGGGTCATTAAAGTTACCGATATGCCCAGAAGCCTCCCAAGTCCTTGGATTCATTAAGATGCTTGCATCTAATCCGACATTGTATGGAGACTCTTGAACAAACTTTTTCCACCAAGCTTGTTTAATGTTATTCTTAAATTCAACACCTAATGGTCCATAATCCCATGTATTTGCAAGTCCTCCATAAATTTCGGACCCCGGAAAGATAAATCCTCTGTGCTTTGCATGAGAAACAATTTGCTCCATTGATACTTTCATTTTCTTTACTCCTCTTCGTTTTATAAAAAATTAAAAATAAAAAACTCCCGTCACTATGCTTTTTAAGCATAGGGACGAGAGTTACCCGCGGTTCCACCCTATTTGCTGCATGTTAAAAGCAGCCTCTTTAATGTGTGATGTCACACAAGATATGCTCAAGAACGCCTTCCTTAGGTCCCTATACCCTAGCTCACACCATCCTAGGTTCGCTTTTATAAAGATTGCTAAGTACTCTTTTCCTTCATAGCAACTATTTATTATTAAATCACATATTATCGAAAACTAAAATAAAAGTCAATAAGTCCTATAATTGATCACGAAATTTTTCCATGGATTGGAGGAATTTCTTTGTTTTTAGATAAAGACCCGAGTATTCTTCGTAGTAGGATGAAATAACTGTTTTTAACTCATCTTTTGTTTCCTGTTTTACTGAGATATTTCCTAATCTCGAAAGATCAATAAAATAAAATAATCGTAATAATTTTACAGATGATGGCGATAATTTATAATGGTACGGATCTTTATCTAAACAGCGGTGACAGATAAAGCCGCCTTCACGAATTGAAAATGAAAAAAGTCCGTCTGTGCTGCCGCAAACGGAACATTGATTAAGTATTGGATATAATCCCAATACATTCAGCATTTTCATCTCGTAGATATTCATCAGAATATCTGAATCATACCCTTCGTTCAAATAATTAAGTGTTTGAAAGAGCAGTTCGAAATGAAATGGGTTTGGTTTCTTATCCTCCGTACACTTATCTGTTAATTCTACAATATAACTAGCATAGGCAGTAAGGAAAATATCCTCACCAATACTGCGAAAACTAGTAATCATTTCTCCCTGTTGTACGGTACCTAATCCAGATCCTCTTTGGACTAGAAAGTAACCGTGAGTAAAAAGCTGGGTAATAGAGGAAAGCCGGCTGTTTGGCTTTTTAGCACCTCTTGCCATAACACCGATCTTTCCCCATTCCCTCGTATATAAGGTAATAATTTTATTGGTTTCACCATAATCTGTAGTTCTAATGACGATGCCTTCACACTTTTGGAGCATATATGTCACCATCCCGATACATTAGACAAACTTATGAAACGGGAAAATCCATTTGCGCTAGATCTTCAGTCTGATTTCCGGGTATTTCTTGGTTTTCCTTCTCAAGCTCTTTAAAGAGAAGATATGTGTCAATATTACCTGTCTGTAGGAATACTTTCCACGTAAAATCCATCATCGAAAACCCCACCTTTCATGATATAGACTAGCCTTTTAAAGAATCCCAAACCTTACAATTATCATAGCCTGCCTAAGCAAAAATCATAAGACGAAAATATTGTTAATGTTGTCCATGCATAATTCTATATAAGGGTTAATATTTTAGATAGGGTTAATTAGTTAGGATTAATATTCATCTTCGTTAAAGCCATAATCGCGAAGCTGGGACATTTTATTCCGCCAATCTTTTTGAACTTTAACCCAAAGCTCTAAGAAAACTTTTGACCCTAAAAGATTTTCAATATCCACTCGGGCACGTTTTCCTATTTCCTTCAGCATACTCCCTTGTTTCCCAATAATAATGCCCTTTTGAGAATCTCTCTCCACAATAACAGTAGCCATTACATGAATGATATCCTTACCTCCGTGTTGCCGTTCCATCTTATCTAGAACAACAGCAAGGGAATGAGGAATTTCTTCACGTGTTAAGTGCAGCGCCTTCTCCCGAATTAATTCTGTGATAATAAATCTTTCTGGGTGATCAGTTACCTGATCGGCAGGATAGTACTGCGGTCCTTCAGGTAAATAAACTTTAATTTGTTCTAGTAAACGTTCCACATTATTTCCTTCAAGTGCTGAAATAGGTACAATTTCTTTAAAGGGATACTTTTCTTTATATGATTCAATTAGTGGCAGTAATTCATCTGGGTGTATTTGATCAATTTTATTTATAACAAGGAAGATAGGTGTGTTGATGGTTTCGAACTTTTCAAGAATAAATTCTTCCCCACGTCCAAACCCTTCCTCAGCATTTACCATAAATAGGATTAAATCAACTTCTTTTAATGTGTTTTGTGCAACCTTCATCATAAAATCGCCTAGTTTATGCTTTGGTTTATGAATCCCTGGAGTGTCAATAAAGACCATTTGGGTATCATCTAAGGTTAATACACCCTGAATTTTATTTCGAGTTGTCTGTGGTTTATCGCTCATAATAGCAATTTTCTGACCAATAACTCGATTAAGAAATGTCGACTTACCTACATTTGGACGTCCAATAATTGAAATAAAACCTGATTTATAACCTTTATTATCATTACTTAGCATGTAAATCCTCCGGAGAAAAGGCACCTGGAAGTAACTCAGCTACAGTAATTTCTAAAGTATCACCTTTTAAGTTGGTAAGAACAACCTTCATGTCACTTGGACAAAGTTCCGAGATTACCTGCCGGCATGCCCCGCAAGGTGAGCACGGTCGATCAGTATCAGCCACTACTGCAAGCATTTTAAAGTCTCGATCACCTTCAGAATACGCTTTAAATAATGCAGTACGTTCAGCGCAATTGCACATGCTATAAGCGGCATTTTCAATATTACATCCATGATATACTTTTCCATCTGTTGTTAAAAGGGCCGCTCCTACTTGAAAATTAGAGTAAGGAACATAGGCTTTTTCTCTTGCTTTCTTTGATTCTTCGATTAATTTCTCGGTGTTCAAAGTTCAATCTTCCCTTCCAGCAGTAATTATCTGCCGCTTTCTTTATTTTACCCTAAAAATGTCACAAAATCATCACTTGTAGCGAAAAAGTAATATAAAAATTTGAATTTTCATAAAAATCAGCTAATTCATCTATATTCGGATAAGCTGATAAGTTATTGTACCGAATTCGTAATTCCATTTCAAATCACATCAGAATAACCATCTAAAAAAATAGGGTATAAAGATGATAATCCCAATCGCAACCGCAAAAACAGCATAAATAAAAACAGCTCCTGCAGCTAAATCCTTTGCTTGTTTAGCAAGTGGGTGGTACTCCGCTGTAATCAAATCAACGACACGCTCTATTGCACTATTCATCAATTCTAAGGAGAAAATTCCACCTATTGCTACAATGACAAATAACCATTCCAATTTATTGATTGAAAAAAATATCGAACACCCAATTACCACAATAGAAACCAATAAATGGATGCGCATATTTCTTTCTGTCCTAAGAGCTGTCTGAATCCCCGATAAGGCATAATAAAATGATTTCCATAAAGGAATACGTTTATCTTGTAAGTCCATAATCGTCTAAAATTTCCTTTTGTCTCGAAAACATTTTTTCTTCCTCTGCCTTTTCCATGTGATCATATCCCAGGAGATGGAGAAAACCATGGACAGATAAAAAGCCTAGTTCGCGAATAAAAGAATGCCCATATTCCTTTGCCTGTTCTTCTGCCTTTGGTATAGAAATGATGATATCCCCCAAGACACGCGGGAGCTCCGCCCCTATCAACTGTATTTCTCCTTCACCAAGCTCTTCCATTGCGAAGGAAATAACATCCGTGGGGGCATCTTTATCTCTAAATTCTTGATTAATTTCGTGAATTCTTTCATTGGATACAAATGTAACAGAAACCTCGCTATTGTCTTCAACATTTTCTTTGCCAGCAGCAAAATTTAACAGATTCTCGATTTGTTCCATTTGCTCAGCAGACAGTTGATTTGTTTCGTCCACTAAATCAATCATCAACTTGTTCATACTTGAACCACCTTCTTCGTCATTTCTGGATATTCGATTCTCGAGTGGAAAATTCCCTTTAACGTTTCACAAAACGAGTGGGACACCGTTTCTAATTCTTTTAATGTTAAATCACATTCATTTAGTTGCCCATCCTGAAGCCTGTCTGAAACAATCTTCTTAACGAGCGATTCGATTGTTTCAGGCGTAGGCTGGTTAAGGGATCTAACTGCAGCCTCTACGCTGTCAGCAATACCAACAATAGCTGATTCTTTCGTTTGTGCCTTTGGACCAGGATAACGGTAATCTTCTTCCTTTACCTCTTGTTCGCCTTGTACAGCCTTATGGTAAAAGAACTTCAATAAAGTATTCCCATGATGCTGTTCAGCGATATGGATGATTTCTTTTGGCAGGTTATATTTTTTTAATATTGCTGCCCCATCTGTTACGTGTGAAATAATGATATTTGCACTTTTATCAGGCGGCAGCCGGTCATGCGGGTTTTCACGGTGCATCTGATTTTCTATAAAAAAGTTTGGACGTTTTGTTTTCCCAATATCATGGTAATAACAGCCTACCCTTGCAAGCAGACCATTAGCTCCAATGGCTTCACAGGCTGCTTCCGCTAAATTAGCAACCATAACACTATGGTGATAGGTCCCAGGTGCCTCCATTAAGATTTTCCTCAGAAGTGGATGATTAGGGTTTGAAAGCTCAATCAACTTCATTGTAGAGAGAATTCCGAAGCTGGTTTCAAATAATGGTAATAATCCCATCGTCAAAACAGCGGAACCGATACCTGAAAAAATGGCTGTTAAGATATAATACCCATATTCCAATCCTGAAAATTGTCCATTCGGTAAAAACATAAGTGCCCAAATGGTAAAAAGATTTACTGCTGCTGCAAAGGAACCTGCTTGCAGAATTTTAGAGCGCTGATTTTGGTCACTTAAAAAGAGCAAAGCTGCAAGGGAACTAAACATTATATAAATCCCCACAAAAAAATTTAGCGTTCCAGAAACCCCTTCATTGAATAAAAGACTGCCAAAAATAGAAAAGATAATCGAAGAAAGAATCGCAAGTTTTTCATCAATTAATATCTTAATTAACATCCCGCCCATAGCTGCAGGGAATAAATAGCCAATTCCTGAATAGTTAAAAATTTGAAGCATGCTGACAATTTTCAAAATAAAAAACGTCAGGATAAAAATAATCCCAAACAAGAGCAGGTTGGTATGTTTCTTTTCCGGCTGCTCCTTCAATTGATAGAAATAGTAATAAAGTGACGAAAGAATAATTGAAATTAAGATAAATAAACCAATGAATGGTTTATAAGACTGTTTGTTGTCTAATAATCCTACTAGTTCTAACTGTCGAAATTCTTCCTGACGGATTAATTTACCCTCTTCAATAATAATTTGTCCCTGTAGGATTTTAACGGGCTCAACAGACTCTGCTTGTTGTTTACGCAGCTCTTCTGTTGCCTCTGGATCATAAAATTCATTTTGAATGACTGCATATCTGCCTAATTCTATGGCAGCATTCTTTAAGTCACTATTCAGGGTCGTAAATTTTAACTCTTCTTCCAGGCTTTTTTTTGCATTTTCTACATCATCTGCAGAAATCCGCTTGTTCATAACATTGTTGATGGCTGTTACCGTTAGGTCTTTTGCAATCGCTAATTCATCATCGCTGGCTTGTACAAGTGCAGTAAAAACTCGCTCTGATAGATCCTTGATTACACGATCTGTTAATTTCGCCTTTAGCATGGTTACTTCTTCTTCAATAGTTGGCTGCAGTACATCTATAGGTTCTTCCTCTGCCGCAATCTGTTTTTTCCTTTCATCCTCTATTTCTTCATTTACTTCTGTACCTGAGTCAAATATGGATGAAATCAAATCTACTTGATTGGATGAATATTCTTTTTTTAATGTATATACATCTTGAACTTGGTCTAATGCCTCTTGACGTTTTTTTTCTGTACTAATTTTATCCTCTACCGTTGCTGGGGATCGAATTGTTTTCTCAGCTACTGTTAATAGGCTAATATCGAGTTTTTCAGGCTTTACATTTCCATACATAGAGGTAAATAGAATGATTCCTAAAACAACAAACACTAATACTCTGAAAAAGGTATAATCTAGAAGCTTTTTTATTTGAATTAAGTATTGCTGTATTTTTTTCAACTAACTCCCCCCAAAAGCACCAAAAATAACCGTAGACAAGTATGTAAACACGCTTTATGTAAAATGATAACAGTTTTTCTCTCAAGTTTCACCCTCTAATAAATGATGGGCTATTTTTGCAAGCTATTTGTTAAGAATATATGGCAAAAGGGATAAACCATTAGACGGTTTATCCCTTTATCCTTTGCTTTAGCCTTACAGCGGCTTCTTTTCGTATGCCTCGACAATCCTGCCGACAAGCGGGTGACGAACAACATCGCTTTGATTTAAGAAAACAAAAGAGATTCCATTTACATCTTGCAAGATTTTTTCTGCTGCAATTAGCCCTGACTTTGCACCTTTAGGTAAATCGATTTGCGTTTGGTCACCAGTTATAACCATTTTTGAACCGAAACCAAGCCTTGTCAGGAACATCTTCATTTGAGCATGAGTGGTATTTTGAGCCTCATCTAATATAACAAAGGCATCATCTAATGTCCGGCCCCTCATATAGGCTAACGGCGCAATTTCAATGGTTCCACGTTCTATTAACCTTTGAGTATGTTCGGCACCTAAAACGTCATTCAGTGCATCATATAGAGGTCGTAAATACGGATCGACCTTTTCTTTTAAATCACCAGGTAAAAATCCAAGACTTTCACCAGCTTCTACCGCAGGTCTTGTTAGAATGATTTTATTTACCTGACCATTTTTCAATGCATTTACTGCCATTACCACAGCTAAATACGTTTTGCCGGTACCCGCTGGGCCAATTCCAAATACAAGATCATTTTGTCTGATAGCCATTATATATTGTCTTTGCCCTAGCGTCTTAATTCGAATACTCTTTCCTTTAACATTCTTTGCTATTTCCTCATCATAAAGATTGTCAAAGTAATCAAGTGTGCCTTTTTGAGCCATTTGGATGGCTGACAAAACATCCCTTTGGCTAATGGTTACACCCTTTCTAATAACAAAAATTAGCTTATCTAGAATCTGACTAGCAAGCATCACTCTTTCTTCATCTCCAGAAAGACTGACAGATTCTCCGCGTGTGACAATCGATACTTCAAGCTCTTCTTCGATTATTTTTAAATTTGCATCCGCATTGCCAATCAGGGCAATCGCTTCTGTTGGATTTTCTAATTGTACATTTATTGTTTTTAACTTTACTGTCATTCAGGAGTCTCCTTGGGTATTGGTTGTCCAACCGCAATATTTTCGATAATTTTAAAGTGGATATCTAGGATAACTTTACCATTTTTAAACTCTTTGTGTAAAATTTTTTCATCTTTTATTATAGCTTCCTCATCCAATCCACTTTTTATTTTATTTTTTGCTAAATCAATTGCATTTTTTTCGGCTTCTTGTTCCGTATACGTGCGGTTTGTTTCTTCTCGTGCTCTTAATGTTTCATTTCCAATCGAGATAGGCAGCTCCCATTTTAGGAAATGAATTTTATTCACATTCTTTTCCGCTTCAAATTCCTGAAAATCCGGTTCGCCAAATCCCCAAATAGGGATTTCTAGATTTCCTATGATTAAAGAAAGTTTTTGCTTTTCCTGACCGTTGAATACAAAGAATTTTGTATCTAACGGCAATTCTACATGGCTTTTATACCACGTTTCCCCCCAAACCTCTCCAATTGCTGCAACTTGCTGTGTTTGACCTTCTTTTCCAATTATACCGGATACTAACAATTGTCCAGCTTCAACATGGTCATGTATATCAACCATTTTTTGTCCAGTTTCAACATACATAGAATCAATAACGGCCTTCTTTTTTGCAACCAGATTTCTTGGTGCAAGTTGTTCCGGCTTTTCGGGTTCCTTTTTCTCTACCACTTGAAGATGATAGGTTGTCCCCTTTAATTCCACACCTACCCAAGTAAGGTTACCAACATTATTAGTCAATTTCCTTTGAATCCCTTCTACGTTATCCACAAAAAATTGGACTTTACCAATTTTTACTCCCATCTTGTCCAATTCTTTGCGAATCTGATACTCCGTTGCAGGTTTAGCTCCCTTAATTTCAATTCCCCAAATGACATTCGATAAAAACATAATAATTACGAGGAACAGAATAGCTCCACCAACAAACCCACTATTTTTCAATAATCGCTTAAATAAAAAAGGCATCCCTGCCCTCTTTAAGAATTTGATGGAGCATTCTTTTTCTCTTGCATAATGTCGGATTTTCAAAGCATCACTGAGCCTCATTGTAAAAGTAATCGTTTCAGTCCCATGTCGTTTTACATTCCAAATCATCAGGCCGTTCCTAGTAAGAACATTTAAAAATCTTTCTATTCCTCTTCCCGAGACTTTAACCGTTACTTTGCCAGAAAAAAATTCGATCCATTGGTTTTTCATTTTGCTCCTCCTGGATTTTCATTTATATAAATGACCTGATCAATTTTCCCCTCAAGTAAAATCTCTTCAGGCAATATGGTTTTAATCACGAAAGAATTCCCTTTTATTTGCAATTGACCCTGCTTTAACAACAGACGCAATTCTTTTTCTGTAAAAGTAATCAATCCTCTATGGTTCTCAATGTATATATGGATTTGCCCAATCATCGTAATCCGGGGTAAATCCATCATGACATCTTGAGGAAGATCCATTTTTTGTGCCATCCAGTTCCGGACACGCAGGCCCCATTTTTTTGCCATAAAAAAAGAACCCCCTTTCATCTCATAATATGAAATGAAAGGGGGTTCTAGCACACCTTTTTCTATCGAATAAGAAGGCTTTCAAAATGAATTTTTTAGCTTTTTCTCGGGAAGTATGGCTTTTTCGCTCGTGGTTCACCTAGTATCTCAGCCCAAATAATCCCATTAATAATCGTTTTTTCGTCTGGTTTTTCAAATGGGATGTCGTCAGATACCTCTTCGATTCTGACAACTTTACTTGGCTGCAGCTGCTTTACTTGGCCTTTCGAGACAACTGGATTCTGCTTTATCTCATGATATTTCTCCTCCAAACTCTGCAAATCAGTTGCCTTCTTCGCAGGCTGGCCTGTAGAGATTTGTCCTTTGTTTCTTGGAATGCCCATCATTTGTTGTTCAACCTTTGTACGAAAATCATCAATTCCTTTTGCAGGAAAGGATTTTGTTCTTCTTCCAGAATTACTTTTACCCTTCGCTTTTCCAAAGATTGATGAGAGAATTCCAGCAATAATTAAAAATAAAATGGTTTCCATATCCACCCTCCTTCTTTAGGAAAAATTGGTGGTTTATTTGTCGTCTTTTTTATCACCAGTCATCTTGCCGATAGATCCGCGCATATCTGTATCAGCAGAAATATTTTTATAATTCATATATTCCATGACACTTATATTTCCGGATTTTAATGCTTCTGCCATAGCCAGCGGCACCTCTGCTTCTGCCTCTACAACCTTTGCTCTCATTTCTTCTACTTTTGCCTTCATTTCCTGCTCAGTAGCGACAGCCATCGCCCTGCGCTCTTCTGCTTTTGCCTGAGCAATTTTCTTATCGGCTTCCGCCTGCTCCGTTTGCAGCTCAGCACCAATATTTCTGCCTAAATCAACATCGGCGATATCAATCGAAAGAATTTCAAAAGCGGTACCAGAATCTAATCCTTTTGCTAAGACTGTTTGCGAAATCAGTTCAGGACTCTCGAGCACTTTACTATGGTCGAGCGAGGAGCCAATCGTCGATATGACCCCTTCACCTACACGTGCTACGACAGTATCTTCACCCGCGCCACCAACAAGACGGTCGATATTAGCACGTACGGTAATTCTCGCTTTTGCTTTTACTTCGATTCCGTTCATGGCAACACCTGCGATGAATGGGGTTTCGATTACTTTTGGATTTACACTCATCTGAACAGCTTCTAAGACATCACGCCCTGCAAGGTCAATTGCGGCACAACGTTCGAATGATAACTCAATGTTTGCACGATGTGCAGCGATTAAAGCATTCACCACTCTATCTACATTTCCACCTGCCAGGTAGTGACTTTCGAGCTGATTTGTTGTTACGTTTAATCCTGCCTTATGCGCTTTTATAAGCGGATTGACTACTCTGCTTGGTGTAACCCGTCTAAGTCTCATCCCTACTAATGTAAAGATACTAATTCGAACTCCTGCAGCCAGAGCAGAAACCCAAAGCATTACCGGAACAAAGGATAATAATATTCCAAGAAAAATTAGAGCCACAACGATAATACCAATCATAAATAAAGTTCCACTTGTTAATTCCACAGCACTTACCTCCTTGTTGTCCTTCATTATACTTTCCTAACTACAATACGTACTCCTTCAACCTTAATAACGGTGATTTTTGCATTCTGATCAATGAAGTCGCCTTCAGTCACAACATCAATTCTTTCATTATTTATAACTGCTGTTCCTGATGGCCGTAATACTGTCAATGCAATTCCTTCTTTTCCTACTAAATCTGTACGGTTCACATTAGACACATAGCCATCCTCTTTTTTTGCAGAATCAAATAGTATCATTCGATTAAATAAAACCATTTTCTTGCCTAGGATCTTAATCATAAAAAATAGGACAGCAATTGAAATACAAATAGCAATGAAAATGGATATTCCCATATTCAATGGATTTTCTCCTGCTATGAAAAGACTTGCGATTAATGCTGCCAAACCTAGTGTTCCTGAAATGGCCCCTGGAAGAAAAAATTCTAAGAAAATTAGCATGATTCCTACAGCAAATAACATGATCGTTCCAAAACCAGCAAGACCAGCTTGAAAATGTCCATAAAAGAAAAGAAGTAATGCAAATAAACCTATGAATCCTGATATTCCAAACTTTGACGAAAACAGCTCATAGACAATAGCTGCCCCTGCAATCGTTAATAGCAGTGTTACAACGACTGGGTTTGTTAAAAACTCAACCATATTTATCCTCCCTTCATGTCGACACTATGTATACGTTTTATATCCAAATAAGTTTCAACTTTCC
>NZ_NPDD01000021.1 GCF_002272245.1 Bacillus sp. 7884-1 | reverse complement strand
TCACTTTTAACGAAAGCGGTAACGAATAGCAGCTATTCATTCCCGTTTAGTACAATTTTTATTGGGAACAGTAATGAATAGACCGGAAATGTAAAAAACCAATGATAAATGTAACGATAAACGGTTGAAATTATTTCATAATTGAAATAAGCCCCCAAATAAAACTTGATATATGACTGGCTTGCGAACAGTTCTAGAACATTGTAAAGCATAATATTTCCTTGCCGGAACGAATATAATTCATCGACATACTTATTTTTATATTGAAAGTAGGTATTAATAGATGAAAAGTAAAATACACCGGTGTAATTGCAGGAAAGTATGGTCCATTCAAAATCGAAAAACTAAGGTAACGGCTACTTCTATTCTTTTGACCGGAGAATGGTCTGCAGAATTAAAACCTGAAAGGAGATGCGACCCAAAGGGATTTGTTACTACAAAGAGAAGTCATGAAATCATATTTAATCCACCTCGAGACTATATTGAGAATTTTAGAAAAGTAGAAAAACTAATTTATGATAAGAAAAATGTAAATTTCAATATAAAAAACGGAAAGTATTTATTATTTGCAGAGGATGGAACGTGTTATATCCTAGAAAAGGGAACAGATGCTTGAATATCAAACCCCACTAGCTGTTATTCTAACAGCTTATTTTTATGCAAATTAAATTTGTCAAAACAATATCATAAATGCAATCTAAAATAAGGCTTAAAAATATGTTAAATTAAAGCTAGAAGAATCTATTTATTAGTAGTGTTAATGTTAAAAACTAACACTAGAAGTATCCTTACCTTTGTAGTTTAATTGATTCCAAAGGCAAATATTACGATTGTAATTGAGGTGTCACCGATGAAATACACAGGTAGAATGACTTTGTTTTCCCACCTTGCTTAGTGCAAGGTGTTTTTTTATATTTGCGGGGTTATTTTCTATAAAGTAACTGAAAATAAGGAAGGGGAAAATGGAAATCGAATTGGGGGTACAAAACAGGTGAATTCTAAATATGCACCATTACTTGAGTCATATACATTTAAAAATGGAGTTCAAATAAAAAATCGAATCGTGATGGCACCAATGACCAATTGGTCATCGAATCCTGATGGAACTGTGACAGAAGCTGAAGTCAACTATTATGCTAGGCGCTCCGGTGGAGTAGGAATGGTCATTACCGCATGTACATATGTTACAGCAAATGGAAAAGGATTTCATGGTGAATTTGGCGGAGACAGAGATGAATTAATTCCTAGCTTACAAAAGCTGGCGACTGGGATTAAAAATCAGGGAGCAAAAGCCATTTTACAAATTTTTCACGGCGGCAGACAGGTTCCTCCTGAATTAATCCCAAATGATGACGTAGTTAGTGCCAGCAGCGTCCCTGTAGAAGGAATGGGAAAGCCTGTACCTAGAGAATTGTCTAATCAAGAAATAGAATCGATTATACATGACTTTGGTGAGACAACGCGAAGAGCGATAGAAGCAGGTTACGATGGTGTGGAAATCCACGGCGCGAACGGTTACTTGATTCAACAATTTTTCTCACCGCATTCTAATCGTCGAGAAGACCGTTGGGGAGGAAGTCTCGAGAAGCGCTTAACCTTCCCGTTAGCAATTGTCGATGAAGTAAAGAGAGTAGCAGCTGAGCATGCAACTGGCTCATTTATTGTTGGTTACCGCTTCTCACCGGAAGAGCCCGAAACTCCTGGGATTACCATGGCTGATACTCTTGTTTTACTTGATGAACTAGCAAAAAAGAACTTAGACTATCTTCATGTTTCATTACAAGATTTTTGGTCAACTCCAAGGAGAGGTGTGGATGATACCCGTTCACGAATTGAAATCATTCAAGAACGAGTTGGTGACAAAGTGCCTGTGATTGGGGTTGGGTCTATTTATACTCCGGATGAAGCTCTAAAAGCTATCCAAACTGGGCTTCCGCTTATTGCTTTAGGCCGGGAGCTTATTATCGATCCTGATTGGGTCCAAAAGATTGCAGAGGGAAAAGAGACCGAGATTAATACAGAGATTAACAAGGAAAACCAACACCAGTTAGTGATTCCAGATCAACTGTGGCAAGCAATCATTCATACACCTGGTTGGTTCCCTGGAGTTAATTAATAAAAAGAGTTCATCCCCTATTATGGATGAACTCTTTTACTGCTTATATTCAGCATTATAGGAATTTTCGCCAGAATGAACGGATAATAGTGTGTTTGCATAACCAACCAATCGATTTACAATTTCGTCTGCAAGTGCATAAACAATTTGGTGCTGTTTGCTATTATGAATATAAGCTTGAATAAAATACCAGCACAGATAAATAATAGTCTTAGTGTTAACCAATAACACTAATCTTCAATGTGGAGGGATATACTTTGAATATACTCTTTAGCATACTTAGAACTTTCATGCTTATCGGTATTAGATTAACCTATTTGCTTAATTATGTTCAATCTAAGTTAAACTATATGGTAAGGAAGCCAGTCAAGCTGAGCCCAGTGTATTCATAAAGTATTGTCTGATTCGCATTGTAGCAGAAAAGGCGAGCATAGCCCTATGCTTGCCTTTTTTTGTTTCTTCATTTTAGTATTTCTTTGTATTCTTTTCCTTTTTGTACATAGTTTTCACTGGAATATTGGAGCATTTGCAAATCTTTTTCCGTTAATTCACGTACAACTTTACCTGGAGAGCCGAGAACGAGTGATCGTGGCGGAATTTTGATACCGGCGGCTAGCAGCGTATTTGCCCCAATGATACATTCTTCACCCACTTCGACATTGTCTAATAAGGTCGAACCCATTCCGATTATAGAACAACTTCCAATCTTGCAGCCGTGTAGAATAACATTATGACCAATGGTAACATCATCTCCAATGACAACCGGAGAACCTTCATATAGATGAATGGTGGAATTATCTTGGATACTGCATCTTTTCCCAACAGTAATCGGGCCATCATCTCCTCGCAATACAGCATTAAACCAGACTGTTGATTCTTCACCAATCGTAACATCGCCAATTAAATAGGCACCTGGGGCTACAAATACACTTTGATGAATAGTAGGTGCTATACCATTATAGGGAATACGCATGACTAACTCTCTCCTTTATATTCAGAATTATTTTACAGTTTAGCTAGATTATACCATCTTAAACTGGGAAACAAGAATTCTTTCTATTGAAAAACATTACTTTCCCACTGCTCCTGTGTACTTAATACCGACATCAAGTATCGATACTACTAGGAAAAAATAATCATTTTATATAAATAGAGAAAATTACCCCAATAAAAAGACGGACAAAGTAGTATATAAAGATTCATTCCCACAATAACCTCTACGATGCCGACCTTAATTTGGGCTAATTTTCCATATTTCCCAATGAATACTAAACTACCATTTTTTTCCAACTGCTATTTTATAGACGGGATTCGACACAAAACCAAACCACTAAAAGGTATTTTTAAATTAGTACCAATGTTTTTAACATAAAGTGTGCGATAGGGAGGAGGGTAGATGACAGGTCAACCGAAAATACTTAGGGGGTAATGGGATGAGAAAAAAGAAACGTCGTTTTCTATCGGTGATGTGCACTGCCATGTTAGTTTTACCTTTGCTCATACAGCCTCAAGTGAGTTCAGCTGCTACAAAAGGAGTCAGTGTTTCAGCGAAAGACAGTTTAACATCTCCAGCGCAAAAGATTTCAAAAAGACTAGATAAACAATTTGATGAGAAAGAAAAGGTAACCTTTTTAATAAAAATGAAGGAACAGGTGGATACAGCTAGCGTAGCAAAAGAGGCTGAGAAAAAAGCGAGCCTCAATAAAGCAACACCGGCTAAAAGCAAATCATTGAAACGTTCTTCTATTGTTTCTGAGTTAAAAGCAACAGCACAGGAAACACAGTTTGAACTATTAGAATACCTGCAAAAGCAAGTAGAAGCGGGAGCAGCAAAAGATGTTCATTCCTATTATGTGGTCAACGGGATTGCGGTAACAGCTACAAAAGAGGTCATGGAAAAGGTTGCTTCCTTCCAAGAAGTAGAAAAAATCCTTCCAAATGAAACAAGACAATTGTTTGTTCCTGAAAAATCTGCTGGAGCGGTACTTGAACCAACAGCGGAAACGAATGCGATTGAATGGAATATTGATCGCGTAGGTGCTCCAGCCGTTTGGGAGATGGGGATTGATGGAAGTGGAATTACGGTTGCATCCATTGATACTGGCGTTCAGTGGAATCACCCTGCCTTACAGTCAAAATATCGTGGATTTGATCCAGCAACTGGCCAAGCATCACATAAAAACAACTGGTTTGACGCGGTAGGCGGTCAATCAGCACCATATGATGATTTAGGACATGGAACCCATGTTACCGGGACGATGGTAGGGTCTGAGCCAGACGGTTCTAATGCCATTGGTGTCGCACCTGGTGCAAAGTGGATTGCTGTTAAAGCATTTTCAGCGGCAGGTGGAACAGATGCTGATTTATTAGAAGCAGGTGAATGGATTTTAGCACCTAATGGAAATCCTGATTTGGCGCCAGATGTAGTAAATAACTCATGGGGTGGCGGAGCTGGTTTAGATGAGTGGTATCGCCCTATGGTTCAAGCATGGAGAGCAGCAGAAATCTTCCCAGAATTCTCAGCTGGTAACACAACATTAACTAATCCTGGTGGACCTGGTTCCGTTGCAAACCCTGCTAACTACCCTGAATCAGTCGCTACAGGTGCAACAGATATTAATAACCTACTAGGAAGTTTTTCATTATTAGGACCATCTCCATATGAAGAGATTAAGCCAGAGCTTTCAGCACCAGGTGTTAACATTCGCTCCTCTGTACCTGGCAGCAGCTATGAAGGTGGATGGAATGGAACATCGATGGCTGGCCCGCACGTAGCAGCAGCGATAGCCTTATTACTACAAGCGAATTCAAGTTTAAGTGTTGACGAGTTAGAAGAAATATTATTAACAACCGCTATTCCTTTAACCGACAATACGTATCCAGAATCTCCAAACAACGGTTATGGATCGGGTCTCTTAAATGTATATGATGCAGTATCCTCTGTCATTTCTGGCTTAGGAAAGCTGAAAGGACAGGTAACAAAAGAAGGAAACGACAGTGAAGCTCCTGTGTTAGAACATTCCCAACCTGCCACGGTTTTTGCAGGAATGCCGCTAACGTTACAAGCTTCAGCTGCCGACAATATCAGTGTAACAAATGTGGAAGTTGAATATCAATTAGAAGATGGCACTACTAATACAATTGCTGCAGAACGAATCAGCGGTGATTATAAAAATGGAATCTATCAAGCAGCTATCCCAGGAGAGGATATTGCTGGTGAATCAATCTCCTATACGATTAAAGTACTTGATTTCGGTGGAAATGAAACAGTCAATGAATATTCTGTAGCCGTACTCCCAGGAATAACAGTTGGATACGCACAGGATTTTGAGAGTAATCCAGATGGCTGGACTTCTTATGGTGCCGCTAATACGTGGGAATGGGGCACGCCAACAACCGGACCTGGAACAGCATTCTCAGGTGAAAAAGTTTATGGAACCAACTTAGACGGTACGTATGATAGCAGAGCCAACATGTCACTGCAAATGCCGCCAATCGATTTACCAGAAGGAAGCAGTTACTTACAATTTAAACAATGGTACAATCTTGAAAGAAACTATGATTATGGTCATGTATACGTATCAACTGATAATGTAAACTGGGTTCAAAAGCTTCGGGTAAATAATCTATCCAATGGATGGGTAGATGGTGAAGTTGATTTGAGTGAATATGCCGGTCAACGAATCTATGTTGCTTTTAATGTAACGACTGATGGCAGTGTGGTTAGAGATGGCTGGTATTTAGATGATGTTACCCTATCTGATACTGCACTCACTGTACCACAACAATTAGGAGTAGTAGCAGACAAAGAAGACTCATCTGCAAATGTAGAAATAAAAGAAAAAGTAAATCCAAATAAAATTACCATTCAAATGCCTGAGGCTGCTAAAGAAGCTAGCAGTGATAAGGTTGCTCCGGTTGTCTTGCCGATGCAGGCTCAGGTAACGGTATTAGAATCAGGTCGATCTGTTAAAACAAATCCTGCGAACGGAAGCTTTGAAATGACACATGCTGCAGGTGAGTTTACGGTTGTTGCTGAAAGCTATGGTTACCAATCAGAAACACAAACCGTGAACATTGAGCAGGATGGTGAAGTGACAGCTAACTTTACTTTAGAAGAACTTCCTAAAGGTACAGTAGCAGGAACTGTTCTTACCAAGCAACGGGTGAGCCTGTAGCAGGAGCAACAGTCTACTTAATTGAAGATGCTAATATTGCACCTGTCGCAACAGATGAAAACGGACAATATTCATTAACAGGCTATGAAGGCGACTATACGTTAAAAATCATTGCACCTCATTTTTATAGTCAAGAAGTGTCTGTTTCTCTACAAGGAAATATTTCACAAAACTTTGAATTGAAGCCATTCATTGGTTATCCAAGTGAAATTGGCTATGATGACGGAACAGCTGAAAATGCCAGAGCATTTTTCGACGCAGGTAATGGCTGGGCTGTGAAAATGTCATTAGCACCTGGTAATGAAAAGGCACTTGTTTCCGGAGGATTATTCCGATTCTGGGATACAGAATGGCCAGTTCCTGGTGGTACAAATTTCAAAGTGGCAGTTTATGATGCCAGTGGTCCAGATGGAGCACCAGGTAAAAAACTTGCTGGTCCAATAGATGCAACAGCATTAAGAAATGGTCAGTGGACACATGTAGATTTAAGCAGTCACGGTATTGTCGTTGAAGGAGATTTCTACCTTGTTTATATCCAAGCTGGAATCAACACGGCTTCACCAGGACTTGGAACAGATGAAGATGGTGAAAATGCATTAAGAAGCTGGCAACTAGTGGGCGGCGCTTGGTCACCATCACCTGAAGAAGAAGGAAACTACATGATTCGTGCAGTGGTAGACTATGAAGTAAGTGCTCCGACAATCACATCGCCAGTGGATGGTTCCTTTACAAACGTTGGCACTGTAACGGTCGAAGGGAAAGTTGCACCAACCACAACCGTTCATATTTACAATCATGGAGAAGAAATTGCAACCGGTGAAGCCACAGATGCTGGTACGTATTCAATAGAGGTATCACTTCAAGATGGAGAAAACAGTCTAACAGCAAAAGCTTCAACTGTGAAAGGTATAACAGATGCGTCAGCACCTATAGGGGTAGTATATGACCAGCATGTGCCAGAGTTAGCCATTACAAGCCCAACAGATGGTGGGAAAATAAATAAGGAAACTGTCACCGTTACGGGTACAGTTGTAGATGATTATTTGAACTCTGTTACGGTTAATGGTACGAAAGCCAAGGTGGAAAATGGCACCTATTCAGCTAGAATAATACTAGATGAAGGAACAAATACGATTGCAGTTACGGCAGAGGACCAAGCAGGTAATAGAACCGAACAAACACTTCAAGTGAATGTGGATTATACAGCACCAGTGATTTCAGATGTAAAACCTGCTGTGGATAAGACGTTGAAAAAAGGTGAAAGTGTAAAAATTGAATTCACAAGTGAGCCTGGTTTAAAGTCTTCTTTTGTGATTCATATGCCTTTAACCAATCTTATCTCAGTACAAAATGCAACAGAACTGCCAATGATGGAGGTTTCACCAGGATATTATGTAGGCTACTACACAGCTACAAAAGACATGGTAGCCGATGGTGCTATGATTGAAGTCAAAGCAGTAGATACATTTGGTAATGCGGCTAGAGAATTAGCAGCAGGCAAATTGTTTATCAATGTAAAGAAAAAAGGTAAGTAAGAGTCAAGAGAAAGGAGTAATCTACCAATTCGTTTGGAGATTGCTCCTTTTTTTCCACTTTAACGAATGAAAGCGCTTTATAATTAACAAAATAATTAAAATAGTCAAATAATATTGACGAAGCCTATTTACCGTGATAATCTTATTAATAATTTAAAATGTATCAATGACGAGAAGAGTAGGATTTGCTGTTTGTCCCTAAGAGAGTCGACATTTGCTGGGAGTCGATGGCAGGGCTTATCTGAAAATCATCTCCGAGATGTTTAGCTGAAAATTTGAAAGTAAGCTATACCGGAATAAGCCGCCGTTACATGGAATACGTATTATTATTATACGTTGATCGAGAGCCGCAGCCTGGTGATTTTTGCTGCGGAAGTAGGGTGGTATCGCGAGTTAAACTCGTCCCTATACAAGGGGCGGGTTTTTTGTTGTTTACAAAAACCTATAAGAGCCTTAGAAAATGGCAAATTTTAAAAAGAAAGAGGAGGAAAGTGAAATGAATCAACAAGTCGACCAAAAAGAAAAAGCCTTTCAAGTAGAGGATATCATTATTGCAAGCCACACCATTAAGGATGTGATTTCACCAACTCCCTTGCAGTATAATCACTTATTATCAGAGCGATATGGCTGTCATATATATTTGAAGAGAGAAGACCTGCAAAGTGTTCGCTCCTTTAAAATCCGCGGTGCTTATAATCGCATCAAGAAGCTAACAGAGGAAGAATTAGAAAATGGCATTATTTGTGCCAGTGCTGGAAACCACGCACAAGGTGTCGCCTATTCTTGCAATCATTTAAAAATTAATGGAAAAGTCTTTATGCCAAGTACCACTCCTAAACAAAAGGTGAATCAAGTGAAATTTTGGGGTAAGGAACATGTAGAAATTGTTTTAGTAGGGGATACCTTTGACGATGCTTATGAAAAAGCGATGGAATGCAGTCAGGTAGAAAATAGAACGTTTATCCACCCATTCGATGATCCAGACGTTATTGCCGGTCAAGGGACAGTTGCGGTAGAACTGTTAAATGAATGCCCAGAAAAAATCGATTACCTATTTGCGGCAATTGGTGGTGGAGGCCTTATCTCGGGTGTTGGTACGTATATGCAGCATTTCTCTCCAGAGACAACATTAATTGGTGTCGAGCCGCAGGGTGCTGCAGGAATGAAGGCGTCGATTTCAAAAGGTGAAGTAACTTCATTAAAAGAAATTGATCCATTTGTTGATGGTGCAGCCGTGAAGACTGTCGGTTCCATGACCTTTAACATTTGTAAAGAGTTCGTGAAGGATATTGTCGTCGTACCTGAAGGAAAGGTTTGTACCACATTACTATCTCTTTATAATGAAAATGCGATTGTCGTTGAGCCTACAGGGGCGCTTTCAATTGCTGCGTTAGATGAATATGCGGAAGAAATAAAAGGGAAAATAGTTGTCTGCATCGTCAGTGGAGGAAACAATGATATCGGTCGTATGCAGGAAATTAAAGAACGCTCGAAGCTCTATGAAGGACTGCGACATTATTTTATCGTCCAATTTCCACAACGCCCAGGTGCATTACGTGAGTTTCTAGATGATGTCTTGGGACCCAATGATGATATCAGCCATTTCGAATATACGAAAAAGAACAATCGTGAAACTGGACCAGCTTTAGTCGGGATTGAACTAAAAACCAAAGAGGATTACTATCCTTTAATGGAACGGATTAAAGCAAAAGGGTTTGTCTTCCGCGAAGTGAATAATGACAGTACCCTATTCCAAATGCTTGTATAAAATCAAAGAGCCCGCCTATGGGCTCTTTTACTGCTTTTCTAGCCCGTTCTCTAATTCTAGCTATTTCCTAGCACTTTAAATGAATTTTCATTTATAATTATTTCAGATAATAATAAATTACAAGGTGGGGGCTATGTGTCGAAGACAATATACACAAATGGGTTAATTTATACGCTTGACACCAATCAACCTGTGGTTGAATCAGTTGTGGTAGAGAATGGCAGGATTATAGATTTAGGTGCACATCATGAAATGAGATTACAATGGGGAAGAGCAGGAGCAAGAGTATTTGATCTACAGGGGAAAATGGTTACCCCAGGTCTGATAGACAGCCACTTACACATGTCAGGTGTGGCATTTAATTTCCTAGACTTAGATTTAACGGGGGTTACATCGAAATCAGAAATACTCGATAAAATAAAGGATAAAGCGGCTAATGTCGCTCCTGGGAAATGGTTAATTGGGATGGGCTGGGATGAGAATCTTTTCACTGAAGGATCTATTCCTACTATGGAGGAACTAGATTATGTGGCACCACATTGTCCTATTTACCTAAAAAGAATCTGCCACCATGCATTTTTAGTAAATAGTAAAGCACTTGAAATAAGTCAGTATCATCCTTTGATTGAAGTACCGAAGGGCGGAAGTGTGGTATTGGATCCACATACAAAAAAGCCTACAGGAATGCTATTGGAATCTGCTTCACAGATCGTAACCAAACATATCCCAGACAAAACGTACGATGAATTAAAGAATGGGCTGGGTCATGCGATGAAATTTGCTATCAAAAAAGGCTTAACCAGCGTACATACCAACGATCCTGCCTACTTAGGCGGCCTTGCGCAAACCTATCGCATGTATGATGAATTAATCAATCATGAACAAAAAGGCCTGCGCTGTAATCTTTTGATTGATTATCCTTACCTGCCTGCATTAAAGGAAAAAGGAATGTTTGCCGGTTATGGGAATGAGAAACTGCAAATTGGAGCAATTAAAATATTTGCAGATGGAGCATTTGGACGTAGGACAGCTCTGCTTTCTGAGCCTTATAACGACGATCCAAGTCAATTTGGAGAAGCCATGCAAACGCAGGAAGTTCTTTTTAACATTGTAAAAGATGCACGGGAGCAATCCATGCCAATTGCTGTTCATACGATTGGTGATAAGGCATTAGAAGATGTTCTCGATATCTTGGATCAATTTCCAAGAATGAACTATCGTGATCGGATTATCCATACTTCGTTGGTCAGAGAAGATTTAATTGCACGATTAGCGGATCCAAGTATCGTTGCAGACATTCAGCCGCGATTTGTTGTGGGGGATTATCCATGGATAATCGACCGGATAGGGAGGGAGCGAGAAGCTTATTTATACGCATGGAAATCCCTACTATCAAAAGGGGTTATCTGTGCGGGCGGCTCTGATGCACCAGTTGAGCCTGTTGATCCATTGCTTGGTATTCATGCAGCTGTTACTCGGACAACACCTGGGAAGCCTGACATATGGAATGGAGATCAGAAAATTTCGATGCTTGAAGCCGTAAAGTTATTCACAATCGGTGGAGCCTATGCAACAAATGAAGAAGCAATAAAAGGTACCATTTCAAGAGGAAAGTTAGCGGATATGACGGTGTATTCTAAGAATCTCTTTGCTTTGGAAGATCCTGACGAACTATTAGATACGAAGATTGAAATGACCATTATTGACGGGGAAATTCAAAAAGTATAGAAGCAAAAACTAGAGCATTGGATTTTGATGCTCTTTTCTTATTTTTAACGAAATTGCAAAATGAAAGAAACTAACTTATAAATTTTTTTATAAGGGATAAATTAGAATTGAAAACGGAATTATATTTAATAAAAATATGCCGATTAAACAAAAGTAGGGACATGTATCAATAAACAGTTTCATGGAAGAATCACCAAGAGCATTCGTCAGGGATTAATTCGCATACCCAAACTTTTTTACCAGATAAACCCTAAATGAGGTGTCCTTTTTGTTAGTTAAGTTTAAATATAAAGAAAATTCTACAATTTTTTTAAAAAAAGATTACCCTGACATTTTACCAATTATGGCAATGGTCAAGGAAAAAGTTGCTTTGAGCTATTTACATGATTTGGAAGGGGAAGAAACTGTTTATGGCAGGTTTTACGATTGTGAGTACATAATCGAATTCCATTCTGGGGAAATAGTGGAAAGTTTATTAGTTACTATTGATTGTGTTGATAGTAGTTTGAACAATTAATTGATTCACTTTCTTATCTTCTTAATTACGTTAATCACAGCAAGTATCCAAAAAATAGAAAGTACTGTATAAGCAAATAGACTTATTGTAGGTGAGACATCTAAAGTGCCTAGTAAAGTTCTGATATTAGTTAAGATAATAATTCCACCTACCAGAGTTCCTAATAGATTAGTAGGCATTACCTTGACTAACCAAGCAGCAATTGGAGCTGCAATAATACCACCAATCATTAATGCAACTACCCATTGAATATTAATTTGAGACCATCCTAGGGTTAAAAGAAAACCTAGTGTAGATGAAACAGCAATTGCAAATTCACTTGTATCTACTGAACCAATTACTTTTCTTGGTTCCATCGTGTTGCTTGTTAGTAATACAGGTGTTGCGATTGGACCCCATCCTCCTCCTCCAGTAGCATCAAAAAAGCCAGCAATAAAGCCGAGAGGTATCATCTGCTGTTTTCCCATTTTCTTTTTTGATAATTGTTCAGAAGGATTAAATTTAAATAGAAAACGATAAATGACAAAGACACCCAAAATTAACAGAAAAAATGAAACATAGGGTTTAAGAATGTCACCAGGGATACTGCCTAAAAAACAGGCACCTATAAAAGCTCCAATAGAACCAGGTATAATTAAACTGTAGACAACATGTTTATCCACGTTTCCGAATCGAATATGCGAAACCCCCGATGCAGCGGTAGTAACTACTTCTGCCATGTGAACAGAGGCAGAGGCAACAGCGGGTGCAATACCAAACATAAGTAATAATGAAGTTGAGGTAACTCCATAGGCCATTCCCAAGGAGCCATCTACTAGCTGTGCTACCAATCCAATCAAAGCAAGAATTATTAGCCTTCTCATAACAACCTCTCCTTTTGAAAAATATCCTCAAAAGCCAAATAAATTGGTAACTATGCTATCACATGAATTAGACCTATTGTAATGTTGACTTATCTAAAACAGTTTCTTTCCTACAATATGAGAGGACAAAATAGAGGGTTCCAGTATATCTAAATTGCCATTAGCAATGTTAGTCTAAATGGTAAATAGACGCATATTTTTAAATGAAGAGGTGGTATAAATTGAATATTGTGGAGACTTCTCTACCAGGGGTAAAAATAATTGAACCCAAGGTATTTGGTGATCATCGGGGATGGTTTATGGAAACCTACAACAATGCTACTTTTCAAGCGGCCGGAATAGAGATAGAATTTGTTCAAGAAAATCAATCGTTTTCTATCGGTAAAGGGACTATAAGAGGAATGCATTATCAATTAAAACCTAAAGCACAAGCTAAGCTCGTTCGATGCACGAATGGGGCTATTTTTGATGTGGCAGTAGATATTCGAAAAGGAAGTCCAGCATTTGGAAAATGGGTAGGTGTTGAACTTAGTGCAGATAATAAAAAGCAATTATTTATCCCAAAAGGATTTGCACATGGATTCATGACATTAACAGATAATGCAGACGTTCAATACAAGGTTGATGAGTTATATGCCCCGGAGTGTGACCGTGGATTTTTTTGGAATGATCCCCAAATTGGAATCGTTTGGCCTATTGATATTACTCCTATATTATCAGTGAAAGATGAAAATACACCACCCCTTTCTAAGGCTGAAAATAATTTTATCTATGGAGAATAAATGATGAAAATTCTAGTAACAGGTTATACAGGACAATTGGGTTTTGATGTTGTTCGAGAGGGAGTAATCCGTGGAATTGACATGGTTGGTATTGGGTCAAAAGATTTAAACATTACGGATGGTCCAAATGTTTACAAATTTATACAGGATATGAAACCTGAGGCGATTATTCATTGTGCGGCCTATACTGCAGTAGATAAAGCAGAAGATGATAAGGAAAACTGTTGGAAAGTGAATGTGGAAGGTACAGCACATTTGGCTAATGCGGCAAAAGAATTTGCTGCGAAGTTTATTTATATTAGTACCGATTATGTTTTCGATGGATTAGGAAAAGTTCCATTTATCGAAACGGATGTACCTAATCCAGTTGGATTCTATGGGCTTACTAAATATGAAGGTGAAAAAGTAGTGCAGTCTCTTTTAAACAAATGGTTCATTGTCCGAATATCATGGGTATTCGGAATGAATGGCAGCAATTTTGTTAAGACAATGCTTGAGTTATCAGAAACCCATGATGAACTAAATATTGTGGGAGATCAGGTGGGTTCTCCTACCTATACATTTGAGTTGTCACGCTTATTATTGGATATGATCCAAACAGAAAAATATGGTATATATCATGCAACGAATGAAGGGTTTTGCAGTTGGGCAGAATTTTCCAAAGAAATTTTTTATATAACGAACAAAACGACCAAAGTAAATTCCATTTCATCAGAAGAATATCCCACAAGAGCCATTCGTCCAAAAAACTCCCGCTTGTCTAAACAAAAGTTAATCGAAAATGGTTTCAATCCATTGCCTGCCTGGCAGGAATCATTAGAACACTTTTTAAAAACTTTAAAATTGGAGGGGATATAATGGCAAAGAAAAAAATTCTGGTAACGGGTGGAGCGGGATTCATAGGTGGAAATTTCGTACAGTATATGGTAAATAAATACCCCTTCTACGATATTTATAATTTAGATTCATTAACTTATGCAGGTGACTTAACAAAGCACTGTGAAATCGAAAAAAAAGAAAATTACCACTTTATACAAGCAGATATCATAGAGCGAGAGGCGATTTTCTCTCTTTTTATAAAAGAAAAATTTGAATATGTTGTCCATTTCGCCGCAGAAACTCATGTCGACCGATCGATAACAGATCCTGGAATATTTCTTCATACGAACGTGTTGGGCACACTAATATTACTAGACGCTGCAAAACAAATGGGGGTTAATAAATTTGTCCATGTTTCAACTGATGAGGTATATGGTGAATTAAATGTTGATCCAACCACATTTTTTACTGAAGAAACTCCACTTCAACCAAATAGTCCTTATAGTGCAAGTAAGGCATCGTCTGATTTATTAGTACGTACCTACCATAAAACATTTGGACTTTCAATCAATATAACACGTTGTTCAAATAATTATGGGCCTTTCCAATTTCCTGAAAAATTAATACCGTTAACAATTTCACATGTACTAGATAATGTAAAGGTACCCTTATATGGTGACGGCAGTAATATTCGAGATTGGCTGCATGTACGAGATCACTGTTCAGCAATCGATCTTGTCCTACATGAAGGAGTTAATGGTGATGTGTATAATATTGGCGGTCATAATGAGCAGACGAATTTAGAAGTGGTAAAAACTATTATTCAAATGTTGGGAAAATCTGAAGAGTTAATTGAATTTGTAGCAGACCGCTTAGGGCATGATAAACGATACGCTATTGACCCTTCTAAGATAGAAAAGTTGGGTTGGAAACCAGCTTATACATTTAAAACAGGGATTGCTCAAACGATTCATTGGTATCTTAATAATAAATGGTGGTGGGAGCAACTAATCAAAAGGAATACTAATTTTACTTTAGGAAGTAAATAGTCCTTAAATAAAGGGTTTGATTAAATAAACTAAACTACAAATGGTTTTTAGGTCTATGTCAATTGGGGGATTTTTTTCCCAATGTCTCCTAAAAAGGCTATTCTAAAGTATTTTAAGAGGAAAGTTATACCAGCCATTTTTTTTTCATAACTTTATAAAGGGTGATTTTAAATGGAAAAAGATGTAGTCATGAAAGGAGTAATACTAGCTGGAGGTAAAGGTACTCGTTTAGAACCTTTTACCAAGGTACTTAATAAACACCTGCTCCCAGTTGGCCCCTACCCAATGATTTATTGGCCAATAAGTAAGTTAAAACATGCAGGAATAAAAGATATTTTAATTATTACGAACAAACAACATTTAAATCCATTTATAAACATATTGGGTTATGGTGAAGAATTAGGTGTTAATTTGTCCTATAACATTCAAAATGAAAAGGGGGTAGGTATTGCAGATGCTTTAAAATGTGCAGAAGAATTCGTTGATGATAAGTTTATTGTTTTGTTAGGGGACAATTTATTTGATGACGATTTATTGCCCTTTATTGTTGATTTTCAAAAAGGACATCAACAGGCAAAAGTACTATTAAAAGAAGTAATGGACCCAGAAAGATATGGGATTGCATTATTAGATCAAAGACAAAATTCAATTATTTCTATCATTGAAAAGCCTAAAAATCCTACATCAAGGTTATGTGTTACAGGAATTTATTTTTATGACAAATCAGTATTTAAATTAATTGATTCATTGCATCCTTCAAGCCGAGGAGAAAAAGAAATTACTGATTTAAATAATCTTTATATTAATAGAAATGGTCTAAGATTTGGCATCTTAAAAAGCTGGTGGTTAGATGCAGGAACTCATCATGCCTTATTTAAAGCTAATAAACATTTTTATGAAAGAGAAATAGAAACTAATTCTTAAAATAACAGAACCCTTCGCATTCCAAATATCTTTTTGATTAATTGACCAATTACTATTTGTTTATTTCTTATATTACCAATTATGAATTTTTATTAAATTTTAACTTATATATAATATAGGTATCTATATTTAAGTTATAAGTCAAAATAAGGTAAAAAGTAACTCCCAAGTTGTTTAACATCAATCGGTACACAACATCCAATTAATCTATCTGTTTTTCCATTTTTCAAGATCGGTCTTATAGCAACAACTAAACATATATTCTCATTCGTATTAGGAGCTAAAAATTGAAGCATTTCTTGACCGTTCCAAACTTTATCATATATGGCTGGGAGCTTATCTGCCAAATCTCGTTTTATAGGAAGTTCGGAACATGTCTTTCCGATTATATCTTCACGTTTAAGTTTTATGGTATCTAGCAACATCTGATTTACATTTGTAAAGATAAATGAATTATTTATCTTTTTAACTTCAAACCGGTTCTTGCCATGTACATGTTCAAAATCGTTTATAAGCATACTGATAAGATGGGTAATGCTAATTTCATGCATAATAATGCACCTCTTTTTTTGAAGATTATCTTATCTTACTTATTATTATGATTAAATATTATAAATATAATTTAAGATATAAAAAAATATCACAAATTTCCTGTGAATATTTTACTAACTGAAAATATCGGAGCTGGAAAGCGAACTTTGGTAATTATAAAAAAAGACAACAGGTCAAAGACCTGTTGTAAAAGGATGATTTTTTCTATATAAGTATATGCATATTTTTGGTGTTATGAACCAATTTTTTTATTTTTTTTTGCTGTAACTACCAAAAAAAAAGATAAATATACCAATTTTTAGTAGTTCAAGCTAAAATTAAATAAAAAAGAAAGTGAGGACTGGCTACATGAAGGGCAAAATTAAAGTCCTTAGGAAGAAACATCGTGATACCTTAAAGGATTTATCCAACAAAATAAATTATGATTATAGTAACCTTTCTAAAATAGAAAGAGGAATTTATCAGCCGTCATTGGATTTATTAAAAAAAATCGCTAACGTTTATAATGTCGATATGAATTATTTTTTCGATGACTATAATGCTTATACTCCAGAAGAAAATAAGTTTATGGGGGAAGTCGATATTTCTTCTCATGAAGAGCTTTTGAATAAATATAATCTCGTGTTGGATGGAAAGAAGCTTTCAAAGAATGAACTTGAATTTGTAATCGAGGTTATCCGCAATCTACGGACTACCTTCAATAATGAGAACCAAAACTAAAATTAAGAATCCAGTGAGTCCTATCAACTTATTTTATACATACTCTAATCCTAGCAGCTTACCAAATAACCTCCATACTATTTCGGGGCCTAAGGGGCTTATTACCCTGTAGACTTTTACAAATTAAAATAAATACTTTATAAAGGATGGTATTAGTTTTATACCCCAAAAAAACAATTCTAGTGCTACCGTACAAGCAAAAATAAGCCTCATTCATAAAATAATATTATGAAGTGAGGTGATTTTATGTGTTTATGCCATGAGTTTAATAAACGATTTTCACCTAATGGCTTGTACCAGGGAAGAGTTGTTCAACCAACAATTGGTAAAAATGTCAAATTAGTATCTCCACAAGCAATGGTGAAACAAACAACACAAATGTATAAAAGGCACGGGAAAAATAAGTAAAAAAGTAAATGAGCATGTAAAAAGCGATTGCAGCCAACAATCGCTTTTTACATAAAACTTTACCAAAAACAGTGTCTGTTTGGGGGGGAATAAAATGAATTGGAAAATTGAAAAGCCAATTTTCTTGGTAGGTTGCATGCGTAGCGGAACAACAATGCTGGCTGATTTGCTGGGCGACCACCCAAATATTATTCATTGCCCGTTTGAAATGCGTGGGGTTTGGTCTAAGGTGGGAAATGTTCCGATGGCCTCACCGAAAACTTTAGATCAAAAATGTCCCTGTCTGAAAGAAACTGACGTCCAACCTGGTCAAAGAGAGCGATTGTCACGTGCATTTATGAATGAAATGAAAAAAAATAAAGGTCGTAAAAATTTAAATCATGCATTCCTTTTAAATAAAAATCCCCACTTAGGGAACAAGTTGCCGTTCGTCAACGCACTTTTTCCTGATGCAAGGTTTATTTGGATTTACCGCGATATGCCAAGTGTAACAGCTAGTCTTAAAAAGATACTAAACAGAAAGGTGATTCATTACTGGCCTGAAAAGAAAGATATGGAAGCGGTCCGATGCTGGGAATGTTTCTTTAATGGTATTCCATCCCAACTCGATCGAAACCGCTGTTTTCCAGGGGGAGACATTAATTATTTAGCAGAATATTGGTACGAAACTAACAAAGCCATTTCAGATTTTTCCCATTCTATTTCATCAAATCGGATTTTCTTAATCAAAGAAGAAGAGTTAATAAGAGAGCCAGAAAAAGTATTAACAGATTGTCAATCCTTTTTAGGTATTCCAATCAATCTCCCCACAAATATCATTAGGAAAATTGATAGGAATCGGAATGAACTGTGGAGTAAAAGACTAACAGAGATTGAGATTTATTCACTGTTAAATTTTGTTCAGGAATATGGTGATTCTTTAAATTATATTTTTCCAGAGGGCAATTTTTTCTCAAGATATAACGAGATGCTCTTATCTTTAAATAAGTTGGGAAGGGGAAGTGAAATCAACTGATATCGGCAAATCACTCGCAGTAAAATGCAATAAAAACTTGAAGTTCAAGAAGACTTGGTAATATGAAGTGTTCTAAATTATACACAACTATGCAACCCAATTAGAGATAACGGTGATTTTGCGATGTAGGTTTAAGTGGAGGTTGGTTACTTTGTTTGTTTATGTTATGTCCGACTCTTTTTCTGCGATGGGTTATCGGTGCTCTATATGTAAACAAAATTATGGATTTGAGGGCGGCTGGCTTCGTGGAGGTATTACAGGCCATTTCTTGCATTGGGTCTGTCTTGATTGCGATGATTGGCTGGATCAAATTGCCCGCCATAATTTTACTGAAGATGAAGGCCCGAAATAGACGTCCTCTAGAGGGAGTTCGACTTAGACGTGTTCAACATTTGTCAGGGTCCTTGTTGAGGAGTGAAAATCGTAACCCTATTATTCTTATACAATTTAAACATTTTAACCATCGCTTCTTAGCTTTTCAGCTAATGCTTCCGCCTTCACCCGCTCTATAAAGGCTCCCACTTTAACTTTATGAAATTTGCCGAGGTTTTGCTCGGGCGTTTCCACTGGTGTCGGTGTGGTGGCTTTGGATATCTTACAGTGAGAAAAGCGGTCCAAGACCCATGTATTCTTTGAACGGTTAATGGACCGTCACTTCGACATGGGCTTGGATAATTTATTTTGAATATAATCTTATATTCGCACAAAATGGCGTAGATATCTTTTTGAGTATCCATTTTATTCATCCTCGCTGTGTATGGAAAAGACAGCATTCATGCCATACTGTTCGAGAGGAATTTCCCATAACAATTTTTGTAGGGATAAATGATAACAAGCAATCCTTGTTGGTAAAACATCATGCTCCTGTGTAAAAAAATCGCTACCATCCAATGGATTACTGGAGGGTCTTACTCTTGTAAAACCTACAATCACGGTTTGATTATCAAGCACTTTAATCCCTCTGCACCATCCTAAATTCTTACCAACATTGGTAAAACTATTTAAATTATATTCATTTTTTACTTTAAGGGTTTTAACATCAACCGTTACTATATGTCCACTTACTTTTGTGAAATAAAGGGTGTCTCCAACCAAAACCCCATCATGTATAATTGCTCCACCGATTTTAATTTGTTGATTTGGTTTAGTTAAACATATGGCGTCTTTTTGTAAGCACCGGGTCACCCATATATCCTTACCGATTTGGAACACATAATTAGGGTGCGATTGATGGGGTTTTGTAGTAAGAATCTTTCGATAATCGACTGTTCTGGAAAAGCGTTCCCATGGATTTTGTCCCAGAACATTCCACTCGTTTAGAATAGTTCCTTTTTTATTAACCTCGATTACCATATCCAAACCAGTATTAACGACAAGGTAATTTCCATTATGGTTTGGCCGGATATGATGGATATCATTAAAGCATGGTAATGACAAATATTCCTTCTGTTTTAGATTTGGCAGAGAAAAAATAAGTATTTCTGTTTGTGTGCATACGTATAACTGTTTGTTTTTTACAGTTCCTGCTTTAAAGACGATAGAAGGGTCATTAGTAGGGCAAACCTCTGGGGGAGAGACATATTCTAGACGGTCTATGAATTGCTGGCTGTCAATATCCAATTGTATAATTATCCCTTTTTGATACTGGTGCCATTCATCTTCTACCCTGTCCTTTTGTTCACCACCGACAATATAAAACTTTTCCAAAATATTCCACCTCGTTGTTGTCAATTTAATTAATTTCTCATCTGTAATGCTTGATGATAAACAGTTATTGTATGATGAATCATTTTCTCTATAGACCAATTGTCGATTGCCCAAATTTTCGCGTTTTGTGATAAGCTATCCCGCAGTGGTTTATTTTCCATAAGGTTCTTTATGTTTATATAAAGAGCATGGCTGTCTTTCTTGGGGGAGATCAGTCCAGTTATGCCATTTTGGACCATTTCAGGTATCCCTCCGGCGTCGGAAACAGCAACTGGGACTCCTGCAAGTTGTGCTTCCATTACGGCATAGGGCATGTTATCCTGCAAACTGGGGAAAACAAATAAATCTGCCTCCTTTAATATGGAAGGGACATTTTCTTGATTTCCAAGAAATTTCACTTGTTCTCTAAGTCCCAGGCTATTTACTTTTTTTGTGAGTTGATTACGAAGAGGTCCATCACCAATAAGCCAGCAAACCCAATCTTGCCGCTGGCGTTTTAATTTGGCAAGCGCGTCGATTAGAAATAGCTGTCCTTTTAATGGAATTAAGCGGGCTGTACAGGCGAGTATAAATTTATTTATTGGCTTTGTAATTGGGGAAGGCAATTCCATCTTTCGGGTAAACTCTACTGCATCGATCCCATAGGGAACGATGGCAAAGGGTTGATTCTGCTGGATTTTATATTGACTTTGAAAAACATTTTTTAACCAGTGTGATGAAATAATGCAAATATCACTTGAAGAGACCGCTTTAGACTCAACATCCATCATTTGCCGCCAGACAGCGGTATTTTTTGTTATTGCACCATTGATTAACATATTAAAAGCTAATGCGCCATGTAATGAACTGACTAAAGGGACATTTTTGGGTCTTATTTCTGAAATAGCTACTGTGGGTATGATCCCCTGTGAATGAATGAGGTCGTACCTTTCAAAAGACAACCGAGCAGCCGCTGCTCGATAAACGGCAACCTGGTTTTGGGTAGTCATTCGTTTTTTCTGGTTCTTTACGAAAGGATTATAGAAAAAAACATCGACAAGGTGTCCTTGAGATTCCAATCCTTGTACAAGTTGTTCAATATAGGTTGAAACACCGATTTTTCCTGAATAGGTAATCGAAGTAATGAGAATTTTCATGTATTTCTCCCTCTTTAATAGAAATTAATGCGTTTTATGTGACTTTCCTTGCTTAGTTATTTCAAATTTCCACGGTAAAAATTTAGAATATCAAGCAATGACGATTCAAATGAAAATGATGGTTTCCAGCCCAATTCCATTAGTTTTATCGGAATTATTTCAGCCTTTCTTTCTAATATCTCATTTGACTGAGATTTCAGCTCAAATTTCACCGTTGTTAATGATTCCAACCTGTTAAGGATATCCTTCAGCGAGTGGTTCTTTCCTGAGGCTATATCATATATCTCTCCAGACTCACCCCTCAATAGGAGGGTTTCATAAGCACTCACAGCATCCCTGACGTCGATAAAATCCCGTTGGACATTTGGGTTATTCACTTCAAGGACCTTTTCTGCTTTATTATTTTCCATGTCTGCTACCTTTTTTGCAAAAATAGAACATACACCGTTTGAGTAGCCTGGTCCAATTAAATTGGAGGGTTTAGCAATTACAATATGCATATTGTATAAAACTCCCCATGATTGAGCGATTAATACTTGCAGTGTCTTGCTTAAACTATATGGGTGAGTAAGAGTGGACATATTTGCTGGGTTAAATTGAAGGGCTGAACCTGCAACGACGATTTTACAAGCTGGATATTCTTGACGAAGTGCATCGATTAAATAGGCAGTAGATAGGGAGTTTGCTTCCAATGAAAAAATTGGATCTATCCATGATTGTCCAACGTGATTTTGTCCTGCTAAATGAAGAAGGTAGTGGGGGTTGACTTTTTTTATTAAATTATTAACTTCATCTTTATTTGTTAGATCACAACGTTCTATATGAACGTCGTCATTTTCATAAGCGTTGTTATTTATTATAGCTGTAACATCAAAACCCGCATTCACGAAATGTTTGCATGCATGCTGACCTGTAAATCCACTTGCCCCTGTAATTAACAATTTGTGCTGTGGATTCATTCCTTTTGCATCCAATCTCTTAATTCCACTAACATTTCTTCATAAGATGGAACGAAGTATTGAAAATCTGATCTTGTGCTTTTAATCGTTCGATCGAGCACTACTTCATGATCTGGAATGATTTTCACATCATTCTTTTCAAAGACCTTTTGTATCATTTTTAATAGTTCATACTTTGAAACTTTTGTTTCTGAACCTAGATGATAAAGGCCAGTAACCTTGTGCATAATCATTTTTTCCGTTGCTTTGGCTAGCTCAAGTGTTGTTACACCATTCCATAAGGCTTTCGTATATCCTTTAATTTCCCCGGCTTGTTTCATAAACCACAAAAATAATCCAATCCCATCTTCTTTTAATTCCGGCCCTATGATAGAAGTACGAATGGTTAAATGGTTATCACTAATAATTTCTCCTAAACGTTTTGATTGCGCATAAACAGAAGTACCATCAGGGATATCATCTTCAATATAATCACCTTTTTTTCCAGAAAAAACACAGTCTGTACTAATATGAATTAGTTTTCCTTGATGGCGCTCAATCAGTTTCATCAATTGGTGGGGTAATAAGCTGTTTATTTGGAAAGCCAATAAGGGGTCATTACTAGCATGTTCATTTAAAATGCCCACACAATTGATGATAATATCAGGTTTTATCGTTTCAATAATTTCTTCTAGTCTTGCAAAATCAGTAACGTCGAGATAATGGCTGTTTTGATCTTTTCTAACTCTTGATGTATAGAATACTTCATACGCTTTTTGTGTGAAATAGGCTGTCATTACATGTCCTGCCATTCCTTTTCCACCAAGAATCAATAGTTTCATTAGATAAACCCGCCTTTTATTAACATCTCTTTAATTTCCTCTTTGCTCATTAATCCTGTACTAGAATTATAACTTTCTAAATTTACAGGGGGATATTGTGCATAATGTTCTTTTAAACCATTAATATTAATGGCTGGCAAAATAACAAAATATTCTTCGTCATAAGCAACTGTCATTGTACTTTCATATGCAGAAAGAAGTAATTCATGTATTTTCTCTCCTGGTCGGATCCCGAGGGTCTCAACCTTAATATTTTCCTTATTAGAAGCCTCTATTAATACCTGGGCAATGTCAATAATCCTGCAGGCAGGCATCTTCATGACATAGATTTCCCCCCCGATGCTTTCAAAAGTTGCCTTAAATAATAGTTTAATTGCATCCTGTACGGTTAAGAAAAAACGTGTCATTCTTATATCTGTAATTCCAACTTTTTGCTTTTCTTGAATTTGCCTTTTAAACACATGGATGACACTCCCATTTGTCCCTAATACATTTCCTCCTCTGATACATACAAACCTCGTATCGGTATTTAATGTATTCGCATGAATAATTAGTTTTTCGCCCATTGCTTTTGATAACCCATAGAAGTTGGAAGGGTCTGAGGCTTTATCAGTAGAAATATAAATCACTTTTTTAACATTGGAGCTAATAGCAGCATCTATTACATTCTGCGTTCCAATTACGTTTGATTTTAATGCTTCGATGGGTTGATCCTCGCATACCGGAACATGCTTTAAAGCAGCTAAATGAAAAATATAATCGACACCTTGGCATGCTTCGATTAATGTGTCTTTCTCTTTTATATCTCCAATAATAAAATGCAATGTTGGATTATGGTCGAACTCTTGTTTCATGGCAAATTGACTGGTCTCATTTCTTGAAAAAATACGGATTTCCTTCGGATTGTATGTCAAAAGCTGTTTAACTAATTCATGTCCCCACGAACCTGTCCCGCCTGTAACGAAAATAATTTTATCTTTAAACAATTTCCATGCCTCCTAATAAAATTTTAATCACTTTATCCGAAACGTTTTTATGGTCGTATCCTTCAGGGTAGGACCATGTTTTTGGCTGAGTTACCATAACATGAACACAATCAAGTATCTTATTTGCATTTATCCCTGATAGCATGTTGCTTCCACATTCAATTGTTTCGGGTCTTTCTGTGGTTTTACGAATGGTTACTGTAGGTACGAAAAATAAGCAGCATTCTTCCTGGACTGTTCCACTATCTGTTAACACACAAAAAGCGTTTTTTTCTAGTTTGACAAAATCAAAAAAGCCAAAGGGTTCATGAAATTCAACTAATGGATGAACCGTTATAGATAAATTGCTTTCTAATCTCGATTTTGTTCGAGGATGAATACTGCAAATTACCCTTTTTTGATAGTTCTCAGCCACCAAATTAATTCCCTTTATAATTTCTAGAAATCGGTCTTCATGGTCGACATTTTCAGCACGGTGAGTCGTGACTAAAAAGTAGTTTTCCTTTTTTAACGATAGCTTGCTAAGGATATCACTTTGTTCTATTTGTTTTTTGTAATTCTCTAATACCTCATAAATGGGATTGCCGGACAGAATAATTCGATTTGAAGGAATCCCTTCCTTTACTAAATTCTCTTTGCTTTGAGGAGTATAGGGCAAATTGAAACTTGAAATGGCGTCGATCACACGACGGTTCTTTTCCTCTGGTACTTCAAGATCAAAACAGCGGTTGCCAGCTTCCATATGGATAACTGGGATTCCCATTCTTTCCGCTAAAATAGCACTTAATCCGCTGTTTGTGTCACCTAAAACTAAAACTTTATCTGGTTTTTCCTTCAGTAGGATGGTCTCAAGATTTTTAAACATTTCCGATAGCTGCTGTCCAAAGGTTTGCTGATGATCCTGCAATACAAAATCAGGTTTTCTAATCCCTAACTGCTCAAAAAATATATCACTCAATGACGAAGTGAAATTTTGTCCTGTATGAACTAAAGTGTGCTGTTCAGCAAAATAATCTAATTTTTTTATAATGAGGCTTAGACGAATAATTTCAGGCCGAGTCCCTAAAATGGTCATTACTTTCACTGTATTATCACCCCTTAGTGGAATAGGATTTTTGGTTTTCATTTCATGCTTGGCCTTTTCTTTTCTTAATAGATTATGCGGCTATCTTCATGTTGCAATGGCAACCTATTGCTATGTTCACCAATTGAATTTGATATATTTACCAATTTTCTATTATTTAGTTGAAATACATAGGCCAGCTTGTACGATTTTTAACATCATTTTGATAGCTTAATGTTAAAAAGCAGGGCAAGGGGGAGTGTAATAGGGGCAAAAATCTTTCGAAAAAATAAAATGCCCCCGTCATCGACTGCTGTTGCTGACAGGGGCCGCAAGTATTATTCGATTTGTTACTGTTTACGGTTATTATAAGAATTATAGATATGAATAAATTCAGGATCAGGAATAGAATAATTGCTAGGAAGCCTGCTGATAATCAATTCCCACATTGCTTTGTCTTGTTTTGGAGCCAACATTAAAAGGTCCTGTGGAGTAAAAAATCTCTTTCTATTTACCGTTTTTTCTAGCTGACTTCTTCTTCTAATCCTTGGACTGGGGAGAGAAGGTTTTACCCTCTGTCTTTGCTGATTATTCATGTGTGACGGTCTAACAGGTTGTCTTTGCTGTTGAAGTGTCCGTGATGGTCTAACGGGTTGTCTTTGCTGTTGAAGTGTCTGTGATGGTCTAACAGGTTGTCTTTGCTGTTGAAGTGTCCGTGATGGTCTAACAGGTTGTCTTTGCTGTTGAAGCGTCCGTGATGGTCTACCGGGTTGTCTTTGCTGTTGAAGTGTCCGTAATGGTCTAATGGGCTGTCTTCGCTGTTGATTAATCAGTGATGATTTTCCAGGTTGTCTTCGTTGTTGAAGTGTCTGTGATGGTTGCATCTTTCTAAATTGCTTAATCGGTCTTCCGTATTGATTGTAATGCAGCGATTGCTGAATAAGTCTTGTTTTCAATTGATTTTGCTGCGGCCAATTCTGCATCTTCTTCCATCCATGATTGAAATTTGTTTTATTTATTTTCACCCAACATCTCCCCCTCTTTTTATTTTAATAACCTGTTCATAGATAGCTAATGTTTTGTCAATCATTTTCTCCAAGGCCCAATTCTCTTTCCCACACTTTAGAGCGTTTGAGGCCATGACATTTCGAAGATGCCCGTTTTCCAACAATTCATTTATATTATGAAATAAGGATTCGCTGTTTCCTCTTGGAGATATTAAACCAGTTTGCCCATGGATGACTGCTTCGGGCATTCCGCCTGCATCCGTAACCACTACAGGTTTGCCGGCTATTTGAGCTTCCATAATGGCATACGGGAAGGATTCTTGTAAGCTTGGCAGCACGCAAATATCCGCATGTTTTAAGATAGCTGGAATATTCTCTTGGGGGCCTAGAAACTTTACATTTTGATCTAGGTTTAATTTTCTGGTTATGTTTACTAATTGAGTTCTTAAATTCCCGTCTCCGACAAGCCAGCAAACCCAATCAGTACGCCGGCGTTTAAGTTTGGCCAAAGCCTCTAATAGAAATTTGTGCCCTTTAATAAAAACCAATCGAGCCGGGCATACGATAACGGTTTTTCCAGTGGGAGCAATGACAGGGGACATTTCAGTCATTCTTTTTTGAAACTCATTGATATCCTGTGCATATGGAATAATTTTTAAATGGTTGGCTTCAACATTGAAATCGTTTGTTAACAGATCCTTTAGCCACTTGGTTGCAACAATTGTTACATCACTTGATACAGCACCGATATGCTCTTGCCATTGGATATATTCCCATTCAAAATTTTTTTTGCTATTAGACAGTCGATTTTTAGTAAAGGAATTTCCTTTTTGTATGAGATATTCAGTCGCTATACAGCCGTGAATACTTGCAACGAGTGGTGTATTGTTTGGTTTAACACGTGATAATAATCGTGTTGAAAAAATATCTTGGGTATGAATTAAATCATAAGTTTCCAGATTAAAATAACTGGCGGCCATTTCAAAACAATGTCGGTCCTTTTCACCATTTTTATAAATGGGATCAAGATTATGAAAATAATTTTGAAAACATTTATTTATTACCATATTTATTTTTGTAAGGTCAATATACTTGTCGGTATTTACCATATGATATCCATTTAAAGTTGGATGTTTTGCGAGAATATCAACCTCATGTCCTTCATTTTCCAAGCCGTGTTTTAATTGTTCGATGTACATGGCTGATCCCCCTATAACAGGGTGCCTCCAAAAAGTGGATAATAAAATTTTCAAATCTGACACCTCTTTTACACGTTACAATATGCTATGGCACAGACAAAAAAAAGACTGGGCGGGTGCCGCTTTTTCTGAGCCGTATTCATTACATGTGTTCGATGCTCTAAAACCTTATAATTTATGCTCTGCTTTATGTTTTTGGGTGGAGAGAAGGTATAACAAAAATTATTATTATTTGAATGACCATTTTAATTGAAGTTACATACATTACTAAGGACAACTATTTCATTGGGCGATAATAGATTTTAGAATAATAGTTCTAATCATTGTTATATTATATTGATCTAAAACTTATTTTTCAGGAGGCTAAGCGATGGGACCAAAAGTGTCTATTATTATTCCATTTTACAACTGTTCCTTTGTAGACCAAGCCATTCAAAGTGCATTAAGTCAAACCTACAAAAATATAGAGATTATTCTTGTAGATGACGGGTCGACACTTTTCACAGAAAAGATTACTCCGTTTAAAGGGAAAATTGGTTATTTGCGGAAGGAGAATGGAGGTACTGCCACCGCATTAAACTATGGTATAAGTGCTGCTACGGGAGAATATATAGCGTGGTTAAGTTCAGATGACTATTTTCTTCCTGAAAAAATCTCTAAACAAATGTCCTTTATGCTTAAACACAACGCAGAAGCGAGTTTTACAAATTACGATTACATTGATGAAAATAATCAAGTGTTAATCCCATGGTGCGGCTGGCGTTTTTCAAACCAAAAAGAATTTTACAATGCTTATCTACAATATAACGTTGTTAATGGCTGTACAGTAATTATCAAGAAGGATATATTCAAGAAACTGGGATTCTTCAATCCTATTTACCGTTATACACATGATTATGAAATGTGGTTTCGATTACTAGTTAATGGCTATAAGATGTATTATTTAGATGAAAATCTCACGAAATTCAGGACACACAAAGATTCTGGCACAAACAAGCATCAAGCAGAAATGAAAAAGGAAATGGCTATCATTGAAAGTCATTATCGCCCGATCTTAGCCGAATACATTAAACATTTGTCGTAATAATTGATTAACAAACAATTAATTTTTATAGTTCAGTATTTTTTGATAATAAATTTTTATAGAAAGGAAGATAAGAAAAGCATGTCAAAAGAACAAGAATTGCAGATTGCAAAATTAACAACCTATTTATTACCTTTATATAAAAAAGAATTTCCAATTATTTTTTTTTGGACCCCTAGAAGTGGATGCACAACACTAATCAGATGGTTCTTCTTCCAAAATGGATTACTTCAAAAAGCAATGGATTATAATCCCTGGGTGCATTCCTATAGAATGGAGGTATTTGAAAAAGGGAATCATTACAAAGCTGGCATAATTGATCAACTTTTGACTGGGGAAAAAGATACCTATAAACTTGTTCGTAATCCTTATAGAAGGGCTGTCAGTTCCTTTTTGGCTTCCATAGACAATGATAAAATCATGAAAGAGATTTCTCCTAATTATCATAATGGATTATCTTTTAAAGAATTCTTATATCTCGTTAGGAAAATGGGAGTCAGTAAAGATCGGTTAAATAGTCACATTGCCCAACAATATGATGAGGGAGAGGAAGTAATTATTAAAAATTATGTAAGACTGGAAAATTTCAGCACGGAAATGAAAGCTATTGAAAATAAATATCGCTTATTAGATTCTCCTATTTTAAGTATCTCTAATTCATCACATCATTTGTCGGGGCAAATGGTTGATAAGGGTGCATTTGCAGATGTTAAAATGTCTTTAAAACCATATGGTAGAACTTTACCGACCTATGAGAGCTTTTATGATAATGAAACAAAAGATTTAGTTAGAGAGCTATTTAAAAAAGATTTTGAAAAATATGGTTATAATCAAACGATTATTACAATATGATCACGAAATTTAGAAAAAAGCTGGAATGTTTATCTGTTCCAGCTTTTTTCTATGCTTCAGCGGTTTTGGCTTATCATTATCGAAACAGAATTAATATCTGGTTCGGGGCTGTACGCCTTAAGACTCGGTATCCGGTATCGGAAGGTATCGCAATTCCCTTGTCATTCGGTTTGCAGAATCTGTTGCTTTTACAGAGGCCATTATCTCTTACCAACAATTTCCCTAATAGCCCAATTGCAACCCATTCAGGTCTGTTGCCGCGGGGCAGGTAATCACGGGTAGCGTCCCAAGCAGGGTTAAGAACCGGCCGGCGTTCTACCCGCTGCGGTACGATTTCATTCCCGGAATTGTCCATTATAGGAGGAACAAAGATGTCCTCGTACAAAATTTCTCCCCACTCAGTCGTCATATATTTGTGTTTCCATCTTAGCTCTCCGCTATCGGCCAGAAAAGCAGGTTTTGCGCTTGTGATTCCAAGAATGTAATCATCTTGTCCATTTGCTATGCGAACCTTATCTTCTTCCAATGTGACGAAGTAGCCAAATTCAATAGGATTCCCATCTGTTGTTTCAAACATTTCTGCATAATCTGCTGCAGGGGTAGTGACAGTACCGTCAATTTTGACATTTCCGTTACTTAATATTTTCGCAGCTAATCCTGGCGTTGATGCATCCATACCATTAGCCAAGTACCAGGAATAGGGCAGCTCATTTGCGGAACCAAATCGCCCCATGACATGAACTCCTACAATATTGTTTGCATTTGTCGATTCTCCCTCCGTGTGGGAAAAAATTCCGGAGGCAACCGTGTTTACTCCCTCCGCATGCGAGGTGATACCGCTCGCAATGGTAAATGCCCCTTCAGCATGAGAACTTTGTCCAAGCGCTTGCGTCCCATTCCCTTCTGCATGGGCAAGTTCACCAGCGAGGGAGCTCTGTCCCTCCGCATGGGCAAAACTACCGAAAGCAACTGTCAAATTTCCTTCTGCATGAGAGGCTCTTCCGTTAGCTTGAGTCGTATCACCTTCTGCATGTGAAGATTCCCCCTGAGCCCTTGTACCTTGTCCTTCTGCATGAGAGACGAGTCCACTGGCAATGGTATTTTCGCCCTCGGCATGGGCTGCGAGGCCAGAGGCAGTTGTTAGATTTCCCTCAGCATGGGCATAAAAATTCAATGCTCGTGTGCTCGATCCCTCTGCATGGGAGGCATAACCGGAGGCTAAGGATCCGCTGCCTTCCGAATGTGATGTATTTGCACTGGCTCTAGTAAAATACCCCTCTGCATGGGATGCGGAACCCTCTGCCACCGTATTTGATCCTTCCGTGTGGGAGGAGCCTCCTCTTGCACTTGTTTGAAGCCCTTCCGCATGAGATGCTGTTCCTTCCGCAAGTGTATTAGCGCCCTCAGCATGAGAGGCTCCGCCGGATGCATGTGTTTGAAAGCCTTCTGCCTCAGAACATGCTCCGCTTGAAGTTCGATTACATGCGTTGCCCATATCTATCACCCTTTTTTAAAAAATGCTTGCCATCCATCGTATTCTGTTAATTTTTAATAGTAACGGCTTATGTACTTTTTTAGAAAGGAGAGTGATGAAATACTGATTCCCCTCGGAAATAGGGTGAAAATTATTATTTTTTTTTAAAATGAATAACTTGTCCATACCACAATTTATACCTCTTCATAAAATAAAGTAGTTCGATAGAAAGGAGGAAACATTTTATGGTGAACTTTTTAGATGCACGAACATCGCAAAATATAAGTACGAGTAATGCTACAGGGATACCGGTTACTGCTACACCAGCCCTTTTTGGAACACTCGGTCTTAACACAACAGGCGCCGGACCGAATCTCCGTGTTCAATTCACTGCAACCGTTAGCATTAGCTCTTTAGCAACAATTGCGGTACCAATCACTATTACCATTTTCAGAGGAGTAGGACCTGATGCTGTTCTTGTTTATAGAGCTACGGAATTACCGATTGCTTTAGGAGCTGTAGGCGCTTTAAATAGAAGAATCATAACTGTAACAGGTTCTGACTACCAACCACCTAACCCAGGATTCTTGATTTACCAAGCGTTCGTAAACACGGAAGGCGGAGTAGCGGTAGCACCTACGCGGACTGGACCCGAAAGCTTTAACGCGTCTGCCTATTCCGACTAATCGAATACACTTCAGTCAATACCTTTAAAATTTAATAAACAGAGGTTAAAGGGTTTTTAAGAGTTCGTTCCTCTGACACATAATTCTTATTATGTTAAATGAGGACGAACGTTTTCCTTTTTTAATGGGAATGTGAACACTTCCTAAAATGATGAGTAAAAGAGAGGAGAGATTGAGATGTATTTACAACAAATTAAAGGATCTTATGATGAAATCGTTAGTTTAGGCAGTGCATGTAATACAGCAATGAAATTAAGACAACACAACTTAAGAAGGTTTTCAGGTCCACTTGATTGGAAGGTTTCCGGATCGCTATCTGATGTCAATCGATTGTTAAAAAATAAATTTAAGGGTTTTATGGAGCTTGAAAATATGCGTTTGATGGATGGATCAGGCTATGGTTTAGATAATGGAGTAGATCTTCAACCAGCTAAATCACATATTGTAAATGATACCTATTATAATATTATTTCCTTTCATGATTTCCCTGTACTGCCAAATCAAGATTGGGCTGCAACATACCCAGCTTTTAAAAATAAACTTCATTACCGAATAGATAGATTCCTAGAAAAAATCACAAATAGTCGAGCCATTTTGTTTGTTAGATGGGCAGGCAGTTATGAACAAGCAGTCGAACTTCAATCTGTTTTGTCCGGGATGGTCAATGGACAGTTTAAGATCCTTATTCTTGTCCCGGTAGAAGGCTTTCAGGGTGTTAAGGAGTTAAATTGGAATTTAAATCAGGTATGTGCTGTTACAGTTCCTAATCTTCCCTATGATGATTCAACTTGGAATTATGTGTTTAATGGAATAACCTTAACAAATTAGAAATTCCCCACATAACTCGTCTGTATAAAAGGTTTATAAAAAAATGAATGAAAGAACTGCAATTGAACGATTATAAACCAAATCAGGCCTACGGTGGGGGGGGGAGGAGGCGGACACCACCTGCTGTTATATATTTAGCATATGTAATTAATAATAAATTGGTTCTTAAAACAAAATAATTTCATAAAATAAATATTAATTGGTTCGTAGAACCTAAAATAAAAACCACTTATCTCCATACCATTTTGAACATTTATACATATGTTAGCTGATAGAATGATTTTGGTGCAGTCAATAAAACCGTTTATACCCAACCCCGGCAAGCTCCGTGGAGTGCAGGGGTTGTTTTGATTAAATTAGGAATCTCTGCCAAGTGATTTTTGATTTTACACAAAAATTTTTAATCCATTACTCAATTGATTGCTAAATACTTACTCCAAGTGATCTAAGCATGTTGATAAAATTCACACAATATTGATCAGGATTAAAATTTTTGTTTACATATTCAAGGGCATTTGAACGAATTTGTTCTCTTAATATCTGGTTTGTCATTAACTCTTTTGCTTGAATAATTGCTTCGGTAATATTCCCTAATGTATAATATTTTCCAGTTTGGTTATGAATGATGGAACTTCTAACACCATCGGAATCGGTAGTCAGCACAGGGCATCTGCAGCTCATTGCTTCGAGTAAGGAGTAAGGTGATCCTTCTACCTTAGAGGTTGAGCATAGAAAGCCTCCCGAATCCCCAATCATGGAGAAATAATCAGCCATTTGGGAATTAAGTACATTTGAATGCAGAGTAAGATTTTTTTTCAAACTTAATTGATTAATTAACTTTTCAAACTCAATCCTTTGTTTAGGATCGCTTATTGTCGGATCTTCAAACATATGTAACTGTAGGTTTGAATTGTATTGCTGAATAAGTTGGTGCCCAATATGAAGAAATTCTCTCCAATTTTTGTTATCTTCAATTCTGCCAATCCAAGCAATCATAGGGACATTGCTCAATGCTAACGATCGGTAAGAAAATTGACTTGTATCAAAACAGTTATTGAAACTAAATTTTGGAAAAGAGGGATATAATTCATCTAATAATTGCATAATATGAGGAGTTTTTGGATTAAGGAATCCGTTTGCATGGGCAGTTACAATGGGTATGGCATTGCGAAGTGCTGTTCTTGCTGTTTCTTTTGGACCATATCCTTGAATTTCTACAATTATTTTTCCTTTGTAACCCATATTTCTAAATCTTGGCAGTGCTTGGAAATCTGAAACGACAACAATAGCACTATAATTTCCAGTTTCTAATATTTTTTTTATTTCGCCATCTTTATTAGTTATATACGTTGGAACGTTGTGATCATTAATGGATGCTCTTCTGTTTTCATAATAAAGGCAATGACCATTGATATTATACTTTTTAAGTGCAGAACATCTTTGACGATTTAAAGTCTCCACTCCACCGCTAGGAACATAAAATACAAATAAGATATTCATTCATTTCCCCCTCAATGTCTTTTATATTTCACATTGCTACGTAGCTATAAAATTAAGAAGAGAATAATAGGCCTGAAATCAACTTATTCAATTTTATGAAAAATTGCTGTTAATATTCTTAACTTACATTCTCAATACAAGAAAAAAACCCTTAAACCATTTCAGTACTTACGTGATTGGTTAAAAGGTTCCTTATAAACATCAAACTTAAAAAGTTTTTCGGGAATACGTCTATTTACTTAGATGAACCCCTTTAAATATTTCTGCCCAAAAATGATCATTGGAATCCCATATCTCTTTATTAGGGAGTTCAACCGCTGAGACCTTCTGTGATGGCAAATTGATTTCAACCATGCTACTAACATTTGTATGATTTACAACGAGAATCCGAAAATCATTTTTAACCATTTTTAATAAAATAGATTCAAGTTCTGAGACCTCTGGAAAAGTACCTTCTGTTCTAATAAAGAGAATGCGTTTACAGGTGGCCATTTTTTCTAAGAACCGCTGAACACGTCTGTCATATTTCTTCTTAACTTCATGGTAAGCGGCTAAATGGGACACTGTATTTTGGTTTGTTTTAAAATCATGGTTGAAAGCGATATTATAGGCTTCATCCAATACCAGGAGATCCAATGCAGAAGCATGTCCAACTACTTTCAAGTTGGATAGTTCCATAAAACCAACAAATTGATTCTGTAAAAGCCGATTAACATCTGTTAAAGAATAGGATGCTACCCAGTCCAGTACTCCCGAAAAGGGTCTTAAATTGAATTTTTTAAGCTGAATAGCTGCCAGACAAAGATGCCCTAAACTGAAAATGGCGTCATAAGAACCTTTTATCTTTTCTAAAGTCATTTTCCTCTCTCCTAAAAAAATTTATAAGTTTCTACCAATCCTCCAGATTTTTTATCTCTATTTATTAATTTATTAAATGCAATAAATCTATAAATGAAAGGGCAGAAAACAAGTATCTTAGAAAAAGGGCATAATTTGCAGCAGTTCTTTAGGTATAACAGCATAAGGGTATAAAAAAACTCACAAACTAGTGCCCGTGAGTTTAAAATGAATAAATTTTCTATAGATGCTACCAAATGAAACAAAATTACCATAACGAAAGCAATGGATTTTATAATGCATTTTTCTTTTTAGTAAGCGCGCTTTGGTATACTTCTAATACGTTTTTGACTGCTGTATCAATAGACCAATACGTAAGCGCCCATTTTTTAGCATTGGAACCAAGAGTCTTCCTCAGTTGATCGTTTGTCAGTAAAGAGTCTAAGTGGAGGCAAAGGGACCTATCTTTTCCAGCAGGTGTTATTAAGCCAGTAACCCCATGTTCAATCATCTCAGGTAATCCGCCTGCGTCACTGACAATAACAGGTTTTCCTGCAATTTGAGCTTCGATTACGGATAACGGTTGGTTATCAAGGAGGCTTGGATGAACGAAGATATCCGATATGGACAATAAGCTTGGGATATCATCCCGCTTCCCTAAAAATAAAATATCTTTTTCTAGACCTAAAGCCTTACTTTGATGCTGTAAATCAGCTTTTTTATTTCCATCTCCTGCAATCCAGCAAACCCAATCGTTTCTTAACCTTTTTAATTGGCTGAGAGCCTGGATTAAATTTTGGACTCCTTTTATCTCAACAAGCCGGCCGGCATAAAGAATCACTTTCTTGTCAGCAGAACGCTGTATAGAAGAAGCTCTATTCATTCGTTTAACAAAGGTATCTATATCGTATCCATAGTGAAGCACCTTTAGCTGTTCAACGGGTACATGGAAATCATTTGTTAAGCTGTCCTTCATCCAATTATTTGCTACTATTGTAAATTCCGCCGCCGTAGCCCCGCTATATTCCATTTTGTCAAAATAGTTTTTTATTGAGTTAGATAAGGCGTTATCATTAACGGTAGTGGCATAGTGTTTCATTTCATGAGCAACACTTCCATGGAGAGTAGCGACCAAAGCCGTTCCTTGCGGTCTTATTCTATTGATACATGCAGTTGAAAGGACATCTTGAGTATGAATTAAGTCATATTTTTCTAAGTCGAAATAAGCAGCTCCTAATTCAAAGCAGTATCTTAAATTCTCATAATGATATAATATCGGATTTTTATGGTAAAATGACGATTCTGTTTGTTCATATACTTTTGTAATGACCGGAAGAAAACGATTGTTTTCAATAACCTGCTTTTTCGTTACAATGTGTAAATAGTTATTATCCTCTCCATACCCTAGTAAGTCCACTTCATGCCCAAGAGATTCAAGCCTTTCTTTTAACTGCTTCATATAATTCCATACTCCACCCACATGTGGAATACTCCAAAACGTAGCAAGCAGTATTTTCATGCATACATCTCCCTTTGTAATTTCTTAGACAATAAAGATTCCATTATCTCTTTATAAGTATTCAGTAAAAAGGCAAGTGTCATAGACGAATTTATCTATTTTTTTCACAATATTTAAATCTTTAAGGATAGGAAGTTGCACTTGGCTTGAATCTGATATCCATACAGTATGATTCAAATTTTATTAAATAATTTATAATGAAGGAAATTGGTTTAACCCGCCAATAATATCTTGAGTGTATCAAACATATATATAATGAAGGAATTGGTTTAACCCGCAAAAAAGACATTGAATAGGTTAATTTACATATATAATGAAGAAATTGGTATTCGAAACCACCAAGAACCAAATACATATGCATGTAATATATTAAAAGTAACTGTCGGGGGAGGGAACTAGAAGTGTGGAATCAATATTATAATTTAAAGCTTACCGAACTGGATATACAAAAAGGGCGCCATCGCGGTATAATAGGCGGAATGTGGGAAGAAATGGGAGAGAAACAAATTGAATTTTTGAAAGAGAAGGGGCTAAAGCCGCATCACGAACTCCTGGATGTAGGGTGCGGCAGTCTGCGAGGCGGAATTTACTTTATTAAATATTTAAATGCAGGCAAGTACAGCGGTTTGGACATCAATCCTTCGCTTATACGAGCAGGACAGTCAGAACTTAAAAAGGCCAATTTAACTGGAAAGAAACCAATTCTTTTGGTTAACGATAACTTTCATTTCCATCTTTTCAAAAAGAAGTTTGATTATGCAATTGCTCAGTCGGTTTTAACTCATTTACCAGTAAATGTTATCCAAAGGTGCCTAGTCAATATTGAAAAAGTATTAAATCCAGGGGGGGAATTTTACGCTACGTTTTTTGAAACTACAGAAAAGTTCAATGATAATCCCATCAACCATCCGGGAGGGCTAACTACTTACCTTGACAAAGATCCATACCATTATCATTTTTCCATATTTGAATATTTAATTAAGGATACTTCCCTACAGCTTGAATATATAGGTGATTGGGGACACCCAAGGAATCAAAAAATGATTTGCTTTACTAAAATGGAAACATCACCTAGCAATCAAAACTAAGGAGAAGTGTTTCTAAATGAAAGGAGGAAATTGTGTGAATCAGAGTAATTTTATTGATTCTTTAATTTCAAATGTTGAAGAGGATAAAGTGTTACATTGTTGCAATTTAAACGACCTAAATGGTAACGACCTATATAAAGTTATTATTCTTTCAAACTTTTTGGAATATATCCCTGTCTTTGAAATGGAAGCGGTATGGGGGGAAATAAAAAAAACCCTTTGTCCTGGCGGTTTGATTATCATTAAAACGGTTCTATATGACAATCCTAATGAACTTGGGGAGGATGAAATAGATTCCGTTAGGATCCGTTGCAACAAACAAACAGGAGGGACAATGTTACGGGATTGCCTTCGACATGATTTGATTATGGCTTCAAATGAGGAAGAGTGGTTTGCGCTCGTGAGGCAAGAAGACCTTTCTTTATTTAGTAATGAACAAAAGGAACAATTCGTCAATCATCATAAAAAGTGGTTAAACCAATATGGTCTAGAAATAAAGGAAAAATATGTGGAAGAGGAATATCGCCATTTGGTACCCGGAGCTGGCCGCATGATGATTGGATGTGTAGCAGAAAACAATAAGAAATATCAAACACAGGCCCTCAGACTGGTACAATCCATCCGTTGGTTCGGCAAAACGATGGCAGGAGCTAATATTTTCGTCTGTATGGTTGATGAAGCAGATCCTGAATTTGTTAAAGAGTTAGAAAAATGGGGTGTGTACGTACGAATTGTGAAACGTTTTAGTATATCGCATCCTCCTTCTAATAAGCTCAGGCTTTTTGAATTGCCTGAAGTGTCTTCTTACGACACGATTATGCTTTTGGATTGTGATACGATTATTGTCCAAGACCCTTCTCCTTTTATTGATGGTGATCATTTCCAGGCAGAAATGGCAGCGGGGTTAACGGTTCCTTATACTACTTTCAATAATCTTTTTGCCCATTACCGTCTCCCGCTGCCAAAGCAAAATTATCTCACAGCCATAACAAAACAAAAAACAATCTGGTATTGTAATGCAGGTGTATTAGTTTTCCCAAGAGCCTTAATACAGTCTTTTTTCCCTATTTGGAAAAGTTACACACTGGACCTGTCGCACAAAAGATATTTGTTAGGCAAGCAATACTTTTTCTGTGAGCAGGCCTCTTTAACCATCGCCTTCGCAGCTCATCCTTTACCTTTTGCAAGATTGCCTCTACAAATGAACTTTCATTTAACTCTCAACATAAGTAACGAGATGAAACGATGTGACCCAGTTATCATTCACTATCACAAAATGAATGATGAAACAGGATTTATAAAACACATTTCTAAAAATCCATACACGAATAATCGGATTATTCTCTTTAATGAACGATTAAAAAGGTATTTAGCAAGTGTATTGCAGTCAAAGGAGTAGTGTAAAATTGGAAGGAATTATTGTCATTAATAAGTTTTTAACTTCTTATCTAGAAATTCTTTAACCTCCTTGAGACGATGATCTGGGGGGTTACCGTTTATTTTATTGATTTGACTAACAAAATCTTCTGGATTATTTAAAAAATCTTGAAAAGAAACATCAATTATCTTTTCAGGAGGCAGGCCGTAATTATGACGGTAGTGATAGAGGTTTTTTAAATATGGTATTAAAATCAGGTTTGCTGTTCCGATCGTGTTCCGATCCCGGTTGGCAAGGGATCGGACGGAGGCTTCGAATGGCCGATGGACAAACACATAGGTGATATCCGCTGCCTCTTCTAAATATGTTTTCCAGAGTTCAAACGTTAACAATGTGCGTGGATCTTTAAGTCCCCATATAGGTTTCTGATTTTTTTCAATAAATGTACGGATTTTTGAAACTGAAATCTTGGTTTCCGTGATTTTTCCTTGGAGGGGTGGTTTGTTCCATGAACTGTTGACACTTCTCAGAATCTCCTGATTCAATTGGACAAATTCAACATTTTCAAAATGTCCTTTTTGATTATGCTTGGTTGCCTGGAGGAGTCTATCTCCCATATGAATACCTAAAAGATGCATAACACCCGCAGTAGCGCTAGATCCAGAACGGTGAAGGCATAAAACAAGGAAAAGCTTGCTTTTTTCTTCCAAATGTAACATCCCCTTCTAACTCTTTAAAATGGTTTTTCATACTATACTTATTTATTATGACTAAAAAGAGCTATCCATGTCTGAACAGCTCTATTATTTGGTTGAATCCTTAATCAATTCCAACATTTTTTCTAGCCTCTGCTCAAAAGTATGGTCCTTCAATACACGATTTCTTGCATTGTCCGCAATCCATTGTCGTTCTTCTTCAGATTTCAAATAATAATCAATCTTTTGGCGTAGTTCCAGGTTATTTTTGAATGACACGATTTCCTCATCTTCTATAAAATGGTTTGGTAAATCCTCTTTGAATTGAATCAGTTGAAATGAGCCGCATGCCGCGACATCGAAGGTTCTGTTGTTAATACTTTTGCCGATAATACCCAGCTTATTTTGGTTCTGCTTCAGGTTAAATGGCCGATGTGTATTTAACACGACCTTCGCACCGTTATAAAGATCAGCTACCACTGATGGATTTACCCATCCTTCATGAATCATTAATTTGGGGTTGCTTCGGAAGCGAAATAAAGAATTGGACCATTTACCCACAACTTTAATTTTGTAGCCTGTATTCTGTAAAAGAAACTGAATAAATTGTATTCGATCCGGATAGGGAAACCCGACCAGGCAAATATCGCTTCTGTATTTTGCTTCCACAGGCTTTGGTTTAAAGACTTGAGGTTCTGTAGCAAGCGGTAGTTGGTAAGCATGCAAATGCCCGTTGGTTTTATAATATTCAAGTGCTGCGGAATCAATGGTGAAAACAAAATCAAAATATTGAGAAAGTACTTTTGTCCGATCCATAAAATAGGGATCTTCTGTTAACCACACCGCTGTCTTAACTTGCTGTTTCTTTAACCAGTGAACCATTTGAATGGGTAACTTAAAACCAACTAACGTAAGGGCCACTTCCGGTTTAAATTCTCTTGTAAGCGACTGTAAAGTAGAAAGCCCATCTTTAAAATGGAAAAATTTTACCTCATGATTTTTTTTTAGCGCTCTAATGATCCACGCTTCAAAATGATCATAAATGCCTTTATAACTGGAAGTTATAAATAATATTTTCAATATTCCATCCCCTAATAGTTTACTGTAATAGTGTTTAATGCCGGAATTCCGTTTTTTATTTCATCACAATAAAAAAAACCTTCAACTGCCATGAACTTATGGTCACTTGTGGTTGAAATACGTACCTCGTTTGCAAATGTTAGATTTTCACCAGGTTCTATATGCTTGCAATGGTTGGGTTTTAGTATGTGTTCTCCCGTTTCCAAGGTTTTTTCTTTCCAATTATCATAAATATAATGCCATGCTTCAGTATTAGCCCCATCAATCATTAGGGCAGTATGGGATAATGAACCGATTTTTCCGCCGAGACGAACATTTTGTGGTGGTTTGGTTCGTATACAGATGATCGGGTTATTCAGTGTTTTTCCTCCGTTATTTTTAATGATGAAGTTTCCAATGATGGTCATTTCCTTCTCTTGTTCCTCCGTATCCGGAAGCATTACAGTATAGCTGAACCATGCTAGTGCCTCTGCATTTACCTGTTCTCTTTTTTTCCAGAACAAGCGAATCTCCTCCTCTGGTTAGCCCGAATATTCCTAATATTCTATGCCTACAATTCTTTTTCCATGTTAGTAAAGCCTTTTCAAAAAGAATAAATTGAATCGTCACAGTTTTGTTTTTCTGCTTACAGAACAAAAAAAAGAGGAGGTGAACTCCTCTGTAGAACTTAGTCATATTCCCTATTTCTATAGAGGAGTGGGAGTTGGTCCTACTCCTGGGAAAATTGTTGGACATTGTGGGGGGAATGCAAGTGGCGGACAAACAAACGGCATATCCGTCCGCGGCTGACAGAAGTCAGCTGTAATTTCAAGCTTTACCAGTGCCTCCATTTGAACATTTTGGCAAAGATTGATAGAGATATCGAGTTGTTGGAATTCGAAAGTTCCAGGTGTAGCTAATGGTCGACAGATTAAGTTAGCATCACATTCAAAGTCAGTTATTTCGCATTGAAGGAACGTGCCAGGAGGTGCACAAAGGAAAAACTTCTCGGATACAGCCCAAGGAATTGGTAAGGATGTACAAACCTCACCTGCTGCATTTGTCACACGAACAACAATAAATCCCTTTTTTAATACCTTTACCTTTTGAAGAGTAACTGTAGATCCATCAGGCAATTGAAACTGCCCGCTTGCACGACCTTCTGGCTGCGGGATTTCTGTACAAAGAATAGCACCAGGTGCTAAAGGATCAATAGGGGTTCCGTCCTCATCTGAAGGGAAACATTCTACTGTATAGTTTCCACCGAGAATAGCACAAGGGTCATCAGAACCTGGTGTTGGTGTAATACCCCCGGGGCAATCAAAGAACAATGTGGTTCCAAGGTCACCTCTATCAAAGGCCAATAGAGGAACATCTACTTGGCGAGTTACCCAGTCGTAGACTTTGTTCACTTTGATACAAAGAGTCTCCTGACCACCGCTTATCGCTTTAAAATCCATGAAAAAATCATCCTCTCTCTTATATTTCTTTTCTTTTTTTGGTTGAGCCTATTGTATACTATGCTGCTTTCCTGAAAAGTGTTTGAATTTTGTTTTATATTTTATAAAATATCAGGAAAGAACAAAATAAAATCAATAGTTCACCCATTACAATATATTCCTAAAGTGTGTGAATGTTCTCTAAAATTCCAGTAACCAAGCCTGAATATTTTTTCTCTTATGTATGATTGGATGTCTTTACAAATTAAGGTCGCTAGTCCGCTTATATTTAGTACTATTATTATTGGTGAGGAATCCTTTAAAAGATAATTTTATTCATCGGTTGGTAAACGTTAGTCTTAAACTTGCATAAACATGTTAAGAGCAGAAATGGGCTTTTGCCTAGGGGAGGGAAACGAATGTCAAAAAGGCAGCGCTTTGAAAAACTAACCCACTTGCAGCTGCAGCAGAAAGTGATTCATCTGGAGTCAGAACTCGTACATTGCCACTCCAATAGTCAAACAAATGATCGAAGTTACCGTGAGCAAATGGTTAGGCTGCAACAAGAAAATGTTAATTTGAGAAGGGAAATGCAAGAGATCTTCAATGAGCATAAGACGTATTATCAGGATAGAAATAAACTCATTCATGAATACAATAAGGTACTCCAAAAAAATATGGCCTATAAAACCAAATTAGCTCAACTAAAAGAGAGCAATGAAGCAGCGGAATCGCTTAAAAAAACTGATCAGTTTGCGGCTGAAAATACCAATCTTGTCAAATTGACAGAAAACTTAAGAAAAGAAGCCCAAATGCATGAGGAAAACTCAGAAAAACTTTTTAAAGAAAAACAAATTATGGAAGTCCAATTGGAGGATTTAAAAAAAGAAATATCTCTCATGAGGAAAGAATATAAAGAATCTCACCAGAAATCCTCAAAAGAAAATGAATGGGAGGCTAAATTCCAAAAACTTGAACCTTTATTGAAAAAAGCAATTAAAGAGAGAGAAGAAATCTTTAAAGATAACCAAGCATTACAAGATAGGCATAATGAATTGAGTCAAAAAATAACTGAAAAAGATGAAAACATTGGGAGTTTGCAACAGGGGATTGCACTGCTCCAAAAGGAGACCGAGGAATATAAAAAAAATGTTGAGTCGTTGAAGAAAAGAGAAGAAACTTTAATTCAAGAAAATAAAGAAATGAGTGTTGAATTATCTGAGGTGCAAAAAGTATTAAACCAGTTGAAAAAGGATAAAAGTAAATTTCAAAATGAGTTGCATTTGAAACAAAGGGTTTTAGACGATGTAACAGCACAGAATAAAGATTTTGTTCAGCAATTGGAAGTTTTAAAAGAAAATATGGAACAAATAACTCAGAAAAACGTAATCTATCTACAGAAGATTACCCAATTGGACTCAGAGAAGCATTCCGATCTTGAAGTGTTTGGTAAACATGAAGCAGAATTGTCGAATGCAAAAACGCAAATAATGGAATTAAAAACATTAAAAAGCAAATTATTTGCTCGTCTAAAATATAGGCTGAAAGAGGTCAGAAGACTAGAGAAAGAAAATCATCAATTTATGGAAGAAAGAGCAGGCCTTCTTAAAAGGATTGCCATTCTCGATGAGGAAAACACTTCAATTCGAGACAGTGTTTTACAATTCTCAATACAAAGGGAGTTGGACGAAAAGAGGCTTGATAATATAACGTCCGAACTAAATGAAGTTTTTACTCAAACAAAGACAATCATTAGGACGGCATCTTCACTGCAAGACCAATTGGAGGCAAAAAATAGGAAGATTAATCAAATGAAAAAGGAGAATGAGAAACTTATGCAAGATTTAATTCAGCTTAATGATGACTTTGAAAAGTCGGAGGCTCGAAAAAGTGAGCTTGAAAATCAGATTGAAGTAATGAAAACTGAGTTACTGAAAGCTCAGGATTCCTTGATTCGCCTCGAACTTTTTGAAACGGAAAAACTCAAGTTGAAAGATGAATTGGAAACAAAAATTGAAGAATTTAATAATCTAACCCATAACTATCAGCGTGAAAAAGACTCCTACCTGCAGGTACTAGAACACGTCCAGGATCAAGTGAACGTGTATAAAGAAAAATCAGAGTTTTTTGATTCAGAAAAAGGATCATGGTCCAAACAAATTGATGAATTAAAATCTGAATTAGCTGAAACAAAGGCTACCCTCGTGAAAATGGAGGAGCTTGAGAAGAAAAATGAAAGAATAACGGCAGAACTAGAGGACAAAAAAGTAGAAATTTATAAAATCCAAAAGGAAAGTGAACTGGCCCTCCAAAATCAGATGATACAATTTAATTCAAAGCTGAAATTGCATCAAGAAAAAATTGATCAATACGAAAAGGACAGAGTGTATGCAGAGAACCAAATGAAAGAAATGAAAGCTAAGTTTGCCGTAATAGAATCAAACTTGAAAGAAAAGGAAAATTTTATTAGACAGTTTATCACTCAACCGCCTATGACATCCGGAATCCAAAAGGCAGTACAGCCAGCTGTGGAAGAAACCATAAAGAATTTGGAGCAGCCAATACCCGTAGAAAACAATCCATCCTTACCTCAGGGCCAACAATCAGGAGATTGGTTTCAACGAAATATATCTCAACAGCAAGTACAATATCAGAATGTACAAAAAAGTACAAACTCAAGTCCCGCGCCGATGGATTTTTTCACATTACGAAGTAAAACAACCCAGCCCTCGTCTCCCTGATCGAAGTGTTGAAACTAAAGGGATTAAGAACAAAAAAGAGAATTATCAAGCTTTTTATATAAAGAAGTCTGTATATGAGGAAATGATTGCTTATTGCAAACAGGCATTACCGTATGAAGCATGTGGATTACTTTCAGGTATTAATGAAACAGGCAACACTTTATGGAAAATAAAAAATGAATCAGTTCGTCTAAATCGGTTTTATATGTCCCAAGAGGCTATTAAACGTGCAGTTATGGAAATGAATGAGAAGGATGAAAAACTTACAGGCATTTTCCATTCGCATCCCACATCACCTGCCTTTCCTTCATCACAAGATATTGAAAATAATCCTTACGACCAGATCGCTTACTTTATTGTTTCGTTTTATAAAGGAAAAGTAGACGTGGGTTGTTTTAAACTAAATAACAAAAAAGTCATCCCAGTGAAATTAAATATAATTGATGAGTGAACTTAAACGGCGTCCCAGCAGAACGCCGTTTTTTGTTGTTCTATTAAACTTATTTTTTAAACCATCCTCTCCCCTTTAAATGGGAACACATCGTAATTCATAGATACATATAATTTATGGAACCCTACTTAGCAAGGAGGTAGTTAATTTGAAAACCAGACGGGGTGGGCAAAACGTAAGTCGATCTCTTACTCCAAAATTTTCACCGCAATCAAAAGTGTATATGGGACGTAAAATAGCTGACAATTATTTATCACAGGGAGTTGTCTCCAATAAAAGGGTGAAATCTGATTCTGGGGGATGCGGGTGCGGAAAACCCAAACAGGTGGGAGTAAAAAATAAATTAAAATAAATAAAAATCCGTCAAATTTTTACTTTATAAGACCGCTTCTTGCGGTCTGAATTATTTTTCCTCTCTTGATAACCCTAAATTTATAAGTAGTTACAAAATATGTATTCCTAGTCCACTCCCTTAAGGATAAGTATTGTTTAAGTCTGGGAAATACGGTTGTCCTCTCACAAAAAAAGGCCCTCCAAAAGGAAGACTGTTTCTTCTATAGCTTTATATCAACTTCTGTTTGGTAACAGCAAAACTTAAACTTCTTTCCTTTACCGCACGGACATGGTTCGTATAATTTTTCTTTCATCTTAGCCTTTACAGTTTTTTTCAGGTGAGAAATATCAACAAAAGGCTTCATTCGGATTATTGCTTGAATGTCATAGCTCTCGCATAATTTAGCAACTTGTGCTGCTTGTAATTCCGTTACAACCGAACAAACTATCGGCTTTTCTTTTGGCATTTTATCGTTCTCCATAAAAAATCCCCTCCAGTTGTAGTACATATTATGTCATTTCACTATATTCGTTACCTGTTGCATTCATTCAATAAATTGATAAGGGTATCTAAGGAACGTTTGAAGGGTCTAAACATACAATGAATCAAATTTATGTGAGAAATGAGGTGATTGTATGTACAGTTTGGATTGGATGGATTTATTTATTATCATTTTTGCTTCCTTTCGTTTAACCCATTTAATTGTCTTTGATAAAATTACTTCTTTTATTAGACGCCCATTCTTTTCTGTGAATATAGTAGAAAATAATTTCGGTCAACTAGAAGAGACGATTGACATAAAGGGTACGGGGATAAGGCATTTTATCGGTTCTCTTCTAAGCTGTTTTTGGTGTGTAGGATTTTGGTCCTCCATAACTGTAGTGTTTATCTATCTCTATTTTCCTATTACTTATCCATTTTTTCTTGTTCTAGCCGTAGCAGGGGCTGCTGCCATTATAGAATCGAAAATTTAACTTGTGTGTTTTTCCTTTTCCATCTTTATTTTTAAAAAAGGGGTATCCAAAAAAAGAAAGTGGGAGAAAACCACTTTCTTTAAAATGAATTTTTCATGGATTATTAAAGGGTATTCAAATTCTAGTTATTGAATGTAGTGAACCTGTCCTAAGGCAAATAAAAAAATTTTCAGGAAATGTTGAAAGTAGACCCCTAAACAAAAAAAGGGGTACATGTCTTATACCTTTTCTAATTTTCGAGAATAAGATGGTTAGAAAAAAGAGGTGACTTATATATTATGAAGGCGATCGTTACTGGAGGCGCTGGTTTCATTGGTTCCCATTTAGTGGAAGAGCTTGTTAAACGAGGATTTGAAGTTCATGTACTCGATAACCTTATAGCGGGACGATTGGAAAATGTTCATCCTTCTGCCATTATTCATGTAGAGGATATTCGGGGTACAAAGGCTAAACAAATTATTAACCAGGAAAAGCCGGATATAGTATTCCATTTAGCTGCCCAGGCTGATGTTGGAAAATCTATCAGCGAACCAAATTATGATGCAAGTGTCAATATTAATGGAACAATTAATATTTTGGAAGCATGTCATGAAGCGCGGGTAAAGAGAATCATCTTTGCTTCGACATCAGCAGTTTATGGAGATTTGGAGACCGATTTATTATCGGAAACCGATTTGACTGTACCAATTTCGTATTACGGATTATCAAAATTAACTGCCGAATCCTATATCCGTATATTTTCTCATCTTTATAAACTTCCATTCACCATTCTTCGATACGGAAACGTATATGGTCCAAGGCAATTACCAAAGGGAGAAGGAGGGGTTATAGCAGTATTTCTTAATCGCATAAAGAGGAATGAGATGTTGTTAATACATGGGGATGGCGAACAAACTAGGGACTTTATTTATGTAAAGGATATTGTTTTAGCCAATATCGCTGCAATTAAAAGTGGTGACCGCCAAACTTTCAATATCAGCACCTCAAAGACAACCTCCATTAACCAATTGATTGGCTTTTTAAATAAAATACACGGTTCCCCTATTGGATATGTTTTTGTCGATGGTAAAAAGGGTGATATTAAACATAGTTGTCTTAATAATCAAAGTGCTCTTCAGTCACTTGAATGGCATCCTACTTTTGATATTCTACAAGGTTTAGAGGAAACATATGCTTATGTATGGCAGAGGGATAAATCTTAAATAAAAATTCCACTAAATGCTTTTTATTAAAAGCAAAAGGGATAGGAAGTGTAGTGATTGCCCGAACTTAATGATAATAACCATCCATTATTGACATATTTCTTTATTTGCTACTATCTTGGTGACAATTTGAATCTATTTGTAAAAGAATATATCTATTTTTTAATCATAATTTTGCATATTTATCTTGGATGAAATTGGATGTTTCCCTATTTAAATCCCTCAAAAATTGTCAACTTAAAATATGTACAAGTTGGTATCCCTTACCAAAATTAACAACGTTCCTGAGCTAAGAGGTGACTTCTACCAATATTATAAAAGTAAAGGAAGGTATTCGTGATGAGTCAGAGTATTCCTCATGGAGGATCATTGGTAAATTTATTTGATCCAGATTTTGAATATCAATCTCTAAAAAATGAAATAGAACTAGATAACATATCATTAAGTGATCTCGAACTTATAGCTAATGGGGCTTACAGTCCATTAAAAGGATTTTTAACAAAAGAAGATTATGAATCCGTAGTTGAGAATATGCGTCTTATGGATGGTACTGTTTGGAGTATTCCGATAACACTCCCAGTAAATGAGAAGCAAGCGGAAGATTTAACTGTTGGTGAGTGGATAAAGCTAGTTAAAGAGGGGGTTGTGTATGGTGTCTTAAAATTAGATCAATTATACACACCCAATAAACAGAAAGAGGCAAAGAACGTTTATAAAACAAGTGACCTAATGCATCCAGGAGTGAAAAAACTATATGAACGGCCTGATATTTTTGCTGGTGGAGAAATCAAATTAGTTCACAAAATTGAAAAAGGGGAATTTTCTTCTTTCCATATTAATCCAGCTGAGACAAGAAGAAAATTTAGAGAGCTAGGATGGAATATGGTGGTTGGGTTCCAAACAAGGAATCCTATTCATCGTGCCCATGAATATATCCAAAAATCAGCACTTGAAATTGTAGATGGCCTTTTTTTACATCCACTTGTTGGTGAGACGAAGCTTGATGATATACCAGCAAAAATTCGAATGGAAAGTTATCAAGTCTTGTTAAATCATTATTATCCAAAAGACAGGGTTTTACTATCTGTTTTCCCTGCAGCAATGCGTTATGCCGGCCCGCGTGAGGCAGTTTTTCATGCTCTCGTTCGTAAAAATTATGGATGTACACATTTTATTGTTGGACGTGATCATGCAGGGGTAGGTAACTATTACAGCACCTATGAAGCACAAGAAATCTTTAAAAACTTCACTAATGAGGAACTTGGAATCAACATTCTTTTCTTTGAACATAGTTTTTATTGCTTAAAGTGTAAGGCAATGGCTTCAACCAAAACATGCCCACATGGTAAAGACAATCATGTAGTTCTTTCTGGGACTAAAGTAAGGAACTTATTACGTAACGGTATTTATCCTCCAAGCACCTTTAGTCGTAAAGAGGTCGTTGATGTATTAATAAAAGGTATACAAAAACAAACGGAGATTGTGCATGTGGAAGAAAAAAAATCACAGGCAACGAACATCACATGGCATGATCCCAGTATTACAAAAAAAGACCGGAGAGAACAAAATGGTCATAAAAGCTTTATCCTTTGGTTTACGGGATTATCGGGCTCAGGGAAATCTACGCTCGCCAATGAAATAGCTAAAAGATTATTTGATCGTAAAATTAGAAATTATATATTAGATGGGGATAATATCCGGTTCGGTCTGAATAAAGATTTAGGTTTTTCAAAAGAAGACAGACAGGAAAATATTCGGCGTATCGGTGAAGTTTCAAAATTATTCGTAGATAGTGGTCAGGTGGTCCTTGCAGCCTTTATTTCTCCATTTCAAAGAGATCGAGATCAAGTACGTCAATTAGTTGAAAAAAATGAATTTATCGAGGTTTTTGTTAATTGTCCGTTGGATGTTTGCGAGAAACGGGATCCCAAAGGCCTTTACCAAAAGCTAAGAGAGGGAAAGATAAAAGAGTTTTCAGGTGTGGATTCTGTTTATGAAGAACCGGTTAATCCAGAATTGATTATCGATACAAACAAGTATTCAATTCAAGAATGCGTTGCGCTAGTAATCAAGTATTTAGAGGAAAAACAATTAATAGAAACCTAGTTAAATGTATGGGATTGAGAGAGAAGATTCTTATAACATACCCCCACTTTAAATAGGTATTTCTGGCGGGGGTATGTTAAATCTTGCTCTACTACCCACGCTTAAAAGTTTAATTAGCTAGGGCAACTGAATTATTCTATAAACACAATGGCATCAAATCCGGCATTCCTAGCTTTAGCAGCTAGGGATTCTGCATTTTCTTTTGATGTGAAAGCGCCAATTTGGACTTTATATAGACCATCTCTAAGTAAAACAACGGCATCGAAACCTTTCGACATTGCCTCTGATGCAAGGTTGTCTGCATTAGACTTGATACGAAATGCACCAATCTGAACCTTATACAGAACAGTTGGTTTTCTCGTTAAATTAAATGCCCTTGCTAATCCATTAGCATGTCCTCTGGCAATACTTACTAAGAAACTTGATGATTTTAATTTGTTAGCGTCATTAGGGTTATCTATAAACCCATTTTCGGTTAACAAAGCTGGCATCATTGTTTCCCTTAAAACATGGAAGTTAGCTGATTTTTTACCACGATTAGCAAAATCTACTACCTTTAGAATCTCATCATGAATGATATCCTGGTATGTCGTTGTAGGGGAGCCAACTCCTGGATAAATATAGCTTTCAAACCCTGTACCTCCACCTGCATTGATATGGATGGAGAGATAATAGTCTGCTCCCCAATTGTTTGCGGCATTTGTTCTTTCGCTTAAGCTGACAGTCTGATCGCTTGTCCTACTCATTAGGACTGATACACCTTCATATTCATTTAATAATATATCCCTTAGAGTCGTGGCTATTGGTAAAGTAAGATTCTTTTCTTGCAGACCATACCCCAAAGCTCCAGGATCTGAACCGCCATGTCCGGGGTCGATAAAGAGTTTAACCATCTAAATTCATCACCTCCATTAATAACATATTATAAAAGTACTGATATGCTTGGACTAATAACAACATTAAAGATAAAATTATGCTCAAAAAGCAATAATCAAAAGGAACGAAACTCCGATTTCCTTTACAAAAAAGGAATAGAAAAATTGGGCTAGTGTACCGCCTTTTGTTAATCAGCTATCCGGGCACATTAATGAGTAATAAGCATACATAAATAAAGTAAGGATTTGCAATTAAGGAGTTGAAAAATGTGCAGACTCCATGGATAAACAAAAAGAAAATGGAAGAACTAGTATCTAATCAAACTAATACAATTATGAGATTTCCAATAAAACCGATTGTATTGGAATGTGTATGCGAGATTGAAGAAAACATAGAGAACAGCAGAAGGTCCATTAACCGGGAAAATCAATCAAAACAAACAGGAGATTCAAAAAGGAACAAGGATCGAATGAAAAAAAATGAACCAGTAAAAGATGAGAATCGAGTAACAGCAAATGACCGGATTACCTTTACGATAGATAGAAAAATTAAATACTCGAAAATTTTTAATGAAAAATTAAATAATATTTCTGAGCAGATCTCTCTTTTCGAAGAGAATATGGTCACTGAAGCGGACGAAGAGCTGCCTTCATTTCCTGAGGAGAACGTAATAACCGCAAGGGAAGAGGAACCGTCTTCATTCCAACAAACAGAGGTTACGGCAAAAGGAACTTTTGTAGAGACCCCCCCTATCGAAACAAACGTTGAAATGGGATATGCTCAGACAATCCCACCCCTTTCAGATGAATCTAGTCAAGAGCACACCTCTCATGGTGGAACAGTTGGTGGAAAAGAAATGGAACTAAAAATACCTGTTTCCAGTGATAAAGTAAAAACATACCTTGAAGATCAAGAATCGCAAAAAATATCTAATGATCATAAAGAGGAACAATTGACCTTTTCTAAAGATTTTTTTGGTACCAATGATTTGAAAGAAAATAACATGATTACGGCTAATGATTTCTTGGGTATACAAATTCCTGTTATTCTTGAAAAATATAATATTGAAATTTGTTTAGAGGACGAAGAAATTTTCACAGAAAAGGTAAAAGAAATAAGAGAGATTTCTAAAAAAGTAGTATTGAAAACTTGTAAATTTATACCTTCTGAATTGTCGCCAGTGTTAGATAACGGTTCTTGCAAAGCTTTAAAGGGGAAATTAATAATTGAAGGATTCATTCAACAAGATATTAAGTATATTTTTGAAAATCAGCAAACTCCGAATTATGTGCAAAATCAATCACCTTTCAACAAAATGAACAAAAAGAATTCAATGTACCTAAGAAAACATAATTTCGATAGATATAGTTATGTGCCACAACCTTACCCTACAAATAGTCCTAACCCAACTCAAACAAATCATGGCCAATACTCTGAACGGCTGATTAATTCCATGAGTAAAACGATTCCCTTTGGCAGTATAGTAGAAATTAATCATTTCCTGCACCCGCCTCTTTTCGGTTCTATTGAGGAAAAATCATTCATCTTTCAAAACAATCTTGACCAACAAAAATCTGCTGCCGATCAAACACAATTAATCAAGACTTCCTATTATCCCGAAAATACACATGGCAAATTAATTTATTCTAAAATTCATCAAAATATTAATATTTTTAAGCATGAACAAAAATATATAAAGACCCCTAGAATCAAACTAAAACAATTTATCGTATTGGAATTAGGGATTCATTTACTCCAAGAACAGTCTGTTCAAGTTCAAATGCTTAAAAATTGGATTTAAACGAGAACAAGCCTACTGGTGAAGTAACTTTTCATTAGTAGTCTTTTTTTATTCCTCACCATGGACAATCCTTAATAGATACTTAATACAGTACACCTGTCCTATTTTTCAAAAAAGGCTCTTTCACCACTCTTAAAACCTATACCTGCTTGTATATGCTGAATACTATATTGGTGTATACAAATAAAACAATATAATTGAAAGGATGATTTTTTCATGTGTAAAAATAAAGATCAAGATCAACCGCTGGTCTGTCCAGTTGTTTCAGACCAACAAGGTGCGTTTGGTGACTCTCCAGTAGGACGTGTTCTTATTCCTAGTACAGCAACTCTTAAGGTTCCAGTTGTATTAGCCGAGAGAACTCTGCAAATTGTAGTTGAAGCAAATGTTCCTCTTTTCCCTGCAGCAACAGAGATTAAAAGAGTTCATAAAAATGTGAGTCTAACTCAAGTTAAACTCGTGCCTGTGGCCTTTGCACCTATTCCAGGGACAGACTTTTTTAATGTAACAAGAGCAAAATTATTTGTTGCTGGGACAATTCGTAAAAATATTGAGTATGCTTCCGTTGCTTGTAATGGACCACTAGTTGATAAAATTGCTACAATCCCATTTTCAGGCTATGCAGAATTAACTGCTGGAGACTTCCTTGCATTTCCAATTCTTGCCGCATCATCAGACGCTACAGCACAATTTCTAGATGATAAAGATGACTTATCTCCACGCTTTGATAAATATTTCTTTCAAAATCAAGTCAATTATAATGAACAACCTTATGGCGAGTTAATCCGTGCAAATTTCTTTGAGCTCGATTTTTCACCGAACATTAAAAAGCCGGGAGCTGCCTTTAACCTTTTACGTGAAAAAATTGTACTAGATCTTACACTTAAAGTATTACAAGTTCAACAATTTGAAGTAGAAGGAAACCGTGTAATCCCATCATCAACTAATGGGATTGTTGGACCAGGCAATTAATTTGCTAAAGAATTAGCTAACTCGATCAAATAGAATTGACTTTTTTAAAACGAGGGGCGCCTATTGATAGGCGCTCCAAACACGATTATAGTCCTTTTAACAAAACCTCGAAGAATATTTTTAAGAACCATGATAGATATTCTTCTGGGTGACTTTATTTTCACCAATAGAATACATAAATTTGCGATATGTCGTAATTGGAAAGTTGACCGCTCTTTTGATACCTATCAAGATAGGAAAATCATAAAATTAGACACAAGATAACAAAAATAATAAAATTAGGAAAGAGTGTTTGTTTTCTAGGTTACCTAGTTAATAAAAGAGCAATCAGAGATTCGTAAAAAAGAGTAGGGGTGTCGAGAAATGGATGATCGTTTTTTTCGAAATGCAATGGGGAAGTTTGCAACAGGGATAACCGTTGTTTCAACTGAAGTTGATGGTGAAGCACATGGAATGACGGCAAATGCATTCGTTTCTGTCTCTTTAGATCCGAAATTAGTACTTGTATCAATTGATAAAAGAGCAAGAATGCTGCCTCTCATCCAACAATCCAAAAAATTTGGAGTAAGCTTCTTATCCGCTGATCAGCAAACAGAATCCATGCGTTTTGCCGGGCAAATCAAAGAGGAAACTCCATATAACTTTGAACAATTTGGTGAATTACCTGTTATCAAGGGGGCACTTGCGAACCTGACTTGCAATCTTTACAACGAAGTTGAGGCAGGGGACCATATTTTATTTATCGGTGAGGTTACTGATCTAAAGGTGAACGAAGGGGACCCGTTATTATATTTCGGAGGCCAATATCGCAAGTTAGAAGAATAACTTACTTTCCAGAAAGCTGTCACATGGCAGCTTTTTCTTATTGTGCTTCTAGTACAGTATTGTACAATAAGAACAGGAGGGATATACCTTGTTAAAAAAGATAAGAATTACATTAGGGTTTGTTGTTTTATTATTAGCTGGATTTGGATTACTGACAAAAAACTTCGTGGCACAGCCTTTTATGATGCTGGGATTAAGTGCCTTTATTTTGGTCGGCGGGTTAGACGAACTTAAAAAAGGAAAAAAAAGCCGTGGATATATAAGCATTTTTCTATCTGTATTTGTTTTAGCCATCTTAGTTCAATCTTTCACATCTTAAAACGATGTCAAAAAAACGGAGGAATCTTATGATTTCTCCGTTTTTTTGGGAATAAATTCAAAAATCTCCTTGGATTCAAAACTATCCACTAATCGGTTGAGCCATTCATAATATTCTATTGCCGAAGTTAGTTTTTCAATATCCATGTTTGCTTGGTTTTTTACATGAGTGTCCACTCGGTCATTATCTACTAGGGTTTGAATTTCACTAAGAGATTTCTGCATAGCGCTTATATTAAGGGATATACCTGCGCGCCACTTTATGGTAAAGAAATCGATGAAGGTTTGATACCAATCTGGCTCCGCCTGATAGAGATCTTTCCTGACCCCTTTTTTCCAAACCTTTCCCACCATTTTCAACTCCAATAAGCTTCGGACAGAGGTACTCATACTCGTCTTACTCATTCCAAGCTCTTCCTTCATTTCATCAAGTGTTAACGGACCTTCCTGAAAGTACATGGCCCCATATAATCGGCCGATAGATTCCGTAACTCCATATAAATTCATATTTTTAGAAATCGCATCAATTACCCGTTCACGAGCGAGTTCTAGCTCTTTTTCTCCGTTCATCCTGTCATCACACCTATCTTAAACGTGTCCTTTTATTAGACTATCATGTTTCGATAAAAAGTAAAGAACTCACATTCGAAGGAAATGGAAGCATTTTAGAGGAATATTAAGGATATTGTATGTGCAGTGTGTACAGTTTTTTCTGTACACACTTTACGACCGAATATGGCTAATTACCAACTTTGCCCGTTACATGAAATTGGTACTATAATAGGCAGGTAGACCAGAAAGTGGTGTTACTAGCAACATAGATAGATAGGGGTGAACAAATGACTAGTAATCCAATAAAAATTAGGGTTCAAAATGTCACAAAAGTTTTTGGAAAGTCCAAAAAGGCCATTCAACTTTTAAATGAAGGCGAATCGAAAGCAGCTATTCTAAAAAAAACCGGGGCAACGGTTGGGGTTAGTAAAGCTAGCTTTGAGGTGGAAGCTGGCGAAATCTTTGTCATTATGGGTTTATCCGGAAGTGGTAAGTCAACGCTCGTCCGGATGCTTAATCGTCTCATTGATCCATCCATTGGGGAAGTGTACATTGATGGTGAGGATATTGTAAAAATGAACAAAGAACAATTAAGAGAGGTTCGCCGTAAGAAAATTAGTATGGTATTTCAAAAGTTTGCTCTGCTTCCTCATCGAACGATACTTGAGAATGTAGAGTATGGTTTGGAGGTACAGGGAATACAGAAAGAAACGCGCTCAAAACAAGCAATGGATGCATTGAAACTGGTTGGGCTGGAAGGGTATGAACATCAATATCCTAAACAATTAAGCGGCGGTATGCAGCAAAGGGTTGGATTAGCGAGAGCCTTAGCAAATGACTCTGATATTTTATTAATGGACGAGGCATTTAGTGCATTAGATCCATTAATTCGAAAAGATATGCAGGATGAACTTCTTGATCTTCAGTCAACAATGAAGAAAACCATTGTATTCATCACGCATGATTTAGATGAAGCACTAAGAATTGGCGACCGCATTGCTTTGATGAAGGATGGTGTAATTGTCCAAATTGGAACGCCTGAAGAGATATTAATGAACCCTTCCAACGACTATGTTGAGAGATTCGTAGAAGATGTCGACTTATCCAAAGTCTTGACTGCCGGTCATGTCATGAAACGAGCGGAAACGGTTTCGCTTGAAAAAGGTCCGAGGGTTGCGCTTCAAATTATGAAAGACCTAGGAATTTCGAGTATTTATGTCGTTGATAAGAAGAAAACCTTGCTTGGGGCAGTGACTGCCTCGGAGGCAAATCGAGCAATCGATAGCCGCCAAGGTCTAACGGATATTTTAAAAGAGGAGGTAACGACAGTTTCACCGGATACGTTACTTACTGATTTATTCGATAAGGTCTCAACAGCCTCCATACCCGTTGCGGTCGTAGACGATAACAACAGACTAAAAGGAATTCTGGTTAGAGGAGCCGTCATCGGCGCCCTGGCAGGGAACAATCAGGACATCAACCAAATACATACCGCAAAGTCTGAGGCAGCGGCAGGTCAATCAGGCAAGGAGGTGAAAATAACATGGAACAATGGCTCCCAAAACTCCCAATAGCTGTTTGGGTAGATGATTTTGTTAATTGGCTGACGACAAATTTAGAGGTAGGTTTTGATGGGGTCACCATCATTTTAGAGTCGGTAGTAGAAGGAATGGTGGCTGGATTTGGTTTTATACCATCCTATGTATTTATCATTTTATTAACGCTCATTGCTTGGAAGGTGTCGAATAAAGGCATTGGCCTATTTACACTGATTGGTTTATTTTTAGTAGATAACCTTGGTTACTGGGAGCCAATGCTTGAGACACTTGCACTTGTGTTAACCGCTGTATTTATCTCCATTTTATTAGGGATTCCTATGGGTATATGGGCTTCACAAAAACAAATGGTAAAAAACGTTGTGGTACCAGTTCTTGATTTTATGCAAACCATGCCTGCTTTTGTCTACTTAATTCCTGCTATTTTCTTTTTTAATATCGGTGTGGTTCCAGGAGTAGTGGCATCCGTCATTTTTGCTATGCCGCCGACGATTCGTTTAACTATCTTGGGTATTCAACAAGTACCGGCGGATATTATTGAAGCAACAGAAGCATTTGGTTCAACAACCAGTCAAAGATTACTAAAGGTTCAATTGCCACTGGCAATGCCAACAATTATGGCGGGGATCAACCAAAGTATTATGCTCGCTTTATCAATGGTGGTTATCGCTTCCATGGTCGGTGCACCAGGTCTTGGTGCAGATGTTTACCGTGCCGTCACACAAATTCAGATTGGTAAAGGGTTTGAAGCAGGGCTATCCATAGTCGTGATTGCGATAATTCTCGACCGAATTACTCAAAATATTGGAAAAAGTAAAAAACAAGGGGGAACTGTTTAATATGAAGAAAAAATGGATGGTAACGTTATCGGCAGCTTTATTAACAGTAGGTCTTGCAGCTTGTGGTTCAGATAAAACAAGTAACGAGGCAGGAACAGTAGGAGAAAAGGTAGATTATGAGATTATTGGAATTGACCCAGGTGCCGGTCTAATGAAGGCTTCAGCTAAAGTAGTTGAGGAATATGCCTTAGAGGATTGGACTCTAGTCGAAGGATCTAGTGCTGCTATGACGGCAGCATTAAAAAAGGCATATGAAAAAGAAGAGCCTATTATTGTCACCGGCTGGACACCACATTGGAAATTTGCTTCATTCGATTTAAAATACTTAGAGGATCCAAAAGGGGTCTTTGGTGAAGACGAAAACATTCATAGTATTGCAAGAAATGGTTTAAAGGATGATCATCCAGGTGCCTATCAAGTTCTTGATCAGTTTACGTGGACACCTGATGATATGAATGTTGTTATGAATGATATCGTTAATGGAGAAGATCCTGAAGCCGCAGCGGCTAAATGGGTAGAGGAAAATGCTGACAAAGTGGCTGAATGGACAGATGGAGTAGAGAAAGCTTCCGGAGAAAAAATCAAGCTTGGTTACGTTGCCTGGGATAGTGAAATTGCCAGTACAAATGTCATCGGTAAGGTGTTAACCGATTTAGGATATGACGTAACACTTACTCAAGTTGAAGCAGGACCGATGTGGACTGGCGTTGCAGATGGAAGCTTAGATGCTCATGTGGCAGGATGGCTGCCATCGACACATGCAGATTACTATGACAAGTACGAAGGTGATTTTGAGGATTTGGGAGAAAACCTTAAAGGTACAAAACTAGGACTAGTAGTTCCTGCTTATATGGATATTGATTCAATTGAAGATTTAAAAGAATAAAAGATTTAGAATGGAAGGGACCCTCAAAAATGGGGGTCTCTTTATTCGTTATAGGCACTAAAAATTTTAGTAATTACCCCAAATTATTTCCCAACTTCCTATGATGAATGATATATTGATTAATTTGAAATTTCTAAATAAACTCAATATTACAGCCGCAAAAAAGCTGTACATAAGAAAATTGAGAGGGGAAATAAGATGAAAAAGAAAAAAAGGATTGCCTCTGCATTACTAGCACTTACAATGGGAGTTTCACTGTTTGCCTCAGCTGCGTATGGTGAGGTAACAGACTCAAAGGAAACTTACCGGGTCATTATTAAAGGATCGAGTTCTGATAAGGAAAAAGCAAAAGAAAGTACGGGAGTACGATGGGATTTCGGTTCTGAAGGCTATTCAACTACGGTGAATGCGAAGCAATATCAAGCATTATTAAAAAATAAGAACCTAACAATTGAAAAAGTACCAGAAGTTCAATTGGATCGAATTGAAAGCGCTTCAAAAAATACAATCGGTACAACCGCAATTACATCCCTTCCAAGTGACCGGACACCGTGGGGTATGCAAGCCATTTACAATGATCCAAATATTACAAGTACATCAGGTGGAGCGGGAATTAAAATTGCCGTTTTAGATACTGGCGTTTATATTAATCATTATGATTTAGTAGGAAGCGGTGAACAATGTAAAGACTTTACCCAATCCTCGTTAGCGCTTGTAAATGGAACGTGTACGGATCGAAACGGACACGGTACACATGTGGCAGGATCTGCACTTGCACACGGAGCATCTGATGGTTTAGGGTTTTACGGGGTTGCACCACAAGCAAAGCTTTGGGCATATAAGGTATTAAGTGACAGTGGATCTGGATACTCAGATGATATTGCTGGAGCGATTCGTCATGCTGCCGATGAAGCTGTTAGAACTGGCTCAAAGGTTATTATATCTATGTCATTAGGTTCTGCAGGTAAGGATACGATGATTGCTAGTGCAGTAGATTATGCATATAGCAAGGGAACGCTTGTGGTTGCCGCTGCAGGTAACGATGGATATGCTGCTAATACCATTGGATATCCAGGAGCATTAAAGAATGCAGTAGCTGTAGCAGCTTTAGAAAATGTTCAACAAAATGGAACTTATCGTGTAGCGGATTTCTCATCTCGTGGAAACCCATCAACTGATGGTGATTTTGTCATCCACGAAAGAGATGTAGAAATCTCAGCCCCTGGTAAAGACATTCAATCTACTTGGTACGATGGAAACTACAATACGATTAGTGGGACCTCAATGGCTACTCCTCACGTATCAGGGCTAGCAGCAAAAATTTGGTCATCTAATTTATCATGGTCAAATGCACAGCTTCGTTCTGAGTTACAAAGAAGAGCTAAATTATACGATATTAAGGGGGGATACGGAGCTGCAACAGGAGATGACTACGCTTCAGGATTTGGTTTTGCAAGAGTAAGATAATACTAGGGAGGAAGCCATCTAAAAATATAGATGGCTTTTTCTTCTTTTATATAAATTTATTGGGAAAATCCTTTTTATACATTAACCTTAAATTTTTGGTTTACAAATTCACCGATTTCATCAATAGCCTGATTTGCTTCTGGTATTTCAAATGTATGGAATACATGCCACATATCCTCCCAGACTTTAAAGCTTACTTCCACACCTGCCGCACAAGCACGATCCACAAGGCGGACAGAGTCACTTAAAAGTATCTCATCATTTCCAACGTGTACCAACATCGGAGGAAGGCCTTCTAAGTTAGCGTAAATTGGTGAAACGAGGGGAGTACGTCGATCTAAGTCACCAATATATAAGACTGGAGTTGCACGTGAAGCTTCTGATTTTAACCATGGATCCGCATCAGCACGTGTTTCCATAGATTCTCCTGTACCTTCCAAATCGGTCCAAGGAGAAATAAGCACAGTCAAAGCAGGAAGTTCATCCCCAGATTCTTTTAATGATAGTAATGTTGATAAAGTAAGGCCGCCTCCAGCAGAGTCACCGCCAATAATGATTTGTTCCGGTTTATACCCAGAGGAAACTAACCAGTGATAGGCTTGAACTGCATCCTCAATGGCAGCTGGAAATGGATTTTCTGGTGCAAGCCTGTATTCAGGCAATAATACCTTCGAAGACGTTGAGCGGGAAAGCTTAGCTGCAATGCCTCTATGAGTGTTACAATTGCCAAGAATATAGGCACCACCGTGTAAATAAAGGAAAACTCGATCTTCTACAGCGTTTGGAGCTGCCACCCATTCTGCTGGAATCCCTTCAACTGTGGTTTTCTCTACTTTTACATCCGGTGCAATAGGGGTTAAGCTTGCTAACATTTCCAATCCTTTTCTTGATGCTTCAAGATTAAAGCCTGCAGGTTGAGATGCAGCATAAGCCTTTAAATATTGTTTTACCGCAATACTTTCTAGACTTGGCATTTCTTTTTCCTCCTATTAAAATATTATTTTTACATATTATTAGTTCGCTATCATTGGAAAAATCCCTCCAATATTTAACAACTTTTCCAATCAGAAAGGCCATTAACCATAGTAAATGGCTAATGGCCTTTCTTATTATCTCGGAGTTAATGTTTTGACTGAAATGGCAGGGGAATAGGAGGTGACAATACAGCCCTCTAGATTCTTTTCATCTAACAACCCTAGTTGAAGTGCAGATTTAATTTTGGCATCATCCGGTTTCTTTACCACTTGAACGAGGTCGGTCATTTGTAATTCCTCTAACCTTTTTACCGTTACTTCTTCATTATATTTTTCAATTTTCCTCATTTGCCGCTGCAGCTTATAGCCATTTATCGTAACTTCGGCTTTATTATTAGGACCGACTAGTTTATTAAAGTAATCATGAAAAGTGTCTTTTAGTTCATTCATTTCCAACTCGATTTCCTTTTTCTTTTTACTAAGCTCATAATATTTAACCAACATTTCATCTGTTATGAAGGAATCATTCTGTTTACCCAAGAGCCTCTCCTCCTCATCGAACGTATATTCTAATTTATTAGCCTTCAAAGGGAAATAGTACGATTAACTCTCTACATTATTTTTAAAAAAGTTACTATTTATGGCATTTTTTTCAAAATATAATATGATAGAATAGTATTAGTTGGAAAATTCAAATTACTAAATTGGGGTGAAGAGAATGAACGTACCATTAGTACTAACTCATTTCCTAGATCGAGCGGCCGCTCAATATGGAGAAAAGACAGCGGTATATTGTGATGAACGGGTATTTACGTACAAGGAATTGAATGCAAGAGTGAATCAGCTTTCACGTGGTTTAAGAGAATTAGGTGTTGAAAAAGGGGACCGTGTAGCCTATTTGGCACCGAATACGGTTGAAATGCTGGAAGGATTTTATGGGGTATTTCAGCTTGGTGCGATCATGGTTCCATTAAATATAAGGCTGATTCCTGAAGATTACTTATTTATCTTAAATCATAGTAAGTCAAAGATACTTTTGGTTGATCAGGACCTCTATCATTTAATCACCCCAATCAAGGATAAGCTAACCACAGTTGAACATATCATCGTTCAGTATAAAAATAAGGAAACTTCAGAGGTAGATTACGATAGCTGGTTAGCAGGATATTCCGGTGCATCCATTAAGCGGGCTGATTTAGATGAAGATGATGTTTGCAGCTTGCTTTATACAAGTGGTACAACCGGAAATCCAAAAGGCGTCATGCTGACGCACCGAAACAATTATTTGCATGCTCTGAGCACGATGCACCATTTGCGTGTTAGTGATAAAGATGTTTATCTGCATGTTCTTCCGATGTTCCATGTAAATGGCTGGGGTTCACCTTTTTATTATACTGCCAATGGTGCTACCCATATTTGTTTAAAAAGAGCCACACCTGAAGCCATTTTTAAGGCAATTGAATCCTTTAAAGTGTCTGTACTGCATATGGCGCCAACGGTATTAAATTCACTTTTACAATATTATGAGAAAACTAGACCAACGATAGAACAAGATGTACGCGTTGTCATTGCGGGTTCTGCACCACCGCCAGCGTTTATTACCCGTGTGGAAAAGGAACTAGGCTGGGAATTTATCCAAGTATACGGAATGACGGAGTCTAGCCCGTTGAGCTTAATTTCTACTATTCGAACCCAGCTTTCACACTTACCGTCAGAGGAGAAGTCTAAAATTAAGGCGAAAGCAGGAGTCCCAATGATTGGCAGTGATGTAAGAGTTGTCGATGAGAATGGAGATGAAGTCACCCAAGATGGAACGCAGATTGGTGAGGTTGTAACACGAGGTCATGGTGTCATGTTAGGTTATTGGAAAAATCCAGAAGCTACGATGGAGGCAATCAGAAACGGATGGCTGCATACTGGTGATATGGGAACAGTTGATGAATATGGTCATATCGATATTGTCGATAGGAAAAAGGATATTATTATTAGCGGCGGGGAAAACATATCATCCATTGAAGTAGAGGGGTCTCTATATGAGCATCCTGCAATTCTTGAGGCAGCGGTTATCGCAATCCCACACGAGAAATGGGGAGAAACACCACATGCATACGTGGTTTTAAGAGAAAATGAGATTGTTAGTGAAGAGGAGATTATCCTGTTCTCAAGGGAAAAATTAGCTCATTTTAAAGCAGTAACAGGAGTAACCATTGTTAAGGAGCTGCCCAAAACAGCTTCAGGAAAAATCCAGAAGATTCACCTCCGCAATGATTATTGGAATTCGAAGGGGAAAAGTGAACGGTTTGTTAATTAAAGAATTACGAAGGAGAAGGGGGCTTGAGAAATCAAGCTTCTTTTTTAATCCCATATTCCAATATCATAGTTATAAAAGGGAATTTCTGAAAATATGATGAAGGTAGGTTTTGCCCATTATATGAATGTTGCACTACATAGGCTTTTTGACTCCACTATTATGGGTAATTCTATAAAAAATTGAATTGAGGTGTTAGCTTGAAGAAGTTTTTGGGTTTTGTATTTTTTATTTTATTACTAGCGCTATTGGCTGCTTGTGGTAATGATGACAAGACAACAAATGAGGAACCAGCAACGGAAGAAACAGCTGGCAGTGCAGATTCAAGCGGAAACGAGGGCTCTGATACTGCAGAGGACCCAGCATCAACATCTCTAGCAGGGAATGAGGTATTTCAAAAGAGCTGCATCACGTGTCACAGTTCTGGTGATATCACTGGAGGGCAAGCAAAGATTGATGGAGCAAAAATTCATACTGACTTTAAAACAAAAGAAGATCTCCTAGCATTTGTCGGAAAGAATATGCCGAAAAGTGCTCCTGGTTCTTTATCACAAGATGAATATCAAGCAGTAGTAGACTATTTATGGGATCAAAAATGAAATAGATTACAAGTAAAGGTATTGGTTTGTAACAGAACCAATACCTTTTTAACATAAAGAAAGGAATAATGTGCAGAATAGTCTGTAAGAAACTTTATAGGATGGGATTCCTGTATGCACATTTTATTTGATATAATTATTAGTTTCATTGTTGAAGTACTCTTTCACGGTGTTATTCGATGGGTGGGGAAATTTATCCACTGGTTTGGTAAGCTATTTAGGGTAATTAAAAAGTAATTCTTATTTTGAGAGTAATTGATCTAGATGTTTCCGTATACCTTCAGGATTTCCGGAAATACTTTCTTCTCTAATTTCGTCTTTTTTCATTTTCTCTATGGAATTAGCCAAAATCTCTTGTTCCCTTGCTTGAGGAATCACAACCACTCCATCTGCATCTCCTATAATGATGTCCCCAGGATTTACTGGAACACCACCACATGAAATCGGTACATTCACTTCACCAACGCCAGCTTTACTACTTGCAGCAACTGTAGTACCCCTCGAGAAGACAGGGTAATTAAGCGCTTTAACTCCTACGATATCACGTATTACACCATCCACTACTAAACCGCCAATACCCAATGTTTGTGCCATACCCACAACAAAATCTCCAGCAATCGCTCTATATTGGTCACCCTTTGCATCCACAACTAAAATATCACCAGGTTTTGCCTTAGAAATAGCTTCTAGGACCGAGAGATTTTCACCAACAGGAATCTTTACGGTGAAAGCTCTACCGGCAACCTTGTACTCTTCCTTAAGTGGTTTAATAGCTGGATGAAAATTATTCAACCCATCCATGGCATCTGATATACAAGTGGTTGGAACACAAAGAAACTCCTTAATAATATTTTCCAAAATCATTCTCCTCTCATAGATATTCTTCCTGTATTAATTATAATTGGTTAACTAAGGAAAAGCTTGGAGAATTTTCTCCAAGCTTTTAATCTCGAAATTCTCTCATTCGGTTTAAAAGAAGTCCATCGGTTTTCTTATTTTCACCAACTACAAAATCCTTCATATAGCAGGTCAAGTATTGCCCATAACGATTGTTTGTTTTTAGTAATAGCTCGTCCACGTAGTAAACGCCTTTAGGAATTTGATCGAGCAGAAGGACGGATAGGGCAGCATAAATACCGCAAGCAACCTGGAAGTAGGTAGCGTTTGTTTTATATTGAGCAAAGATTCTTTCATTTTCCAAAACATTATAAATATAACGCTCTTTGTCCTGATAAACCATCAATACACCAACGAGGTCCTTACCATCAAGCGGAGCCTCAAGGGGGTCAAGAACTTTCATTTCAAAGTCCCACAAAACATCTGTGTCATCCAAATGGCTCCGTATAATTTTTGTGGTATGGTCATTCACCTTGTACAAAAAAGCGCTTTCCATATCATATAATTTACCCAGCGTATAGACTTCTTCATGTGGCATTAAACAACCGAAAAATTGCTTATTCCCTAAAGTTACTTGAAATTCTATATTGTAGACATCTTCATATAGAAAAAGCGGAGTACGATTCTTCATGAACATGGGGTAACATAAAATGGCTTCATCTAGGAAGCATTCTGGAGACCAAGTAGTATAAATTACATCTTTTTTTGCCTGTGCCTTATCCTTGAAAAAAGAGGTATCATGCTCGACGATGTAACAGCCAAGTGGTTTTTCATTCGAATATTGATTCATCAGTTTGAACGCCATCCATTGCACCACTCCCGGATTCATTCCCGAGCAAACAATAGCTGTAATATTCTTAAAGGTGTCTTTATATTTTTCAAAATAATGTAATCGTTCGATGAGTGGGAAACCTGCAAATTGTTCTTCATTATCATCGATATAGGTATTTTCCAAAGCAGAATTAACATATTTGATACCAAGCGCATCACAGCATTGCAGCATTTCAACAGTATCAGCCCATGAAACATCAATAACAATGCTCGTATTAGTACTAGTTAAGTGGTTCATCAACTTTTTTTTATCCTTTAGATTAAACTGGTGGTAGACCATCTTGTGTGTTAAATTCGGAAATAAGTTTTGATAGTACAAAGCTTCCTTTTGTTTATAATCTATTAAGTGAATGGTACTATTAATTATGATTTGATGAATCGGATCTTTATCATTCCGTACAGATTGATTTAAAATGGAAAGAACAGATTTTGCCACACCTCCAGCACTTCCGAAAATAGATATAACAGTTTGGAGATCTTTCATTTCAACACCTCGTCCATATTTTTTATTAAAATATGTTAAAAGGGTAGAATTGGATTGGATTATTTTCTTAGAATAACAAAATTTTGGGTGCAATTTAGGCTACTTTACCTTAAATGCCATTTATTTCATTCAAATGATGATTAATTTTTATCATTATTAATACTAGATTTAGGTAAATAGGATTATATATTTGGAGTTGAAAATTTTGAGTAGTAAATTTGCAAAATGGTATGATTTTTTTATGAGACCCTTGGAACAAAGAAAGTTTAAGAGGATTCGGAGTGAGTTACTAAAAGGTGCGAGTGGGAAGGTGCTTGAACTTGGTTCAGGGACTGGAATTAATTTTCCACTGTATCACAATGTTGATAAAGTTATCGCCATCGAACCAAGTCAGCCTATGATTGACCGATCCTTAATAAAAAAGAAAGCAGCTGTAGTTCCGATAGAAATCGTTAAAGCAAGCGCGGAGAATCTGCCCTTTGAAGATTGTACATTTGATACCGTAGTGGCAACATTGGTATTTTGTACAATCCCAAATGTTGAAAAGGCTATTAATGAGTTAAAAAGAGTATGTAAACCAAATGGGAAAGTCCTCCTGTTCGAACATGTAAAAATGGAAAATGTTGCGCTTAGTAAAATGCAGGAAAGCTTAACGCCTTTTTGGAAAAAAGTTTGTGATGGCTGTTGCTTGGATAGAGAGACATTAAGGGAATTTACAAATCAGGGTTTGAAGATAGAGAGAGTAGAACATTTTTATAAAGATCTCTTTGCTGTGTCTGTATTAAGAAATAAACAATGAGGAAAAACCTCAAATTGCTTTGAGGTTTTTTAGTGTGTTCTGCGGGCAAAGTCAACAAATCTGAATTTATCTGGGCGATGCCGGGATTCCGTAAATTGAAAAAGGCTGGCATCCTCTAAATATACATAGTTTTTGATGACGACAATATTATGAAAACCATCGAGGTCTAAAAACGTACGATCTTCCGCAGTTGGTTCTTCTACGACAATTTCCTTTTTTGCAAAACTAATCTTCAAATTTAGTTCATTCTCCAAGTAGGCATAAATAGAATCCGCACAAATTTCCTCTGTAATAGATGGAACAAATTTAACCGCTAGATAATCTTTATCAAGAATGATTTTCTTGCCGCCAATTTCCCGCGTACGAACAACCTTCCATACTTGATCTTTACCGGAAAGCTGAAGCTGCTGCTTCAGATAGGCGTCAGGCTTGATAATTAATGATAATTCATTGACAATCGTTCGTGGCTTTTTTTCCATTTTGTCTGCGAGTTCCTTAAAGCTCACCAGGCCTGAAACCGGAAAATCAAACTTATTAATATCAATGACAATCGAACCTTTTCCCCTGACCTTTTGGATATAACCATTTTGAGCAAGGAGGTTTAACGCTTTCCTAATCGTTTCTCTAGATGTATCGTACTGTTCCTTCAGTTCATTTTCAGAGGGGAGAAGGGAGTTCGGCGGGATTTCCCCGCTTTTAATTTGATCCACAATCGTATTAAAGATGATTTGGTACTTATTTGTCATAAAAATCTCCTATTATTTTTTCAAGTGATAAACAATGGACTCGTATGGTCGTAATTGTATTTCTTTATCGAGTGGAGCAGAGTCCTCATAATTTGAGAGTAACACAGTTTTTGACAAACCATCAATGTCTAACTTCACTGGGAGCGCATAAGTTGTGTCTTTTCCATAAAAATTATTTATAACTAAGAGCATCTCATTTTCCATTTTTCGAACAAAAGCAAAAATAGATTTATGATCCTCAGAAATCATTTCATAATCACCGTTCGTGATGACATCATACTCTTTTCGTAAGCGAATGAGTTCTTGATAATGATAAAAAATAGAAGTTGAATCCTTTATTGCATTTTCAGCATTAATTTCCTTATAATTTGCCGCAGTATGAATCCACGGAGTGCCGGTAGTAAAGCCAGCATGTTCACACTTATTCCATTGGACTGGAGTACGAGAATTATCCCGTGATTTTTGCTTTAAAATCTCGATAATTTCGTTTTCCGTCATCCCCTCATTTTTCTTAATTTCAAAGATATTAAGTGACTCCACATCTCGGTATTCTTCAATCTGGTCGAACTTCGGATTGGTCATCCCGAATTCTTCCCCTTGGTAGATATAAGGAGTTCCTTGCATCATATGTAGAGTCGTCGCAAGCATTTTAGCTGATTCTTTGTGGTACTGTTGATCATCGCCAAACCTTGAGACCGCACGAGGCTGATCATGGTTGCACCAGAAGAGGGCATTCCAACCGCCGCCTTCATTCATTTCAACTTGCCATTCTGACAGAATATTTTTCAACGCTCGGAAGTCAAATTCCGCTTTCGTCCATTTGTCCCCTTTAGGATAATCCACTTTTAAATGATGAAAGCTGAACGTCATATTAAGCTCTTCTTCACTTGGTTTTGTATACCGAATGCAATTATCGATGGATGTAGATGACATTTCGCCAACTGTCATAATGTCATATTTTGAAAATACTTTTTCATTCATCTCATGGAGGAACTCATGAATTCTTGGTCCGTCGGTATAAAATTTACGTCCATCACTGTCATCTTGAGGGAACTGTTGGTCCTTAGAGATTAAATTAATAACATCCAATCTGAAGCCATCAACACCTTTTTTTAGCCAAAAATGCATCATTTCATATAATGACTCACGAACTTTTGGGTTTTCCCAGTTTAAATCTACCTGGGTAACGTCGAATAAATGGAGGTAGTACTGGCCAGTAGTTTCATCCCATTGCCAGGCTGACCCGCCAAATTTTGATTCCCAATTGGTAGGAGGGAGGCTGTCTTTAGCATCCTTCCAAATATAAAAATCACGGTATGGATTGTCTTTTGAGGATTTTGCTTGCTTGAACCACTCATGTTCAGTGGATGTATGGTTGATGACAATATCCATAATGATTTTGATTCCGCGCTTATGTGCTTCAGCAAGAAGCTTGTCAAAGTCAGCCATCGTGCCATATTCTTCTTGAATGTTGTAATAGTCGCTTATATCATAACCATTATCACGCTGGGGGGATTTATAAATCGGAGTAAGCCAAAGAACATCTACACCTAACTCCTTTAAATAGTCGAGCTTTTCGATGATTCCTTGGATATCGCCGGTACCATTACCGGAAGTATCATTAAAGCTTTTCGGATAAATTTGATATACTACTGCTTTTTTCCACCATGATGTTAACATGATACACACCTGCCTATATTTTTTGAGACGCTAATATGGAAAAGGAGGGAGATGGTCTCCCTCCTAAATTGGAGTATTACTTTTTAAAAGAAAATTTGTTCATACCTGTTTTCGCAAAGATGATTGTTAAAATAAATGGAACCACAATTGCGACTAACATAGCAATTGCAAACATCATCATGTGCTGTGGCTGGATAGATAGGAATCCAGGAAGACCGCCAACACCGATTGAGTTAGCCATTACATCACTACCTACAGAAATAACTGCTGCTACGAGAGAGCCAATCATAGCTGCAAGGAAAGGGAAGCCGTATTTTAAGTTTATACCGAACATAGCCGGCTCTGTAACACCTAGGTAACAAGAGATAGCTGCAGGAATGGAGACTTGCTTTTCTTCTTCATTTTTACGATTGATATAGATCATTGCAAGTACAGCTGAACCTTGAGCAATATTTGATAATGCAATCATTGGCCATAGGTTTGTTCCGCCAAGCTCTGACATTAATTGAAGGTCAATCGCATTTGTCATATGGTGTAAGCCAGTGATAACAAGCGGTGCATAAGCAAAGCCGAAAATAGCAGCAAATAACCAGCCAAATGCAGACGTTAAGCTTGAATACACAACATCAGAAATCCAAGAACCGATTGTCCAACCGATAGGACCTAAAACGATATGTGCAATCAATACAGTTGGAATTAATGCTAAGAAAGGAACAACAATCATTGAGATTGAATTCGGAACAATTTTTCTAAGTCTTAATTCTAAGAAAGAAAGTACAAATCCGGCTAAAATAGCAGGGATAACTTGAGCTTGATAACCAATCATTTCAATTTGAGCAAAACCGAAATCCCAAGTTGGAATTTCTTCTGCACCAGCAACGCCATAGGCATTAAGCAATTGTGGAGAAACCAAGGTAATACCAAGAACGATACCAAGGATAGGTGTAGCACCCATCTTTCTAGCAATGGACCAAGTAATTCCAACTGGAAGGAAGTGGAATACCGCTTCGCCAATCAGCCATAAAAATGCATGGACACCAGCCCAGAATTGTGAAACTTCAACAATGGTCTTCGTCCCATCTTCAAGCAATTTAATATCGCCAATAACATTTCTAAATCCTAGTATTAAACCACCCACAACAAGGGCAGGAATTAATGGTGTGAAAATGTCCGCTAGATGGGCAATCATTCGCTGCAGCCAGTTCATATTTTGCTTTGCCGCAACTTTTGCTTCATCTTTTGTTGTTTCACTTACTCCGGCTACTTTAACAAAATCATTGTAGAAGGTAGAAACATCATTTCCAATGATTACCTGGAATTGTCCTGCTTGGGTAAAAGTACCTTTTACAGGTTTAATAGCTTCAATTTTTGTTACATCTGCTTTGCTTGGATCATTTAAAACAAAGCGCATTCTCGTTACACAATGGGTAACGGCCGCAATGTTTTCCTTACCTCCAACGTGTTCGAGCAGTTCCTTCGCTGACTCAGTGAACTTCGTCATTATTTCTTCCCCCTGTAGGAATTGGAAGTCTCCAATTCTATATATATTTAATTATTACCTTGTATTTACAGGTTCATGTGTACGTTTTCACCTTAACTTTAAACATGTATATACAAGTATTTTGATTACGTTTTCATATTAACTTGTATATACAAGACTGTCAACTAATTATTTTTTTAAAATTTTATAGAAGAGTAAGTAATGATTTACTTATTATAGGAGCTATTATTACAAGTTCATAACTTTTTAGCTTTAACGCTTTAAACTATTGAAAGAAATTTCAAAAAATGTTATGCTTTACTTGTTTAAATTCTTCTGAGTTTAGACCTCCTAAAACTGGGGCTTAGCCTTGACCACTAAGCTCATCTTTTGCCTTTGACATCTGTTCAAAGGTATTTTTTTGTATTATGATTAAAAACTCTATTTTGTGAAAAACTAATATATTGGTGCTTATTTAAAATTTTAGGAGAGTGTTTATTATGAAGGGTCAAATTACGCCATATTTATCTTTTAACGGGAATGCGAAACAAGCATTGGAGTTTTATAAGGAAGCATTAGGTGCGGAAATTACAGGAGTTCAAACATTTGGTGAAGCAGATTACCCAACTCCACCTGAAGCAGATGATCGAATCATGCATGCGCAGCTAAAAAAAGGTGGCATTTCGATTATGTTTTCGGACACCTTCCCAGGTCAGTCGGTCGTTGTGGGGTCTAACATTTCGCTCACGCTTGAGCCTGAGAGTGATGAAGAAATTCAAAATCTATACGATGCTCTTTCTAAGGGCGGCAAGCAGCTTATGGAGCTAGAGGATACTTTTTGGGGTGCGAAATATGGAAGGGTCCAGGATTCCTTCGGGATTATTTGGGAATTGAATTATCAAAAATCATAACAATTAGCAAAAGCACTTTTTTGAGTGCTTTTTTGAATGCAAAAAAAAAGAAAGTGGTGGGGCCACTTTCTAAAGGAGGTATTGTATCATGGGTTACTATAATATATGTACATCTTTGTACAGGCATGTAGTGTACATGTCCATACTTGCAAATTTTTTTTACTCTAAAAACCTCTTTTTCATTTCCAAGGTAGGCAGCATACAGGAATCCTTTTTTCCAAACCATTTGTAACGATTTTTCGCCAAAATGTCATATAGGAAATCTCTAAAAAAAGGAGGGAGGACCTTCAAGATTGTTAAGTATCTCCAGTATCCATCAAGGTACCGAGCAATATGTAGTGCTGCACTAGATTTTATATAAACTTTTTCATTTTCAATGACGATAATACTGTCAATCTTATTATTAACCCTGTATTTGTTTAAAAGCATCTGTCCCGTTTCACTTTGGAGAGAAGCGAACTTAAAATGACACTTCAAATCTCTTTTGATTATGAATTGTACTCCGCTATTACAAAGGTTACATACCCCGTCAAATAATATGATACTTTCCATGCTTCACCTTTTTCTTTTTACACATTCTTTTTATAATATTATATTAAAAATCTCAAAATATCGCTTAATTAAAAACAAAATTTTCTTTAACCTCAGTATTGCTATCGTTATTACTGGCGGATAGCCAGAAATACTGGCGGATAGCCAGAAATACTGGCGGATAGCCAGAAATACTGGCGGATGGCCGGAATTACTGGCGGATAGCCAGAAATACTGGCGGATGGCCAGAAATACTGGCGGATAGCCAGAAATACTGGCGGATAGCTAGAAATACTGGCGGATAGCTAGAAATACTGGCGGATAGCCAGAAATACTGGCGGATAGCCAGAAATACTGGCGGATAATCGGAATTACTCTCGGATAACAAAATTCTACCCACAATTTCCCAAAACATTTTCAAAAAAGAAGACCCATTTCAAATAAGAAATAGGCCATCCTTCATTACATATATAATCCAGCCAAAAAGATTCCAAGTGTCTCCTCATAAATTTCGTCAAATTGGGTCAGAGGGAGGGGGTTTGTTCCTCTGCCAAGCTCGACGGTAAATCCTGGCCGACGCCAATCTTGTATGAACCAATCCTTATATCCAGCATAACTCTCAATGGTTTTAACAGGCTGGTACCCACTGACTCTGGCAAACTCGTTAACTAGAATTTCGGATTCTGGCGGTTCAAGGTTTTCGAATCCCCAGTAAATGACTTCACCCTGGGTATGGAAGGCCAATACTCGTGCAAAATCGCGTCTTCTCGTCAAATCAGCCATCGCAATGGCTTCAGGCTCCGATAAAGGGTGTTCACCTACATAATCCCGCGGTCCAGGTTGGGTAGGATTCCTAGCTTTCTCTAATTCCCAACGGGCAGGGAACTGGTCATTTAGATCAACACCTCTAATATTGGCTTTCCAGCCTGAAAAATCAGTACTGCCACGATTAAGTTCTATCACTCTATTTCTCCATGTTTCATTTTCAGGAGGACCATTCATGACTAGACTAACACCATCAGGATTAACCATTGGCACAAGAGAGAGCAGCGTTTGTTGGTATAGAGGTGAAGTAGATAGACCACGGATGGAGCTTCCATTCGTAAGCGATAAACAGTAATCATTCAAAAACGTCATTAAGATTGGAGTCGTGATCCATTCATTTGCATGAAAAGAAGCATTATAATGAACTCTTTTTCCGCCATTGCCAATAAGAACTTCAGGAATCCGATTGCCAAGTACTGAATTTCCAGCGTTTGTTACACGGAGAAATGGGTAAACATTTTGCAAACGAGCGATATCATTCATCATTCTGCTAAAATCATAATGCTGCTTTCCTTGTACCAGCCTCCAGGTTATCCTAAGTGGAACCCTGATGGTTTGCCCTATAGACAATCGATTCGGATTTACATTAGGGTTAGCAAGCAGCAATGCATCAAGTGAAAGATTACGCCTTTGGGCAATCCCCCAAAAAGAATCACCACGTCTAATCTGATAACTCTGGGCAACAAAACCGGGAATACGAATCCGCTGTCCTGCTGCAAGCTGGTTTGGTTGAATATCACGATTAGAATCGACTATCAGCTGAAGATTTATTCCATACAGTTGGCTGAAATACCATAAAGAATCGCCTTGCCTCACATAGATATCCATGTAATCCTCCTGATGGTCATAATGGTATTATTAAAAATGTATGCATCGAAGGTGAGCCTTTATGTAAGTTATCATGCATTTCTAGTGTAGTACTACGAACAAATAAAGAGTGTCGTAGACACTCTGTAGGTAGTAATGTGGAGCACTGATCTTATTATTTACGTCATATGGACGGTTTTGATATGTTGAAGATTTAAAAAGACCGGGTTTCCTTTAGCCGTGATCAATTCAATGAAATTATTTTTTATTCCCATGATTTTCCCCATAACATTCTCATTTTCTCCAATATTAAATACAATTAATGTTCCAACTAATTTTTCAATCTGGACTTCAAATGAACGTGCGAATGTTATGTTAGATGGATTAACTGGCAAATTCGCGTTGCTTAAACCATAGGGACGCTGGTTATTTGTATACGGAATTAACCATTTTAAATGGTTGAGGGAGATAAACATCGTTTTATAAATAGGAGAGTAAAAAACAAAATAATTGTTCATGATGCTGATAATATAACCGTGAATGGCTTGTTTACTCGTAACATATATTTCTGTGAAAATGCCCTTTGCTGCCGTGAGGGTTTTTCGCAATGAAATTTCCTCATTAGGGTTAAATATAGGTGATTGGTCATCTGATAGAGTAATGATTTCATCAATTTCTTCTTCTTTCGGAAACTTCCAATTTTGAATATGAACGGTAGGGATGTATAAATAATCATAACCATTGTAAATAACCCACAAGTCACTGCCGATGTCGATTAAGATTCCGCTTATAGGCTTATTTCCGGAGATTTCTAGTTTAATATAGGTACCAATATGGTCTTTTATTTTCATTTTATCACATCCTTTCTAGTAAAATGATTCTACAATAAGAGAGGGCCGCATAATTGGAATCTACTAGGATAGATGCCCTGCTCTTTATTGTAAAATTTATGATGGGTAATATTCGGCACAGGAATAAGGAATTTTGGTTTACGGATAATCATTTGCTGCCATAAGTTAGGGGAGTGATTAAATACGTTTTTGTGATTGATTCCGATTTGGCCAACCAGAGAAGATGGACCTGCGGTCAAAATCACGCGTTGCTGGTTCACCAGAAAAACGAGATGCCCCAACTTCTTGTGCCTTCGGTTTTTTATCCTCTTTTTTACTTTCTACTTGGTTTCTTTTTGTCTTTTCTATTTTCATTAGAGGATTCGTATCAATCGTTTCTTTTACTTGTTTCACTTTATTAATTAACTCCTGTGGAGATTTCGCCGTTCCTTCATTTTTCGTTTCAGGTTCAGATTTCTTTTGCTCGCGTACAGGCTGTTTTACTTGGACTCTTTTATCAACCTTGGAACTAGTTGGTTTTTGGATACTTTCTTTATCGTGCTTAACGATGTTTTGAATGACCACTTCTGATTTTTGTTTTTTAACTTCCTCTTGATGCGTTTGAGGTAATTCAGTTTTTGACCATTTACTTTCGATGTGGCTGTTTTGCCTTACATTTTGAGGAATGCTCTCATTGTGTGCATTTTGCTTTTTTTCTTCTTTAACTATTTTTATGTCATTGCTAATCTTTGCGACTGGTAATGAGTTTTTAACAGGTTCAGTCCAAACCCTTTTTTCCGTTTCCGGTTGATTCACACTTACTTTTGGAGAGACAACTGCATCATTTTCTATTATATTCGCTACTACGGGCTGCTGAAGATTCGACTCCTGTTTCACGAAAACTTGAGTTTCCACATAATTGTCATTTGTATCTTCTGTGTTACTTTCGGAAACAGCTGATTCCGTTTCATTTTTGTTTTCTTCTTGTTTTTCTTCTTTCCGATAGCCTTTTAATATATTTGAAATGTGCGAGATTTTGATTAAAATGCGGTCTTCGCCATTAATCAAGGTAACGAAGTCAGCATCGACGATACTTAAAACGCCGGTAAATGATTGCTTATTTAAGCACAGTATAGATACCCATGAATTCTTTAATGAGCTTAATAAGTCCGCTAAACTTTGAGTTTGCATAAATTCAGTGGTGATGTCTTCACCTTTATACTGTTTCGTATTTTTTGTTATCGCCTGAATTTTGTCAATGCTATAGTAATAGACGTATTGATTTTCATCTTCAATGATAATATGATCGGTTTCTACGCCCATTAATTTTCCTTTTATAATTTCTTCACCAACGTATAGATTCACATAAAAGCCTTTTAGTAAATCTACAGTTGATGAAAAATTATCTGATCCCATTCAAACTTCCTCCTTAGGGTAAATTTGTCGCTTCTCTTTAGAGAAGCGACAAGAGTTCTATTTGTCATTGTCTTACTTGAGAATTTTCTGCACGGACAACTCTTTGTCTCACTACTTGCTTTTCTGTTTGAGACATAGTGTTTTGCTCAGAACCTTGATCTTTACTTTCTTCTTTGTTTTCACTTTCGATTTTCAAACCATAGCTAATATTTCGGATATGCCACATAGATACACGAACAACTTCTTCTTTACTAATTAACGATAAGAAGTCCTTGTTGATTTCACTAATTACACCCTCTAATTTTTCTGGACCTCCACGGTTAATTCTTACCCATTGGAATTTTAGGCTTTCTAAAAGACCTTGGAAGTTAGCTGCGCTTTTAAATTCAAAGTTTTCAGGGACCTCAATCCCGATATCCATCGTGTCCTTTGAATTTTCAGTTACACTTTTGACATGGTGAGTATTGTAATAAATCACCCCGTCATCCTTTGTTAACACTACCAGGTGATCGTCAAGAACAGCCATTAATTTCCCAATTCTTGATTCTGGTCCACCTCTGTCAACCTTGATCGTCTTCCCCACTAAAGACTTCCACATGTCGTTATTCACAATATATATCCTCCTTTAAATAAATAAACTTTTACACTGCATTTATATGTGTCACGGTGTGATGTTGTACTAAACGACGAGCCTTTTTTCTTAGCTTTTTGAAAAAATAGGCAAAAAAAAGGTATATGGAGTTCATATACCGTGTTAAAAGGGTCATAAAAATGCCAGTTCTTTTTTTAAATAACCATTTCTATTTATAATAAACTTCAGAATGACATCTATTTCTTTATCAAAATATTCCTCATCCATATTTATATAGGGATCTGTCCTAATAAACGGCTTTAATGTTTGAAATTGGTCTTTAATTATCGGTTCCAATGTTCCCACATTAAAGTGATTTTCTAAAATGGAAGACATGATTTCCTTGTATTTAGATCGATATGGGTAAATATGGAGAATCCTGCCCGTCAATGTATTATAGCCACTAAGGGGAACAAAATCGTGTTCTAGCGTTCTTCCATGAAGGTCTCTTCCCCAGGTCCCATCATAGTCCCAAGGGGTTATTTCAAACAGGTTGTTTTTGGTATTTAGGTAAAGAGCATAGTTATGGATAAAGCCATCAAAGTTCTGAGTACAAACAACACCAGCAAGCCATCTTAGGTATTTCTCAATATCTAGGATTTTACCAACTTCCTTTTCAAACTCCTCATTAGGAAAGGTGTTGATCATTTCAATGAAGTCCTCTAACAAAGATAGATCATTTGGTTCTCCATATTTTATCGTGTATCCTTCATCTAAACTGGTTTTTAGTTCGTTCTCAGGCGAGAGTAAGGAAAAGTTTGCAAAATAATTGGTGGCATATATGATGGGTCCAACTGGAAGATTTCTTTTTTTCAAAAGATGTTGATCAAACGATTCCAGCTCTAAATATATTCCTTTACAAAAACCATTTATATAAAGAAGTACGTGCTTAGAGTGTGGAGAAATTACACCAATACGATCGAAAAAATCAAGAGAGAGCTTATTGCGGCTCAGTGAAATGTCATCGTATTCTGCATTTAGATGAATTTCGTGAGCAGCTTCGACGAAATAAGGGTTTTGAAAAATAATATTATAGGACTTTTTCTTCTTCTTTCTAATCACATTTCCCCGATAAGTGATTCCGATCTTGTATCGATTATCGTCAATTTTTAAGACTGCAGGGAAATGCTCATTCTCCCAAATATCATCTTCCATTTTCTGAAGCCATTTTGGATTAATGAAAATTTCGTATTTTAACACGTAAATACTCCTATACATACATTTTTTCTAGATAGTATGCAGCTTCCCGTTTGAATGTGCAGTACAAACATCCACTATTTTGATATAGGACAAATGTGGACACTTAAATATTTGTGAAATGAATTTTAAAAATATATGTTTGTCTATATCAAGTACCGCTTTATTACCATAAATTAGAGTGAAAATACTATTTTTATGGAAAGTGGTGGAAAACCCAGATGAAGAAGGACATGAATCAGATGCTGTCAAAAGCGAAGGATAATGGCGTCGTTTTATTTCTAAATAACAATCCAGATGAGAAGCAAGACAAAAAATGTTTCTGTGATGGTACGGATTCTAGTGGAAGTAAAGGCAGCAGCGGGTCAGAAGGAAGTAGGGGAAGTAAAGGGTCAAGCGGTAGTCATGGGTCTTGCGGCAGTAAAGGAAGCAAGGGATCTGATGGAACTAGAGGGTCCAAGGGTTCACGGGGTTCGGGTGGGTCTCGAAAAGGTCCTAAAGGCCGAAAAGGTCCAAAGGGTCCAAAAGGAAGAAAAGGCAAACGCGGATCTGATGGAAGTAGAGGATCTAAAGGATCGCAGGGTTCTGGCGGTAGCAAAGGTTCTAGGGGTTCACGCGGCTCTGGCGGAAGCAAAGGTTCTAGGGGTTCAAACAAAGGATCTAACGGCGGTTATGGTTATGGCGGTAAAAACTCTGGCGGAAGTAAAGGCAGCAAAGGATCCAGTGGTTCCAGTGGATCTCGTGGCAGCAAAGGTCCTAAAGGACCTAAGGGGCGAAAAGGACCAAAGGGTAGAAAAGGCAGACATGGTTCAGGTGGAAGCAAAGGTTCTAAGGGTTCTCATGGCTCTGGCGGAAGCAAAGGTTCCAAAGGCACTCATGGCTCTGGCGGAAGCAAAGGTTCCAAAGGCTCTCATGGTTCTAGCGGAAGTAAGGGTTCCAGAGGTTCTCATGGTTCGGGCGGAAGTAAGGGTTCAAAAGGCTCTCATGGTTCTGGTGGAAGTAAGGGTTCTAATGGCGGTTATGGTTATGGTGGTAAAAAAGGATCTAAGGGTAGTAAGGGCTCTAATGGAAACAAAGGTTCCAAAGGCAGTAAAGGCTCACATGGCTCCAATGGTTCCAAAGGTAGTAAAGGCTCACATGGCTCCAATGGTTCCAAAGGCAGTAAAGGATCGCACGGTAGCAAAGGTCCCAAAGGAGGGAAAGGATCGCAAGGCTCAAAAGGGTCCAAGGGCAATAAGGGTTCTGGCGGAAGCAAAGGTTCCAAAGGCAGCAAAGGCTCACACGGCTCCAATGGTTCCAAAGGCAGTAAAGGATCGCATGGCTCAAAAGGGTCCAAGGGCAGTAAGGGTTCTGGCGGAAGCAAAGGTTCCAAAGGCAATAAAGGCTCACACGGTAGCAAAGGTTCCAAAGGGGCCAAGGGAAATAAGGGTTCTGGCGGAAGCAAAGGATCTAAAGGCAGTAAAGGCTCACACGGCAGCAAGGGCTCAAAAGGAAAAAAATAATAAATCTCAAACCGGTACTAACGGAGTACCGGTTTTTTGTGGTTGCCACAAAATCCGTAAGATAGTTGCCTATATAGGCACCCTCTAGGCACTGGTTTAGCTACTAAAAGTGTAGGCGTTAATCCAACCATTATTTCAAGAAAATTTCTAGATACCTGCTGATTTACATAAATTCAAGATATTCGTTTAGTTCAAGCCCCTAAGGAACTACGTATGATAAAGCAAAGGACAAGAGAAGACAGAAAAAAGGAGAATTTTTAGAATGAAATTTTAGATGGTTGAAAGGAGAGAAATAAATTATATGTATCATCCAACGACGGTGATCATTACCATATTTGCTTTTTTTCTAACTATGGTAATGATATTTATCCGTCCGAAAAATATGAATGAAGCGATTCCAGCAACGATTGGGGCATTCATCGTAATGTTAAGCGGCAGCGTTTCGCTAACTGATTTGTTGGATATAAGCTCGAAAGTAACAGGAGCGGCGGTAACGATTATCGCAACCATCGTTATGGCCATTGTACTGGAAAGTTTCGGCTTCTTTAGATGGACGGCAGCACTAATGTTAAAAGTATCAAAAGGGTCCGGAATTCGTTTGTTCTGGTATACATTATTACTATGTTTTTTGATGACAATGTTCTTTAACAATGATGGCAGTATTCTCATTACCACACCAATACTCATCTTAATTTTTAAAAATATCGGTTTAAAGAACCGCGAAAAGATTCCCTATTTATTAAGCGGTGCCTTAATTGCAACTGCTTCGAGTGCACCAATAGGAGTAAGTAATATTGTCAATTTAATTGCACTGAAAATTATCGGTATGGATCTCTATCTACAAACAGCCATGATGTTTGTTCCAGCTACCATAGGACTACTATTTTTGGCTTATCTGCTCCTCCTCGTTTTCAGGAAGGACATCCCTAAAGAAATCCGACTCCATTCCTTCACCTTGCCATTGTTAAATAACAACCGCTTTCATCCACTACAAAGAAAAAACGAGGATATGTTTGAAAAACAAAAGAAACTAATGGTCCAAATGCTCATCTTTGTATTTATCGTTAGGATCAGCCTATTTGTCGCCTCATTTTTGAATATTTCTGTTTCATTGGTTGCTGTTCTTGGTTCAATCATTTTATTAATTTGGAGATGGATTCATTTAAAGAAAAATCCAAAAGACGTTTTAACCAAAATTCCTTGGCATATCTTAATTTTCGCTTTCAGCATGTATATTCTAATATATGGATTACACAATATTGGATTAACGACCCTGATGGTGGACCAACTAAGTTCCATTGTTAATGGCAGTTTACTTCACGCCAGTGTAACCATGGGAATCATAACAGCCTTCTTATCCAATATTTTTAACAACCATCCTGCCTTAATGGTTTCGACACTGGCATTAACTGAAATGGGATTAAAACCATTATTAACCCAGACCGTCTACTTGGCTAACATTATTGGGAGTGATATCGGTTCCTTAATCCTGCCTATAGGGACCCTGGCAACATTACTATGGATGGATATCCTCAAGAAGAATAATATTAAAATATCCTGGTTGGAGTATATTAAAGTTACCATTATTGTCATTCCGCCAACATTAGTCTTCACACTCCTAAGTTTATACCTATGGTTACTGCTCGTCTTTGTTTAAAATTAGTGTAAAGGATTCACCTTCAGGGGGGTCCTTATTTTTCTTTATTTTTAGATTTTAAAAATCTTTGAAAAAAGAGGATATTCAAGATAACCAATAAAAAATCCTAGTAAATTTAAGATAAAATCATCAATATCCAGGCTGCCTCTTAAAGTAAAATATTGAAGCAACTCTAACAAGGAAATGAAAAGAATAGGAATATAAACTAATTGAAAAATACTGCGTTGTTTCATTTTCAGAAAAATTCCAAATGGAATGAACAAGGCTATATTTGCTGCCAAATTATAAAAAGAAACCAATCCGTTCGCCTCACCAGATAAATAAAAGCTAATGGTGGAAAAGGGGACAAGGTTTATAGATTGATAGATTTGGTCATTGGGTCGAAAGAATAGCAAAATGAATAAAGCAATAGAGTAAAGTACTAATAGAATACGAATTTTTGAATAGGGAAGATGTAAGGTTTGTTTGCGAATTAATAAGACTATGAAGAAGACTGCCAATACCAAACAGAATAAAATAACACCTAGACCAACTGGGTGAAGATAAACCATTAATTGAAATAGGACAGGAGACAATATTAGAAATAGTACGATAGATATAATCAAGGATACTAGAAATGATTTTTTCATAGAACCGACCTCTTTAACGATTTCTTTCATTATATCACCCCTTCCATTATTTAAGGAAGGAATGCTGCGGGCGCCCATTCCCTTGGACACCTATCCTGCATACAGTAATAGGAAAGATTTTCGCAAGGGGATGAATAATAAGATGGATGTAAGTAGGTTCGGTGGGCATCACGGCGGACATCACGGTGGGCATCATGGAGGCCACCACGGAGGTCATCATGGGGGGCATCATGGCGGGCACCATGGCGGGCATCATGGCGGGCACCATGGCGGGCACCATGGCGGGCACCATGGCGGACATCATGGCGGGCATCATGGTCACTATCATGGATATGGTTATGGAGGATATGGTGGAGCTCCGTTTGTGGGAGGTTTAGTTGGGGGATTGGCAGCAGGAGCGTGGGCATCTCCAGGCTATGGTGGATATCCCTATCCGTACCCAGCACCATATCCAGTACCAACGCCATATCCAACAGGGTACTATCCATATGGCTACCCAACATATTAATAACAATGTCAATCAGTCCTTTCAGCCGAAAGGGCTTTTTTAGATTTAGATTATGTTAAAGCTTAATATTGATTTTGGCATTCTGTTGATTTGTGC
>NZ_NPDD01000020.1 GCF_002272245.1 Bacillus sp. 7884-1 | reverse complement strand
TATTCATAGAAGCTTTCCTTAGTGGAGCACAAATCAACAGCCAAGTATAACAGATCCTAGTTTTAAATAAATCAAATTTTCCAATAAAAAACTTGAACTATTATACTTTTCCCTGAATATATTTAATCAAAGGTGAAAAAGGGTGGGTTGTTGATGAGTATCCTCGTTAATCATTTGTCAGAACCGCGCCGTAGAATCATTGGCCTAATAAAAAATAAAGGATCATCGACGATTAGCGAGCTGGCTGGAAGCATGGATATGAGTGGCGAAGCCGTACGTCAACACCTCGTACAACTAGAAAAAGAAGGGTGGGTTACTCGCTTTTCAGAGAATAACGGTGTTGGCCGTCCTTTATGGCAGTACCGCTTAACCACAGCAGGGGAACATCTATTCAATAAAAATTATGATCAATTAACGATTGAGGTTTTCGATACGTTAACACTTCTAGGGGAAGATGTACTTAAAAACCTGCTATCTGCGATGATTGAGGAAAGAATTCGCCAGTGGGAACCAAAATTAACTGGATTAAGTATAATCGAACGCTTAGACATATTAAAGGACTTTTATAATAAAGATGACTCATTTATGGAACTAGAAAATAAAGATAATTCTTATTCCCTTATAGAGCGTAACTGTCCATTCCATAATGTTGCTATAAAGCGGCCAATACTTTGTAGTGTAAGCGTTTCTGTATTAACTCATTTATTAGGGTGTTCTGTAAAGAGAGAGAAACGGCTTCAGAATGGTGATGGATGTTGTGCATTTCGGGTTCTTTTGAATGAACCTATTACTGAAAACACATCACGTATCATCATTGAGGATGAGTAATCCTATAAATCAAAAAGGAATGATGTGGTTTTGAAGAGTGAACAGCTGCTTATTTTATGTGAAAAATTTCCCCATTTATTTAACAAGCAAACCATTGAGGAAAATGGTAACTTAGCCAATGTTACGACTTTTACTGAAGCAATAAAACAATTAATTAAACTTTGCGGTGATGACCCAGAGCGTGATGGATTACAGGAAACGCCATATAGAGTGCTTAAAGCCTTCCTAGAGTACACGGAAGGATATCATGAAGATCCTAAACTTCACTTAGAAAAAACCTTTGATATCCACCATAAGGGGCTTATTTTAATAAAAGATATCGAGTTTTATTCTTTATGCGAACATCATTTTTCTCCATTCTTTGGAGTTGCTCATATTGGCTATATTCCAAAGGAGAAAATAACCGGCCTTTCCAAAATGGGGCGTTTGGTGGAAGGCTATGCTAAAAGATTCCAGGTCCAGGAGCGACTTACGACACAGATAGCGGAAGCGATTGAAGAAGTATTAGATCCAGAAGGAACAATTGTTGTCGTAGAAGCGAAGCATATGTGTATGTGCAGCAGAGGAATTAAGAAGGCGAACACTGTTACCACAACATCAAGTCTTCTTGGCATCTATGAAAATCGACCAGATCTTCGGGCTGAATTTTATTCACTTATAAAAAACGCAAGGGAGTAGGATATATGGAAAATAGAATAAAAATTTCTGATAATGGTCCATTGGAAGTAAGCGGTGAGTTTCAATTAGTTGATTCAGAAGGTAATGAATATACGAAAAAAGCAAAAGTTTATCTTTGCAGGTGCGGACTGTCCAACAAGAAACCATTTTGTGATGGGTCTCATAAAAGAGGCGGATTTGAAAGCAGCCCAAGAGCTTCAGGATAATGATTAGATAAGAAGCACAAAGAATGACATCATTTTGATGTCATTCTTTTTTTATAAAAACATACATTTAGAGCCTTTTTTTTAAAAAAGTGATGAAGCAAGAGTTTGTCTTTAACCTTTATATCCTTATTTAAATACTATAGTAATAAAAGGCAGGTGAGTAATATGTACTTGGTCGGTTTTTATTCGCCAAAAGCAAAATCAGGTGTAACGGAATTATCATTATCTATTTATCATTGGCTAAAAATGAATACTGATTTATCGGCTGCATTTATTTCTTATGGCACATTAGAAAAAGAAGGTCTTTCTGAAGAGGTAATCCATGATTTTTCTAAATTGACACTAACAGAACAAAAGCGGATTGTAAAAAAAATGAAGAAAGAGTTCGATATTATTATCTATGATGCCTCGAGTCAGCTTTCTGAAGGAGTATTAAAGCTATTGCCTATTGTGGACAGATTATTTGTTATTGGTGAAGAAAATACAGATTTTGCTGTCAAACTTCATCAAATCATCCAATTCAACAAAATTTTTGATAAAAGTGTAAAGAACTTCATTCAACATCTAAAAGGCAATAAAACCTTTATTATACGTGAAAATAAGGAAGGCCGTGTCATTGGCTTTAATTACACAAAAAAAGAAACAAATGATATTGGGCAAATGGTATACAGAGATTATGTAACGAGTTATTTAGAAGAAAAATTCATTGAGAAAAATGAAAAAATCTATAAAAAGATTAAACAAATTCCAAAAGAGACTTTGTTTCGTGGCTTATATGAGCTTGGAATTGATTTTGAAAAAGCATTACTTTTTCACGAATATGTTCTTTTGAGGGAAGCATTAGGGCAAAATTATCAGGAAGCACTCGAAAATCTATTCCCGTTATTAATCAATTCATCTTTTGTAGAAATACTAGAAAAGTTTCAAAATGAACTCAAATTTGTCACAAAACTAAAATTATCCTAAAAAAGTCAGGAACTATTTTCCCGACTTTTTTTCATTACAGCTATAAAGTATGCTTTTTACTACTTAACAAATTGCCCAAATACGGTATAATATTATTTGCATTAACGTATGATTTTCAGAAATTGGTTGAAGATGCAATCTATTTCTATTACTATTCTTATGTAGAGTCAATATTGAAAGTGAGTGGACAGTATGGGCCGTAAATGGAACAATATTAAAGAAAAGAAAGCCTCAAAGGATGCAAATACAAGCCGTATTTATGCAAAATTTGGAGTTGAAATTTATGTAGCAGCGAGAAGTGGGGAACCGAACCCTGAATCTAATCAAGCTTTAAAATTTGTATTAGAACGTGCTAAAACGTACAATGTACCAAGACACATTATTGACCGTGCGATAGACAAAGCTAAAGGCGGTTCAGAAGAAAGCTACTCTGAGCTTCGTTACGAAGGTTTCGGTCCTAATGGTTCAATGGTTATCGTTGACGCTTTAACCAATAACGTGAACCGTACAGCATCTGACGTTCGTGCTGCATTTGGTAAGAATGGCGGAAACATGGGAGTTAGCGGATCTGTTGCTTATATGTTTGATGCCACAGCGGTTATTGGTCTTGAAGGAAAAACAGCCGATGAAGTTCTTGAAATCTTAATGGAAGCTGATGTTGACGTACGTGACATCTTAGAAGAAGATGAATCCGTTATCGTTTATGCTGAACCAGAACAGTTCCATGCCGTTCAAGAAGCATTTAAAAATGTGGGAATCACTGAATTCACTGTCGCAGAATTAACGATGCTGGCACAAAACGAATTGACTCTTCCTGAGGATGCACAAGCAAAATTCGAAAAAATGATTGATGTATTGGAAGATCTTGAAGATGTTCAACGAATTTATCACAATGTCGATTTAGGTGAATAGTAGTTAATAAAGACCTTTGTTTAACAAAGGTCTTTTCTATTAGATTATTCGTAAGGATGGTTTTAAAATGGCAAATACTTTTAAAATTCAACAACCCAAAATTCCAGATGGTTTAACATCTATAGGTTTTCAACCAATGGAAGAGCCTTATTATGAAATGAGTATCATAAATGATTGTTCCATTAAGAGTGAAGAAATACATAGAATACGGTTCGAACAAGTTATTTTTAAAAATGTCACTTTTATAGATGTTTCTTTTAAAGGTATCGAATTAACAGACGTTATTTTTGATCACTGTGATTTATCCAATACAGATTTTAGAGATGGAAGCATTCATCGTGTTGAATTTAAAGACTCTAAAATCCTTGGACTTAATCTTTCCGACGCCTCACTCGGGAATGTTTTGTTTCAAAATTGCAATGCAAATTTGATTTCGTTTGGATATTCCAAACTAAAGCAAGTACGTTTTGATTCATGTTTACTTCGCAATGCTGACTATTATGAATCTAATTTTACTAAGGTGGCATTTAAAGAATGTGATTTAAATGAAGCCAATTTTGAACAAACCCCTTTAAAGGGGATTGATTTAAGTACCTGTACCTTTGATCGAATAAATGTTTCTATAAAAGATATAGCTGGCTGTGAAGTTACAGAAGAGCAAGCCTTAGGATTTGCACGATTATTAGGATTGATAATAAAATAGGAGTTATTAGGGAGCTCTCATTAGATTGCTCCCTCTTAAGGGTTATAAAAAAATTACCCATATCCCGCTCAAGGATAAGCATGAAATAAAAATGAATATGACAAACTAATAAAAAAAGGGGATATATAAATGAAACAAGGTCTTGATTCTAAGGTACTTTCGGTATTAGAAGATAAAATCCAATTAATAAAAACGGAAAAAGGGGCCATTTATTTAGTCGGACCTATAAAGCTTCCCGTTAATTTATACGGAGAAACTGTGGAGTTCAAATGGTACTGCTGGTTAAATTGTAATGAGGTTACAGAGGACTTCGAAAGGATTATCGATAAATTATCATCTTCTAACTTAGCTGAATTTCAGCAGTCAAGTGTCTTAGTTTATGGAGACTTTGAGTATGGAGCGGATGCGATTATTCGCATGCATTCCATTTGTCATACTGGTGATATTTTTGGCAGTAAGCGCTGTGATTGCGGCTACCAGCTTAAGCAATCGATGAAAATGATTCAAGAGCATGGAACAGGTGCATTGTTCTATTTAGCTAACCATGAGGGCAGAGGAATCGGTTTATTTAGTAAAGCAATGGCCTATGTACTACAAGAAAACGGATATGACACAGTAGAAGCGAATGAAGGTTTAGGGTTTGTTGATGATTCAAGGAACTATGGTGATGCCATTCAGGTTCTAAAAGCTATTCGTCGAAAACCAGTAACCTTAATGACAAACAATCCAAAAAAATTGAATGCGTTAAAAGAAGCCGGTTTAGAGGTCTCAGGACGTCAGCCTTTATGGGGAGATATTTCTGAATACAATGAGAAATATTTACAGACAAAAATTAAAAAGTCAGGTCATCTAGAAGCAGATGAAAGGACTTATCCAAATGACTAATCATGAATTTTATATGGATTTGGCATTAAAAAATGCACAGGCGATGAAAGGCCAAACAGACCCCAATCCATTGGTCGGTTCAGTTATTGTCAATGATAACCGTGTAGTAGGAATAGGTACTCACTTGAAGGCAGGAGAACCGCATGCAGAGATTCACGCGCTTCGGATGGCTGGTGATAAAGCAAAAGACGGTACCATTTATGTGACCCTTGAACCGTGTTCCCACCACGGAAGGACAGGACCTTGTGCCGTAGCTATTGTAGAAGCAGGAATTAAAAAGGTTGTGATTGCAACCCTTGATCCTAATCCGGTTGTATCAGGGAATGGTGTAAAAATTCTAGAGGATGCCGGAATCGAAGTTATTGTTGGAGTACGTCAAGAAGAATCACAAAATATGAACGAAGTTTTTAATAAATTTATTGTTGAGAAAAAACCGTTTGTTACATTGAAAGCAGGAATCACCCTAGATGGGAAAATTGCTACACATTCCTTTGATAGTAAATGGATTACTTCTGAGGAAGCACGAAGAGATGTTCATCATCTTAGAAATGAAAATATGGGCATCCTAGTTGGGGTAAACACAGTAATTAAGGATGATCCTGAGCTTACTACACGAATACCAAATGGCCGTAATCCGATTCGAATCGTTTTAGATTCTACTTTAAGAATCCCTTTAGAATCGAAGGTGATTACGGATAACCTGGCTGAAACATGGATATTTACAAGCGAGAATTTTGACAAAGAAAAGCGAAAAATCCTCGAGGACGCTGGAGTAATGGTATTTCAAACGACAGGATCAAAAAATGTTAATCCCGAGGAAGTCCTTCAACTATTAGGTGAAAAATTAGTCTCTTCTGTTTTAATTGAAGGAGGAGGAACGGTCAACTGGTCGTTCTTAGAAAAAAAATTAATTGATAAAGTAGTCTTGTATATGGCTCCAAAAATAATTGGCGGTCACAATGCTCCATCCTTTTTAGCTGGGGCTGGGTTTGATAAAATGAGAGACGCAGTGAATTTAACTAATCTATCTTTGCAGCAAATCGGCAGCGATTATAAATTTACAGGATATCCGATATACTCTCACGAGGGGCTTTGATATGAAATTTGGTTTTGATATTGATGATACTTTAATCAACCTGAGAGAACATGCATTTACGATTTACAATAAAAGGTTAAACAAAAACGTACCATCCGAAGTATTCCACGAGTTAAAAAGGGTTGAAATCCACGAGCCCTTTGGATTAACTGATGAAGAGGGAAGTGAAATGTGGAAAACTTCATTAGAGGAGATTTATTATACGGACTGCCCTCCTTTTCCAAATGCGGTTGAAATATTACAGGAACTAGCTAAAAAAGGGCATGAAATTTATTACATAACTGCGAGGCCGAAGGAACATGGAGAACGGACGAAAAAATGGATGAAAGAACAAGGTTTCCCTGTTCGCGATGACCGTTTTTATTATGGAATGCAAGATCATGAGAAGGTTGAAATTATCAAAGAATTAAAGTTAGATTATTATTTTGATGATAAAGCTGAGGTATTAGATACACTTTCACATGATTCCTTAAAAGTGTTTGTTAGGGACCAGTCATATAATCGGCATTTAAACTATCCTCGAATATTAGATTGGACCGACTTAAATGAAGTATTAAAAAATGAGCTTGAATAGAGAAAACAGAAGGGCATAGACCCTTCTGTTTTTTAGTTTTTCACAGAATCAGATAGAAAACTAGAGAAAGGGAGAGTAAAACAGTAGAAAGGATTAATGTGCGCGCTTACATTCCATTTCACAAATTTGTCACAATCATTTATACTGTGATTTGTTCACAACGGCCCTGGCTTTCATGAGAGTTGAAAGTCAACAAAAAATATAGAATTGAAAAGAGGTGCTTCATGAAAAGTAACACACTTAAAGATCAATGGTTCGGTAATATCAAGGGGGATGTACTATCCGGAATCGTGGTCGCTATGGCATTAATTCCAGAAGCAATAGCCTTCTCACTTATTGCTGGAGTGGACCCGATGATCGGTTTGTATGCATCTTTTTGTATTGCTGTTGTCATCGCATTTGTAGGGGGAAGACCTGGAATGATTTCCGCAGCAACGGGTGCGACTGCTTTGGTCATGGTAACGTTAGTGGCAGATTACGGGCTGCAATACCTGCTTGCTGCAACCATCCTAACGGGTGTAATTCAAATCGTAATGGGCGTTCTCAAATTAGGCCGGTTAATGAAATTTGTACCGCGTTCCGTCATGATTGGATTCGTTAATGCACTCGCGATCTTAATTTTTTCTGCACAATTAACCCACTTTGTTGGAGAATCCTGGGCAATGTATGCGATGGTAGCCGGAGCCTTAGCCATCATTTATATCTTCCCACGTTTTACCAAGGTTGTTCCATCTCCATTAGTAGCGATTATCACCATTACCGTAATTGCAGTAATGACTGGAAGTGGAGTACGTACGATAGGTGATATGGGCGAATTGACTCAGACTCTTCCATTTTTCTTAATACCTGATATTCCGTTAACCTTTGAAACATTACAAATCATTTTCCCCTATTCACTATCTATAGCGATTGTTGGGTTGGTGGAATCTTTATTAACAGCTAGCATTGTGGACGATATGACGGATACCACTAGTGACAAGAATAAGGAAGCAAGAGGACAAGGAATCGCAAATATTGTATCAGGGTTTTTCGGCGGTATGGCTGGCTGTGCTATGATTGGTCAATCAGTTATTAACGTGAAATCCGGGGGTAGAGGCAGGTTATCAGCGTTAGTAGCAGGTGTCTTTCTAATGATCTTAATCATCCTTTTAAATGATCTCTTGGTACAAATTCCAATGGCAGCATTAGTTGGTGTCATGTTCATGGTTTCCATCGGCACATTTGATTGGTCAGCTTTAAAAAACATTCATAAGACCCCAATTTCTGATACGATTGTGATGATTGCGACCGTGGGGACGGTTCTTGTGACACATGATTTATCAAAAGGTGTTTTGGTTGGAATTTTATTAAGTGCCATTTTCTTCGCTTCAAAGATTTCAAAAGTAAAAGTAACCACATTACCTTCAAAAGGTTCACATAAAAAAGTCTACACCGTCTCAGGTCAATTATTCTTTGCATCTGCAACAGAATTTGTAGAAAGCTTTCTTTACAATGAGGAGGTAAAAGACGTAACGATTGATTTAACACAAGCACATTTATGGGATGACTCGGCTGTAGGAGCCATTGATAAAGTAATCATAAAATACCATCAGAATGGCATTAAAGTTCAGTTAATAGGTCTAAATAAAGAGAGTAATAAATTGTTAGAAAAGTTAGCAGTTCATAATAAGCCAGGTAATCTTGAAAAGGCAGTCGGACATTAAAATTTATAAAAACACGCTGATTGATACAAAATCAGCGTGTTTTTTTTGCGAGAAAATTTATTCACATAATTTTCATATTTTTCAATTATTACATCGTTCATATTCGACATAAACAGTTTGTATTTGTTCCTTGTCAATAACTATTTCTTGTTTATTTTTGATAGATAAAAGAAATAACGTCGAATAAATGATTAACCGGTCGCAATTTATAGATATTTCCCATTTAACACAGGTGCTACAATGATGGCAAGTAAGTATTACATAACGGAAATTGTATTATAAAAAGGAGGGAACCCCATGACAAGAAAACAATGTGTTGCCATGTTGTTGGCAGGAGGGAAGGGAACAAGGCTAAAGGAATTAACTCAGAATTTAGCAAAGCCAGCTGTCCCCTTTGGAGGTAAATACCGAATCATTGATTTTGCACTAAGTAATTGTAAAAACTCTAAGATTGATACAGTTGGAATCCTTACACAATACAAACAAGAAAGCCTGCAGAATTATATTGAGGACGGTGAAAAATGGGGGCTTAACCGAAAAATTGGCGGAGTGGCTATACTGCAGCCAAAACAATATGATAATAAAGATAGCAGCTATGAAGGTACCGCACATGCCGTTTTCGAAAATTTCCGCTATATTGAAAATCAAAACCCAGAATATGTACTTATCCTTTCAGGTGATCACATTTATAAAATGGATTACAGTCATATGGTAGAAGAGCATAAGCGCTCTGGAGCGGATGTTACCATTTCAGTCATTAAAGTCCCTTGGAGTGAAGCAAGAAGATTCGGAATCATGAATATTGATCCTGAGTCAAATCGGATCATCGAGTTTGAGGAAAAGCCCATTTATCCAAAGTCAAATTTAGCATCAATGGGGATTTATTTATTTAATTGGTCTATATTAAAGAAATCTTTAGAAATAGAAGAAAACAATCCATTTTCTACAAAAGATTTTGGCAAGGATGTTATACCATCTATGATTGAGGATAACTGCCATTTACATGCGTATCACTTTAATGGCTACTGGAAGGATGTTGGTACCGTCCAAAGCTTTTGGGAAGCACACATGGACCTTTTATCTGTAAACACTAACCCGATACTTAAAAATGAAGAATGGATTATATATACGAATGGAATAAGCCATCCACCTATGTATTTAGATGGAAATGCTTCCCTACACCAATCCATTTTAAGTGAAGGCTGCAAGGTTTATGGAAAGGTTGAAAATTCTGTGCTGTTTTACGGTGTGACAGTAGGCCATGGGGCAATTATTAAGGATTCTGTTATTTTACCTAACACGATTATTGGTGAAAATGCTGAGATCTACCGCTCCGTCGTTGGAAGCGGGAGCGTAATTTCGTCAAATGCAAAAGTAGGATCACCAACACCATTTAGTGAAATCACTTTAATAGGAGATAACCAAATGATTAAACCACTCGTATATAAATAATGTTAGTGCGGAATCTACGAGGTTTCGCATTTTTTATTGTTATAAAGAGAATATTGCGGGATATCTACAAATTTCAATAAAAGGGATTTGACTAGAATAGAAATTTGTTTTATTATTATCTCATATTCAAGATATTCGAAATCAAAATAGTTTAGGAGGTGATTATATGGATAACATATGTACCAACCAGCCATTTTTGTTATTAATGCAAACATCTAAATCTATCCAAGAAGTAATAAGAGATGAAATGACGAAAAACAAATTGAGTGTTACGGAATTTGCCGTATTAGAGGTACTTTTCCAACATGGAAAACAAAACATTCAGCAGATTGGCAGCAGAATCTTAATATCTAGCGGTTCTATGACCTATGTAATCGATAAATTAGAAAAAAGAGGCTTGTTATGTCGAAATGATTGTCCAGAGGATCGCCGAATTATTCATGTAACCTTAACACATGATGGAATTCAATTAATGAAGGGAATTATGCCCAAGCATCAGGAATTAGTTGATGATCTTTTTAGTTCTTTAAGTGGAGATGAAGTAGAAACAATCATAACACTTCTCAAAAAAGTAAAGAGTAAAGTAGAAGCTTAAATAATTATTAATAAATATCTTGTATTAGAGATTCTTACGTTAAAATGAGGTTCTGGAGGTAGATAGAAATGAAACACATATTTAATAAGGGAAAAGATTTAACAAAGCCAACTTTTTTAATGCTGCATGGTACAGGTGGAAATGAATTAGACTTGCTGCCCCTAGCAGGAATGATTGATGACGAAGCATCGGTTTTAAGTGTTCGTGGAAATGTACTAGAAAATGGAATGCCGCGATTCTTTCGTAGATTAGCGGAAGGGGTATTTGATGAAGAAGACCTGATTTTCCGAACAAAGGAATTAAATGAATTTCTTGATGAAGCAGCGGTGAATTATGATTTTGACCGTGATAATATCATTGCAATCGGATACTCAAATGGAGCTAACATTGCAGCAAGTTTACTATTTCACTACGAAAATGCTCTAAAGGGTGCGATTCTACATCATCCTATGGTACCTAGAAGGGGAATAGATCTTCCAAATTTAGAGGGAAAGCACGTATTTATCGCAGCTGGAACCAATGACCCCATTTGTCCACCAGTGGAATCAGAAGAATTACAATCCTTATTAGTAAAAGCGAATGCAAAGGTTGTCCTTCACTGGGAGCGTCGAGGACATCAATTGACAAGAGAAGAAGTAGAGGCTGCGGCACAGTGGTATCGAAATTAATAAAAATACTATTAGGGGTGTAATTCTTTATAAACAACAGGCGCCACAATCGAGTTGATTGTGGCCACCTGTTGTTTATTTTAGTTTATTGTATTCATTTTTAATTTCTTCAACTGTTTTATCAATTTGCTCTCCCCAGTGATCATTCACACTTTTAAAAACGACTTTTCCATCTTGGTCTAGCATCCCATAGCCTCTATATGCAACATCACCATTTTTCATACCCATGAAATCGATTAATTCCAAATCTGGATCAGAAACAAAGGGGAGGCTCTTACCATAAATACTTTCTAATTCTTTGTATAATTGTAGTTGTTCCTCGGGTAGATCTTTGCTAATTACATACATTTCTACATCCATGCCTTCTAATTTTCCGATATTTTCATGCAACTGAACTAGTTGCTGGTGGCAGAGTCCTCAGGTGTAGGAAGTGATAAAAAAGAATACGGTTGGTTTTTCCAAAGGAAACGATACTTCCTTCTGATCCTGGTTATGTAATGTAATTGGCTCGCTAAGTGTCTTTTGTCCACATGCTGTAATAAGTAGAATAGAAATGAGGACCAAGACTATTAATTTAAACTTCATATTTTTCTCCTTACCATTTTTAATGTTCATTAACTACTTAATTGTAGTGTAAACTATTTTATCAATCAAATAATTGCTCTTATCGTTATTCGCTCAAAAAAAACCAGATTGGAATGTCCATTCTGGTTTTTACCTACTTTTATTTTTTCTCTGCAAGCCACGAAGCAACAGCAGCTGCGTCATCGCCTTTAAGAAGTCCTGCAGGCATACCGCCTTTACCATTTTCAATAATATTTAATATTTCATCTTTGGAGTATTGTGACCCGATTTTATCTAAATCTGGAGCTCCTCCACTTTTTAAATCTCCACCATGACAAGAAGAACAGCTTTGCTGAAATAGAGCCTCTCCATTCCCTGCATCAGCTGTTTGTTCCTGTTCATCGCCTGCTTGTTCCTCTGTAGTTGTGGTATCTTGTTCTGTCTCATCATCACCGCCTCCACAAGCTGTAAGAAAGCCTATAAAAGCAACACAAATTAAACTATAGAGCCATTTTTTCATCTTATTCACCTCCATATACTTTTAGGTTTTCTAAAATTGCCTATGAATATTCTACAAAGTCTCGATGAAGAGCTTCGATTTTTTTACAACCTTCAAATTAAATAGTTTAAGACTTCTTAAAATCAAGACAAATAATTAAGGGCTTCCCAAGTAATTGGGAAGCCTTTTGATTTCCTTCGGATTTCTGTTTTCTATCTAACAGTAAACATCCAGGTTACGCCAAATTTGTCTTTCACCGAACCATGAAGTTTAGCGAAAAATGTTGGTTGAAGCTCATTATGGACAGTTCCACCATCTTTAAGTACGTTCCAAGCGTTCATAGCATGCTCCTCAGAATTTAGCTCCACACTAATACACACTTTATCAGCACCTTGTAATTCTTGTTGATAATCAGAACCCATTATATACCCGGTTTCTGTTAATTTTAATTCAGCATGTAAAACAAGGTTTTTTTCACTTTCAGCAACAGGGAAGTCGGGATTTGGAGGCATATCCCCATATTTTTGAATGGCAATTATTTCTCCATTAAAAGCTTTTTGATACCATTTAAAAGCTTCATCGCATTCTCTGTTAAACATTAAATAGGGTTTAATCATTTTTTAGTCTCCTTTAATAAGTACAATAATTTTCACCTTATACTCCAATTATTATTGCTCTTTAAATTTGGAGTTTAAACAAAGGTTATAAAATTATTATAATCGAACATTAGTTCGATTATCAAGTTTTATTTAGTTTTTCTTCGTTTAACTGGCAAAAAAAGAAAAAGCGGTCGATGATTACTCGACAGCTTTTAAGGTTCATCCCAATAGCGGACACTTTCTGTTTTTGATGTAGGATCTCTTTTGACTACGTTTCCTTCTTCATCGTAATAAACTTCGTATTCCTGATAGATTTCCACGTAATAACCATCCATTTGTTTAACACTATCAAGCCGATTTTCTAAAACCGGCACATCAGTTGGCGGTTCTACGTCGACAGGCTGTGCCATAGCTGGTTCACTGGTGGAATAGGAATAGCCACTATGGATAAATGAGTACGGAGAATCAAGATAGGCTACAAGAGCAACTATGATACATAGGAAGAAAAACGTCGTGAAATGAGAGAGTATCTTCATTCATCTCAACTCCTTTTAACAAGTACATCCTCGTAACCTATCTTATGCATGTCCTAATGACATATGCTAGTTTGTTTTTAAGACTAAAGCTTTTGAACGATAAAATTGATAAACTACTAAGGCTATAACTGAAATGATTGCACCAGATATATAAGGTAAGCCGATTGAAAGTGAAAATAACCAGCCACCCAGGGGAGGTCCAACAATTCTGCCTAATGAATCAAAAGAGGAAAGGAGTCCAGTTGCACTTCCATGACCAGAATCTGTAGTTTTCGTCAGCAGGGAAGAGACACTCGGGCGAATTACGCCGTTTCCAATCCCAAAGATGGATAAAAATATAGCTGCAGTTGTAAAACTGTCTACTAGAAGGATTAAAGCAAAACCTACCGCCGAGACAATAATTCCACCTTGAATAACTTTACCTTCTCCGTAGTTCTTTGTTAATCTGCCAACCAAACCGCCTTGTACCATCGCACCAGCAAAACCCATAATCATGAAAATATATCCTAGCTGTATGGCTCCTAATCCTGCTTTTTTTGCAGCAAAATAGGCAAAGGTCGCTTCTAAGCCAGATAATGAAAGAGAGATTAACAGCTGTAATAAAAACAATACCGCTGCAGGACCAGAAAATGCTTTCCATCGTGATTGTGTTTTCCCTTGGTTCACTTCTGCATTATCTTTTTGTAAGGATTCTTTCAAGAAAAAGAAAATAATGACTAAGGTTATTAACGAAGATGCACCAGCTAAATAAAAAGGCATACTCATACTTGATTTTGAAAATATACCACCAATGGCAGGACCAAATACAAAACCAAGTCCAACAGCTGCCCCTATAATGCCCATTCCTTTTCCACGATTTTCTGGGGTTGTTATATCAGCAACATAGGCCATTGCAGTTGGCATATTTGCAGAAGATAACATTCCGCCAATGATACGCGCTGCAAATAACATCCAAAGCTCCGTAGCCATCGCCTGCATAAAGAATGATAACGATAATCCAGCAATGCCCATCATCATGATCGGCTTACGACCGATTCGGTCGGATAATTTACCCCAAAATGGCGCAAAAATCAGCTGCATGAGTGAATAAACAGCCATTAATAATCCGAGTTGTGTAGGGGATGCCCCCATCTCTTCTGCATAAAAAGGCAGAACAGGGATGATGATTCCAAAACCGATCATCACTAAAAACATGACTAAAAATAAAATAGGTAAAGCTCTTTTTGTTTCCAAATACTCCAACTCCTATATGATCTGAACACTTCAAATCCATATGTATACTATTGATTAAATTTTGGGTGCTATGCTTAGAATAATAGAAAACATGAATCCAATACAAGTAATTCAATTTTTTATTTCATTTAATTTTGCAAAACAGCCAAAAGGCATCAATTAAACATGCTATCATTTAGATAGCAACTAATTAGCAATTACTAGCAAATGATTAGCAGAAAAAAACGCAAAAAATAAGCACAAGTCAGGATGACATGTGCTCTTATTTAACTGCTTTTCGAGTTGTTTCAGAAGCAAAATCTGCAATGATGACGAGAATCATATAACAAAGTAACAATAAGGTAATTTGTGTATAATCAAAATAACTCATTGCGAGTTTAAACTCCATCCCCAGACCGCCAGCACCTACAAAACCAACAACAATGGTCGTCCTCATAATTACTTCCCATCTATAGAGAATATACGTGAGAAATCTAGGGAGTACTATCGGAAGAATTCCATAAAATAGGATTTCTATTTTAGAAGCTCCAGCAGTTGCTAGGTTGCGGATAGGTCTTGGATCCATATCTTCGACAACCTCTGCCCAGAGTTTACCGAGAATACCAAAGTTGTGAAGGGCAAGGGCTAATGCTCCGGGTAAGATACCAGGTTTAAATATGAAAATAATCATCATTGCCCAAACTAATTCTGGAACCGATCTTGAAAAGATATAAAAAAGGCGGATTACACCGTAAAGTATTCTGTTATACCAATTTTTTTGTAAGGTAAGACTTCCATTCGCTATGTTTCTAGCGGCTGGAATAACGGTTATGAAAGCGACAATCGTTGCAAATCCTATTGCGATGATACTCATTTCAAGAGTCTCCATTGTCAGCTTCAACACTAATGACCAGCTTTCTCCATTAAGGAATGCTGGGTTTTCTTGATTGATTCCAAGGAGTCCACCGAAAAACTTACTAGCATATTCCAGATTTTTCTCTGATAATAATTCTCCTAAATTAGCTTTTTCAGCAATTGTGATATAAAACCAGGAAGCGACAATTAAGAGAAGTGCAAATAGGACGGAGAGCCACCCTGAATTTAGTCCTTTCCTTCGTTTATGCTCTGTTAATCCTTTACGGACGAAATTACTCCAACCATCCACAAAAATCACGAGAGCGATTAGGAAAAAGACAAATGTCCAAACGGAATCATACTTCAAATCTGCAAGTGCTAATTGGATTTGAAAACCCAGACCGCCAAGGCCAACAAAGCTCATTATCGCTGAGGAACGAATGGCGCACTCAAAGCGGTACATGGTATAACTAATAAAATCTGACCAAATCAATGGAAGATAGCCATAGAGAAGTGTTTGCAGGCGGGTGGAGCCTGCTGATTTCAAAGCGAGAATAGGCTGCTCTGGAACATCATTTAACATATCTGCAAAAATCCGTCCTAAAATTCCACCGTATGGAATCGCTAGTGCCAGGATTGCGGCATAGGGGGAAAGTCCAACTGCTGCCACAAAAAGCCAGGCCCAGATTAATTCATGAATCGAACGAGTAAAACCTAAAATCCCTCGAAAAAACACTTTAGAAATAATCCGCGATAATTTGCTGGAAGTTAATGTTCCTGAGGCTAATACACCAACAATAAAAGCATAAACTATTGCTAGCGACATCCCAGCAACCGCATAGGCAAGGGTAATCCAAGCCGATTCTAAACCCACTAATAAAAGTACAGGGTCCAAATTTGGCTGAATTAACCCTTCAAATATTTGCAGCATGGTAGGAATGCCGCCAGCATGGTAAAGTTCTGAGTTCCACTGTATAGAGGAAAGGCTCCAAACGAAAACCATGATCAACAGTAACGAAAGAATGAATCTTTTATGCAATCTAAGGGAGGGGATTAGCTTAATCATCTGAACCCTGCTCCTTTAGTTGGTATAATTCATTTAATTTTTCATATGTTACTTCTTCTGTTGGCAAATCAAAATATATTTCACCATTTTTGAGAGCAATGATTCTCGTAAAGTATTTCTTGGCGTATTCTACTGAATGCAGACTGGCAAGTAATGTTTGATTTTTCTCAGTAACGATATTTGTCAGCATGCTGAGCACATCATCTGCCCTTGCAGGGTCGAGTGAAGCTACTGGTTCATCTGCAAGAATGATTTCTGGGTTCTGTACCATTAATCTTGCCATTGCCACACGCTGTTGTTCACCGCCTGAAAGTGTAGCAGTAATTTCGTAAAGTTTATTCTTTAAACCGACTCTTTCAAGTGCTGTTAATGCCAATTCTTTATCTTGGGGGACTAGCAGGGAAAATAAGGATTTAATAAGACTCCACTCTGATAATTTACCAGCGAGGACATTATGAATAACAGCAAGAGGACCAATTAAATCGAACTGCTGACGAATCACACCTATTTTCTTCGCAAACCTTTTGCCTCGTTTATAATCTTTGAGGGGTTTACTGTCAATGAGGAGTTCTCCGTCCTCAGGTGATAAAATTCCAGCAATAGAATTCAACAGAGTGGTTTTTCCAGCACCGCTTGGTCCAATTAAGGCAACCAATTCACCTTGCATGATAGAAAAAGAAAGGGAAGATAGGGCTATCTTCCGCTCAAAATGTTTTGATATGTTTTTTGCTTCAATCATCGTTTTGGATGACATGTAACAACACCTACTACTTTATAATCTCTAATTCTTTGGCAACTTTTTCAATCTTTCCATAGTTCTCATTTTTTGTTTCAATAAATTTGTCTGTTTGGAACAAATCAGAAATCTCTTTAGTGTCGCCTGGCATAGATAGGAGTGATTCTTTTACCTTTTCCTTAGCATCACTTCCAAATACATCTGCAACATTGCTATTAATTGTCCAGTTATAATCATAATAATCTGGTGTAGTATAGAATACTTTCACTTTGTTTGTATCTACTTTTCCTTCTTTTACTGCTGCTTCCCAAACAGAAATGTTTAACGCACCTGCTTGGAAGGAACCTGATTCGATTAACTTGTATGTTGTATCATGAGAGCCTGAGAAGTTAGGCTTTCCATTAAAGTCTGTGTTAGCATCAATACCTTCTTCTGCTAAGAAAAAACGCGGCATTAAATGTCCTGAGGTAGAGCTTTCACTGCCAAATGTGAAGGATTTTCCATTTAAATCAGCCAAAGTATTTATACCTGAGCCTTCTTGGGTAATGAATACAGATTTGAACTCAGCGTCACGAGGTCGTTGAACAATTGATTCAGCATCTGGGACAAGATTTCTTGCTTGCACGCTTGTTAAACCGCCAAACCATGCTAAATGTATTTCACCACGTTGGAATCCTGTAACGAGTGCTGCGTAGTCAACAGAAGGTACATATTCGACTTTCATACCAGTTTCTTCGCTTAACTGCTTTGCAACAGCTTCCATTCCTGTTTGAAGGAAGGCTGCATTTTGATCAGGAATCGCACCAATTTTAAATACTTCCTCAGTCTTTTTATCTTCTTTTCCTTCATTACCTTCTTTTGCTTTATCTTCAGCTTGCCCACAAGCTGCCAATGAAAAAACAAGCATAAATAAAATGATACCAATTAACCATTTTTGCATAAAACATTTCACCTCATTAATTTTGTACTTTAGTACACTAGTTATTTCCTTGCTCAATTGATTATAATGAATAGTTTCATTCTATTAAATTCAATTTATCTATTATACAAATAGATTTTAATCTAGATTTTCTATAGGAAAATAATAGGATATTAGGGTAAAACACTTGATAATAAAGAAATCCCCCGCACAAAATGCGGGAGACTAATTTTTTAAGCGTTTATCGTTTGTGACCATTCTTCGACATTCCACATTTTAGGCAAAAGCGGTTGAGAAAAAAAGGCTTTAAAAAAATATAAAGGATTAAAGGGGTTGAAAATAGAAATAAAAGGTACGACGAAATTTGAGGTGAGTGTATGAATGTAATAGGTTTTGGTGGAGTCTTTTGGAGGTCTAGTAATATCACTGAACTAAAAAAATGGTATAAAGAGGTATTAGGAATACCATTGGATAACGAATGGAATGGAACCATCTTTCCTTCTAAAGAAGGAAATGAAACCATCTTTTCACTCTTTAAAGAGGATAGTGATTATTTTCCAATGGAGCAGCAGGTGATGTTGAATTTTCAGGTTGAAGATATGAATGAATGTGTAAAACACCTGCAAAAACTAGGGATTTCTTTACTTAAAGAACCTGAGAAGAGTGAGTTCGGTACCTTTACTTGGATTGCAGATCCAGAGGGAAGACGGATAGAACTTTGGGAAAAATAAGATAAAAAAAGAATGGGCAGGCAGCTCATTCTTTTTTTATCTTATTTATTCGAAGACATGGAATCTCGGTCAACTGCTTGAGGCGGTTGTTCCATCCATCCTTCCTCAATAAATATCTTAGCACCATCTTGTACATAAAGCCCTATATCCAATAAAAATTTGCTGTACATAGCACCAATATCATGCCGCCCGTTAAGGGATGAAGCATTCGCATAGGATCTGATTTTCATGCTGAACATATCAATTTTATGAAACATCATAAGTTTATCTGAGAATGGGGCAAATGTTGAGTTTTCTACCAAGTCATCCAAAAGTGGATGTGCAGGCAAATCCTCTTTATGTAACTGTTGTCTACAAGATTCAATATGCTTCATGGTGATTTCTTTTCCGCGATGCATAAATTCTCTTACTTTTTCTGTTTGCGCTACCTGTCCAAAGCCAATTAATAGTACTTTGCTTGTTGAATTATTTTCCATATTATCGTATAAATGAGCAATCTCCAGACCGTGTAAAGGGCGGACATGACCTAAGAAACCATTAAAATAACTTTCCTTTTGTACAAATTCAACCTTTTCTGGAATCGGGATCACCGGCGGCCTCGTTAAATACCCCTTTTCTTTTAATGTATCATTAAGGGTTACTAACAAATCAGTGGTTAATTGATTACACTTTAAGATAAAATCCCTTACATCTTTTCTAAGCATTAATGGAATCGCAGTGGAGTAGAGACTCAGCCCTGCTTTAGCTGCGTATTTTAAATAATGAAGATAAAATTCATCAGCAAATAATCTAGGAGCTCCTAAATTAACATCATCCTCCGTAAAGCCAATAGGAATGGGGAAATGCTCTTTTTCAAATATAGTTTTAATGTCTTTAAGAAATTCGTTACCGATGGTTAGAGCATTTTTCAGGATTTCTTTTATGTCCTTGTCATTCACATGCTGGAGATAATAACTAATTACACATTTGGACATGGTATTTCCCATATAGACAGCCCAAAGTTTACCCAATTCTGCTGAGGTTAATTTTTCATATGGTTGATCCGTATGTTTAGAGGTAATCTTAATTGGCTTAATGGACTTCATTAAATATATGCTCCTTAGTAAAATCGTTTCTCTTAGTTTTTTCATCCATTGTAAATCTATACGTCTTTAGTAAAGGTACCTCCACAAATAGAATGTTGCGTAAGACTCCCAATTCGTCCAATTTACTGCTAGTTTTATGATTTCTTCTTTGGTGGGTTTTAGTTCTTTTCCTAATCGATGTTTAATCGCATTGTGCAGACCTACATCATCAATAGGAAAGGCAGAGGGGTATCTTAGACAACGCATTAAAACATAATTAGCCGTCCACGGACCAATACCTCGGATTTTAACTAACATTTTCTCGGCATCCTTATGATTACTTAAATTTAATAACTTTTCTTTTGTTAATTTTTCTTCAACCATAAGTTGAGCAACCCCAATGAGATATTCGGATTTCTTTTTCGTCATGCGCAAACTTTCTAATTCCTCAACTTGTAATCCAGCAATATCCTCCGATGAGGGGAACACCCAATAGGTGATACCATCATGGACAACACTTCTACCAAATTTTTCGACTAAACGTCTTTTTAAAGTGTAGGCAAAGGATAAATTAATTTGCTGCCCCAGGATGCCCCAGCAAAGGGCTTCAAATAAATCAGGAATTCCAATAATCCGTAGGCCATAAAAGGAATCAACAGCTGGACCAAGGAGTGTATCCTCCTTTGCCATGGTATAAAAGGGACGTAAATCTCTATCTAAATCAAACCAATCTCTAACATAACAAGCGACTTCTGCACAAAGCCCTGCGATATTCGGCTTATTCACTCCCAAAAATCGAATGATTAAATAGTTATCATCTTCAGAACTAACTTCAATAATTAGTGTATCTGCTCCAATTGAAATTGCCTTGTAAACACGGTTATTTATGATATGAAAAAGACACTCGTTACTATTTCTCGCTAGATAATTTATATTTTCTTTAAAGTTGAATTCTTTAGGTAAAGACAATTTTAATTCCTCGTCGTTAATTTCCCATGTCTGAATCACTCATCATCCGCCTCTTTTCAATGATATAATTAAGTTATAACATAGAAAGACGATGGAGGGGTTTAAGATGAAACCTACACTATATTGGACAAAGTTGGTTTATGAAAATTGGAAACTATATATGGCAGCAACTTCTAAGGGACTCTGTTACGTAGGTTCGCAGAATAAACCTTTTGAGGAATTGGAGCTTTGGGTCAACAAACATTATCCAGGAAGTTCATTGGTTCAGGATGATGTCGTCATGCAGCCATATGTTGCTGAGTTTAAAGAATTCCTCCTAGGGGAACGTACTTCATTTACCATTTCCCAAGAATTAAAGGGAACAGATTTTCAAACAGAGGTGTGGAATGCACTTTGTCAAATTCCTTATGGAGAAACGTGGACATATTCCGATATTGCAAATGCAATTCAGAGGCCTACTGCAGTCCGTGCTGTTGGTACAGCAATTGGAGCAAATCCAGTCCTCTTAACGGTACCGTGTCATCGAGTTATTGGGAAGAACGGTAAACTGACTGGGTTTCGTGGTGGATTGGATATGAAGGAGCAGCTTTTAAAAATTGAAAAAGAAAATGCAAAATAAGTCAACAAGGATTTAACCATGAAAAATGGCATAGATATGGATGAAAAAGACATGATATTCTTGGACATACTATTTTTATGAACGAAGAAAAAGAGGTGCTTATTTCATGGAACAAATCCAGGAAGTCAGATTTTGTGAAAATTGCAGCAGAGAAACCGTACATATGGTAAGAGAAGATCCGTTAGAAATTGAGTACATTTGTAAGGAATGCAACGATCACCAAGAAATGTTTAAATCCTTTTTTTAGAAAGAGAAAACGATACAAACCTGCCAAAAGAGCCTTATCTATATGGGCTCTTTCATTTTGTTTATGACGAACACTAATAAGACCCAGACATATCATAATATAACACCAAGGAGGGGGTTACTTTGGTCACAAACCATAATAATGTTTCAATAGGAACCATTTCTGGCGGCATTGTTAACTTTGGCGGTGCTATTTACATTTCGCCCATCTCTATTACCAAAACGATTGGTGGCTCTGGCGAAAGCAACACCAGTCCCGATGCAGGAATGGATTCAGAAATGGATACCGAAAACGAGCCAATCATGAAATTCCCAAAGCGATGCGAATGATAGCATTGCTTTATTTTTTTGAAGAAGTGTCCTGTGGTATAAAGAGGTTTTAATGGTAAATAATACTTAAGCGAATGTTTTGAATGATTGAGGGTGCTACATTTGTTCTTTATAAAGAAGCCATTTTTACCAAAAGGTAATTTACCAACCATGAACCAGGATCTTATTCCAGAAACACGAGAAAAAATGTCCGCTGAGTTTAAAAAAAGATTACATTATAGTTCTGACATTTTAGAGAATGTAGTTGGAAGTTCAGGGATAACCATTTTCTCCATTGGTCCTTTAATTGATAAAACCATGTTTCATCAGGATATTATTGATCCGATAAAAGACCTATCCTTCGATTCCATCCAAAAAGTAATTGAGCATTTATCAGTTGGTGAGATTGAAAAGTCAAATCAGATGGAAAAGGTGGTCAAATCTGCTTTAGACGGAAGTGTAATCATTTATTTAGAAGGAGAAACCTCCGTTCTTTTAGCAAAAATCCCTTCCAGAGTTGGACGTGCATTAACATTTGCGGAGAATGAGTCTCATGTTATTGGTCCTCAAATAGCCTTTAATGAAAGCTTAATGACGAATATTGCACTTATCCGAAACTATATTAAAGATCCGGATTTATGTGTGGAGGATTTTGTGGTAGGGAGCCGCACGAATAAATCTGGTGCCATTCTGTATATGAGCGGGATTGCCTCTGAACAAATGGTTAACACCTTAAGAAATAGAATCGATGGGATAAAAATAGATGGAATTCTAGATAGTTCCGTACTTTTACAGCTTATAGAAGATCAATCTTTATCCATTTTCCCTTTAATGTCGTTAACAGAGCGCCCGGATCGAGTTTGTGATTTGCTGTTAAAAGGGAAACTGGCGGTATTGGTTGATGGCAGCTCATTGGCTATCATTTGCCCTCACACTTTCATGGAATTTTTTCAAGCTCAGGAAGATAGTAATGTGAATTGGCATATTGGCACATTCTACCGATTATTAAGATTAATCGCTTTATTTTTTTCCGTATTTCTTACCGCAATTTATGTGGCTTGTATCACCTTTCATTATGAAGTCATTCCGCAGACTTTGTTGATAACCCTTAGTGAGTCAAGGGCAAAGGTACCATTTCCACCCATTATTGAAGCTTTATTATTAGAATTTTTTCTTGAATTACTACGAGAAGCCGGAGCAAGATTGCCGACCAAAGTGGGTCAAACAATGGGTATTGTCGGAGGTATCGTGATTGGAACAGCGGCAGTGGACGCAGGGTTTACGAGCAACATTCTCATTATCATCATAGCCTTAGCGGCTCTTGGATCATTTGTAACACCGAGTTATTCAATGGGCAATGTAATTAGGATCTTACGATTTCCTCTCATTATATTGGCTGGATTTTGGGGGTTATACGGAATTATGTACGGTTTTTGCTTTTTACTTCTGCACCTGTTACGGCAATCGAGCCTTGGGAGTCCTTATCTATCACCTTTTTATCCTCCTCGTTTCGCCGATTGGAAGGACAGTATCATCCGGCTGCCATTATCATTCACTTATAAAAGACCCGACCTAACAAGACCAAGAAACGAAAACAAATATGACCCTGAAAAGGCTAAAGAAAAAAATTGACCTTAAGTAGCAGGTGAACGTATGAAGGTTCAATATCAACCAAAACCTCCATTTTTGTTAAGTACCTTTTTGGTAATTTTTATTATTCATGCAATACAAGTGGGGATTGGGATACACGGTTTTCAACGTGTTATCTTTATGGAAGCGAAGCAGGACGCGTGGATTTCGGTTCTGATTGCAGGTTTTGCCACTCATATTGTGGTTTTTGTTATAATTAAAACTTTACAGATATATGGTTCTACTGATATTTATGGTATACACCATGATGTTTATGGAAAATGGCTAGGAAAGGCATTTAACAGTGTATATATCCTATATTGCTTATGGGTATTTTTGATTATTCTTAAAAACTATATTGAGGTCATTCAAACTTGGGTTTTCCCAACAGTACCTGTCTGGCTGTTTTCATTTTCTATTCTGCTTTTAGTCATTTATGGGGTGACAGGCGGGATTCGAATGATTGTGGGAGTTTGTTTTTTTAGCATAACGCTTTCTATTTGGATGTTTGGATTTATTGGCTATCCTTTACGTTTTGCAGACTTTGATCACCTTCTCCCCGTGATGGAATCCAATTTGGTTTCCATTTTAAAGGGAACTCATAAAATGACTCTAACCATAATAGGCTTCGAAATCCTTTATGTAATTTATCCTTATATGGAAAAAAAGGATAAAGTTCAAAAATATGCTCATATAGGAATCGCAACAACCACTTTCTTATATTTAATCCTTATGCTTCTAGCCATTAGCTATTTTAGTCCTGGGCAATTGGAAAGTACCATTTGGCCAACTCTTTCCCTATTCAAAATTGTTAAGCTCCCTTTTATCGAAAGAACAGAGTATGTTGCTGTAACTTTTTGGCTCCTTATCATTCTCCCCAATCTAATGCTTTATTTGTGGGCAGCTGTACGTGGTGCTAAACGCATTTTTGGAATAAAAACGAGAAGAGTTTTGTTGGTTTTTACAACCATTATTTTTGTAAGTAGTCTGTTTATTAATACACGGGTAAAAATCAATCATTTTAACGATTTCTTTGCTAGCGTAGCTTTTTATATTACGTTTTGTTATCCTCTTGTTCTATATGCTTTCGCTAGACTAAAGAAGAAGATGAATGCCTATAAGGAGAAAATGAAATGAAAAAAAAAGGATGGTTTTGTATTTCCTTATCCATTTCACTACTTTGTGGCTGTGCGGAACCTAAAGTACTTGACCGATTAGGTATGATTACAACGGTTGGATATGACTTAGGAAAAAATGGATCCATTTTAGGAACGTTGGTTGAGTTAAAGATTGATCCTAACGCACCTAAAGATGTTGTTATTGTGGAATCCCAGTCACTAACGATTAGGGGAATTATTACAAATGCAAATAAAAAAACCTCTAGGAGATTAACCTCGGGGCAGCTTCGAGTTATCATATACGGAGAAGACATGCTAAAAAAAGGTAAAACCAAGATAGCACAAACGTTAACGAGTGATCCTATTATTAGTGATATGACATTCTTAGCCATGACTGACGGGAAGGCAAGGGATTTGTTACATTTAAAACTTGAGCATATTCCTGATATTGGGATACATATTTTCAGGTTCATGGAACAAAATACCAAGGCTAAAATGATGCCTTCTTCAACCATGCAGGAGGTTTTACATGACCATTTCACAGTAGGAAAAGAACCAGTCATGCCTATAATAAATATAAATGAAAAAGAGGGAATTCTATTTTCAGGGGTTGCCATCTTTAAAGGCGCTAAATTAGTTGGCAAAATTAATACGGAACAAAGCTTTTATTTAGCCTTAATAAATGATAAATATAAGTCTGGGAGTAAGGATGTTTTAATCAAAAGTGATTCCCCAAAATTGAAGGAAGGGAATGAAAGAAGTCATAAAACGGTCGCAGCTCTAGATTCAATACAGAGCCGTAGTGACATCAAGCTGATAAACCGAGATAAACCCGAATTTGATATTGATATAAAACTTAGCGCTAGATTACTTGAAATAACTAGTTCGATTGATATTGGTAATCCACAAAATATGAAGTTGATTGAAACCGAAATCGAGAAGAGTACGAAAAAGGATATTGAAAAACTCATCGCCTATTGTCAATCCAAAAATTCAGATGTGTTTGGCCTTGGTGATACATATAGAAGCGCTGTTCGTCACTCAAACCTTACGGATGAAAAATGGTACAAAATATATAAGAATGCCAAAGTCAATATAAAGGTGGATTTTAGTGTCAAGAGAACTGGACTCAATGAATGAAAATGAAAGAAGCTGCCAGGTTCAATCTGAACCTAGGCAGCTTCTTTCATTCCTATTAAGCAACACTTTGACTATTAACTTCTGAAGACTGACTTTGCTTTGCTGGTCTAGCGACATTAAACACAATATTTAAGAAAATGGCAGTCATGCTTCCAGCAACAATTCCATTATTGGTTAGGATTTTTACGCTTGCTGGGAGTTGAGCAAAAAGGTCAGGAACAGCGGTAACACCAAGACCCATCCCCACAGAACATGCGATGATTAAGAGGTTTTCCTGTGAAGCAAATTCTACTTTACTTAACATTTTTATTCCATAAGCAATAACCATTCCGAACATAGCCACCATTGCTCCACCTAAAACAGGGGTAGGTATAACTGTTGTTAAAGCACCTATTTTAGGAACGAATCCTAAGATAATTAACATTGTTCCCATTGTATAGATAACATTTTTAGTTTTGACACCTGAAAGTTGTACGAGTCCTACGTTTTGAGAGTATGTTGTATATGGGAATGCATTAAATAAAGCTCCAAGCATGATGGCAAGACCTTCTGCACGATAACCTTTAGCTAAATCAGTCTCCTTAAGCTTTCTTCCTGTAATATCACTTAGGGCGAAGTAGACACCTGTAGATTCTACTAAACTTACAATTGCAACAAGGGTCATTGTGATAATCGGTGTCCATTCAAAGGTAGGAGTACCGAAATAAAAAGGCTTTACCATATGGAACCATGATGCATCACCAACTGCCGCAAAATTCACCTTACCCATTAATGCAGCTGCAATTGTTCCACCGGCTAGACCAAGAAGAATCGCAACAGAACGAATAAATCCTTTGGTAAAACGATAGAGAAGAATGATGAATAATAAAGTTCCAAAAGCTAAACTGATATTTGAAAGACTGCCAAAATCCGGACTTCCTTGTCCGCCAGCGATATTATTCATCGCAACCGGAATAAGGGTAATACCAATTATCGTTACTACCGATCCCGTCACTACTGGCGGGAAGAATTTAATTAACTTGCTAAAGAAACTGGCAATCAAGACAACAATTAAACCAGAGACTAGAATCGAACCGTAAATGGCTGAAACACCGTATTCTCCGCCAATTGCAATCATTGGACCTACAGCAGTAAACGTACATCCTAAAACAATCGGCAAACCAATTCCGAAAAAGCGATTCTGCCAAACTTGTAAAATGGTTGCAATCCCGCACATCAAAATATCAATCGAAACTAAATAGGTTAATTGTTCTCCAGTAAGGTTTAAAGCTCCTCCGACGATAAGAGGTACGATCACGGCTCCTGCATACATAGCTAATACATGTTGAATTCCTAAAGATGCGATTTTAAATGGATGTTGTTTCATTAGACCAATTCCTCCGTTTTCTCAGTAATAAATGTAACTTCTCCATTTGCTAGAGAGGAAATCCTTGCTAATGATTCAACTCTTAATCCTTGCTCTTTCAATTTCTGAGCACCTGGCTGAAAGGATTTTTCAATGACAATACCGATGCCAGCAACCTCAGCGTTTGCTTGATTGACCATTTCTACTAAGGCAAGAGCTGCCTGACCGTTAGCAAGAAAGTCATCGATAATTAGAACTTTATCGTTTTCATTTAAATACTTACTTGCAATCGCCAGTTCATTCGTTTCGTTTTTTGTAAATGAATGTACACTTGCTGTCAGAAGGTCATTGGTTAAAGTGACTGATTTTCTTTTTCGCGCAAAAATTACTGGAACATTCATATATAATCCTGCCATAACAGCAGGGGCAATACCTGATGACTCGATTGTTACGATTTTTGTAATTCCTTCACCTGCAAATCGCTGGGTAAACTCTTTGCCAATTTCATTCATTAAACTAGGATCTATTTGATGGTTTAAGAATGAATCAACCTTTAACACATTTTCATTTAGGACTCTGCCGTCCTTTTTAATCTTTTCTTCTAGTAATCTCATGTTTATCCCCCTATGAAAAAATAAAAAAGCCCAAACACCATTGCTCACTTCAAATCTGAGTGAGGCAATGACATTTGGGCTTAATAGACCAATAATGGAACGCCAAAAAAATAGCGTTACTTCATTACCCACTCATAGTCAGATTGTTAACGGCAATCCGGTAGAAACTTGCAGGCCATATCCCTGCGATTATATGAGTGAAACCTATGAATTTATACACTCATTATAACATGGTAAAAAAGGAAATCAATTGTTTTTTTGTAAAAGACGAACGATCGTGATTTTTAAAGTCCCATTGTTCGTGTCAGAAAAACGCTTTATTCATTATAATAAAAGGCTTCACTCTATGATTGAATAACCATTCATTTTCAGGTACTATTTAAGTAGGAAGTCTATTCAGAAAATTCCAAAATGAAGGAGAGTCTTAAATGCAAAAATCAATCTTTGAAAATTGGTGGAATCAGCTTCGGCTGCCTGTCATTTCGGCACCGATGTTTTTGGTTTCAGGTCCGGAACTAGTAAAGAATTGCTGCTTAAATGGTGTCATCGGTTCATTTCCGGCACCAAATGCAAGACCCATTGAGCTACTTGATCAATGGATGGGGCAGTTAAATGATGAATTAGCAGATGCTAGGGCGGCAGATCCGGAGCGTAAAATTGCTCCATGGGCCATGAATATGGTTGTACATAGCACCTATAGCCGTCTTCAGGATGAATTGGCATTAATAAAAAAACACAAACCTCAATTAGTTATCACTTCTCTAGGTAGTCCAAAACATGTTGTTGAAATTGTACATGAATATGGAGGGCTGGTTTTTTCCGATGTCAGCGATCTCAAGTTTGCTCGAAAAGCTGCTGAAACAGGTGTTGACGGTTTAATTTTAGTTGCAAGCGGTGCCGGTGGACACAGCGGACAAATTAACAGCTTCGCCTTTGTTGATATGGTCCGCACCTTCTGGGATGGAATCATTGTTCTTGCGGGCGCTATCTCAACGGGTAAGGGGATATTAGCTGCACAGGCAGCTGGGGCTGACTTAGCTTATATGGGAACACGATTTATTGTAGCAACTGAAAGTATGGCAAATGATGAATACAGAGAAATGCTTGTCAAATCGACACAGGAGGACATCATTTTAACCGATGCTTTTTCTGGTGTTAAGGCAAATATGCTCATTCCAAGTATCGTTAAGGAAGGTATGGATCCTGAACAATTGATTAAAAAGGAAAAAGTGGATTTTGATGGTTTACAAGGTAAGTCAGATGCCAAAGCGTGGCGTGATATCTGGTCGGCAGGACACGGTGTAGGAGCAATTGATAAAATTGAATCTGCATCAGATATTATCAATCGCTTAGAAATGGAATACCAAGAAGCCCTGGAAAAAGTTAATCAAACTTCTGCGAAATTAAGCAGATTAACTTTAAAATAACGAAAAGAACCTATCCCAATACTACTGGGAAGGTTCTTTTTTCTTTACCATTTTGACCACTTTATAGCCTGGCTTTATTTTCACTCGTTTTGTTTCTTTATCTGTTTTCACCTGATATAAGGTGTATTTTTTCGGTTGATGCTCGAGCAGTTCTATTTTTTTGATGTTTTCTTGACGGTAGTATTTTTGTATTTTACGAATTTGTTTTTGTTGTTTCTCTCCAAATAACAAATCATAAAGGTAAATAAAAATGAAGACAAATATACCGCCAACGATAATTGTGTAAAAAAGTGATGACAATAACTCCACGTGGTACATCCTTTCTATGGTTAAACAAGAGTATGCCTTCCATTATACATTTTTTCTTCCATTTGAAAAATAACCTGATTTCTAATTGGATAACCTAATAATGAAAATTTTTTACACAGAATGTCCTCTAGGTATGCACATTTCATTAAAATCGTGGTAAAGTATATTACAGAAATCCTTTTATGCTGGTATTTATCGAACACCTAACTGTCCGCCTGAGACGGACAAATGTTTTTCTATTAACGACAATAAGGGGGAATATTTGTGTCCAGTACGATTTTGGAGCAATTTTTAAACGAAAACCTTGAAGATTTAAAAGGGAAGGGTCTATACAATGTCATCGATCCATTAGAAAGTCCTAATGGTCCAATGATTACAATAAATGGTAAACAGTTAGTCAATCTTTCTTCCAATAACTACCTAGGATTAGCAACAGATGAACGATTAAAAGAAGCAGCAGCGGAGGCAATTGAAACATATGGTGTAGGAGCCGGAGCTGTTCGTACGATTAATGGAACTTTAAAGCTTCATGTTGAGCTGGAAGAGAAGTTAGCAGAATTTAAACATACAGAAGCTGCGATCGCCTATCAATCTGGTTTCAATTGTAACATGGCAGCTATTTCGGCTGTTATGGATAAAAACGATGCGATTTTATCCGATGAATTAAACCATGCTTCCATTATTGATGGCTGTCGTCTATCAAGAGCGAAAATTATTCGTGTCAACCACTCGGATATGGAAGATTTACGTAGAAAGGCAAAGGAAGCGAAGGAATCTGGCCAATACAATAAAATTATGGTAATTACCGATGGCGTTTTCTCAATGGATGGGGACATTGCATTATTACCAGAAATCGTTAAAATTGCTGAAGAATTCGACCTGATTACATATGTAGATGATGCACATGGATCGGGTGTCCTTGGTGATGGAGCGGGGACTGTTAAGCATTTCGGCTTGTCTGATAAAATTGATTTCCAAATTGGAACCCTCTCAAAGGCTATTGGTGTAGTAGGAGGCTATGTTGCAGGGAAGAAGAATTTAATTGACTGGTTAAAGGTTCGCAGTCGTCCATTCCTATTCTCAACATCTTTAACACCCGCTGATGTAGCAGCAAGCAAGAAATCTATTGAAATCTTAATGGAAAGCACCGAGCTTAACAAAAAGCTTTGGGAAAATGGAGATTATCTCAAAAAAGGCTTAAAGGAATTAGGATTTAATATTGGAAACAGCGAGACACCGATTACACCATGTATTATTGGTGACGAGGCGTTAACGCAGCAATTCAGCAAACGTTTAAATGAAGAGGGTGTTTATGCTAAGGCGATTGTATTCCCTACGGTGCCAAAAGGAACAGGACGTGTTCGTAATATGCCAACAGCTGCACATACGACAGAAATGCTTAATGAAGCCATTGCTATATATGAGAAAGTCGGCAAGGATATGGGCATTATTTAATCATAGAAACCCTTCAATGGGCGAGATATTATGACATATGTGAAGAGGACGGAGAAGAATGAAACGAATTTTAATTACAGGTGCATTAGGACAGATTGGTTCTGAGCTTACGATGAAATTACGGGAAACCTATGGTCATGATAATGTTATTGCTACTGATATTAAAAAGAATGACAGTGAGGCAGCAGAGAGCGGCCCCTTCGAAACTGTTGATGTAACAGATTTAAATAGAATGGGTGAAGTAGCAAAGAAGTATAAAGTGGATACAGTTATGCACTTAGCCGCATTACTTTCTGCTACTGCAGAGGCAAAGCCCGTTTTAGCTTGGAACTTAAATATGGGTGGTTTGATGAATGCGTTAGAAACTGCCAGAGAGCTTAATGCACAGTTTTTCACACCGAGCTCAATTGGTGCTTTTGGTCCTTCAACACCCAAAGACAGCACACCACAGGACACGATTATGCGTCCAACCACGATGTATGGAGTGAACAAAGTAGCTGGTGAGCTTTTAGGAGATTATTATTATCAAAAGTTCGGAGTCGACACGAGGGGATTACGTTTCCCAGGCTTGATTTCGTACGTTGCACTGCCTGGTGGAGGAACTACAGACTACGCGGTTGAAATTTACTATGAAGCCATTAAAAATGGCAGATATACATCCTACATCGACAAAGGGACTTACATGGATATGATGTATATGCCCGATGCCCTGAATGCGATTATCGATTTGATGGAGGCAGACTCATGCAAGCTTAAACACCGTAATTCGTTTAATGTAACGGCGATGAGCTTTGATCCTGAAGGAATTGCCAATGAAATTAAGAAACATATTCCTAATTTTGATCTGATGTATAATGTTGATCCTGTTCGTCAAAAAATTGCTGACAGCTGGCCAAATTCAATCGATGCCATTGCCGCAGAAGAAGAGTGGGGCTTTAAATTCGAATATGATTTAGCGAAAATGACAGAAGATATGATAAGTAAACTTACAAATAAACTAAAAATGAACAAAACTCGAGCCTAATTTTGTAAGTGTTCTAATAGAAATAGATGACCTGATTCAATCGGGCATCTATTTTTTTTTATGTTTCAAAATGGTCATTTTGGGTATATTTTAGATTTTTATATAGCTAATTGTAAAAGCTGTACGGTTTATTGTAGGAACTGTAGGGTTATTTGTAAATGCTGTATGGTTTATTGTATGAACTGTACGGTTTTTATAAAAAAACAACGTGGCATGCGCGCCACGCTGTTATCTTTTCGCATAAATTAATTTCTCTTTCTTTTCGGTAACCCTGCCAACAATAGCAGCATGCAGTTTTCCTGCTGAATGAAGATTGTCCACATATTGAACAGCTTCTTCTTCACTCATAGAAACGAGCAGCCCCCCAGAAGTGATAGCATCACATAGAACTAACTGTTCCTCAGAAAGCAAGTCTTCATATTCAACATCTTCGAGTATCCATTTGTGATTTGACTTTGATCCACCTGGAACCACTCCAGCTCTCGCTAACTCTAATGCACCTTCAAGAATTGGAACCTTAGAGTAGGAAATCTCAAAGCTCACATTACTTCCGCGTGCCATTTCACTGCTATGTCCTAACAAGCCAAAGCCTGTTACATCCGTTACAGCATGAGGATGATAGTTCATTAAAATTTTTGCAGCCGTCTTATTTAACTCAGCCATTGTTTCTGTGACAATTTGTTCTTGTTGAGGTGTTACCACACTCCGCTTAATCCCTGTAGTGATAATACCAACACCTATCGGCTTTGTTATAACCAATACATCTCCGGGCTTCGCTCCAACATTCTTCCAAACCTTATCTGGATGAACAATTCCCGTAACAGAAAGACCAAATTTAGGCTCTTGATCATCAATGGAATGACCTCCAACGGTAAGTGCTCCAGCTTCCTTTACTTTATCTGCTGCACCGCGGAGAATATCTGAAAGCATCTCTGCACCAAGCTTCTTTATTGGGTATGCTACAATATTTAAGACCGTTTTTGGTTCTCCACCCATTGCATAAACGTCACTTAATGCGTTAGCCGCAGTAATCTGTCCAAACATATATGGGTCGTCCACGATTGGAGTAAAGAAATCGACCGTTTGAATTAAGGCAATCGAATCCGTTAGTTGATAAACACCTGCATCATCTGAAGTTTCATGCCCCACTAGTAACTCTGGAACAGGGTCTTGTTTTGGTAATAGGCGCAAAACTTGCGCTAGGTCCTCAGGACCAATTTTACATCCTCAGCCTGCTTTAGTTGATAAAGAGGTTAGGCGTATTTTCTCTTGCTCACTCATAAATCCACCTCCATTTATTAGTATAACTCTTTCCATTTAAAATCGCACATACTAGATATAAGCAAAAAATTTGCTAGGAAAAAATCCTTACGATAAAATGTTTTTACTATGTCAATGTAGGAAATAGATTTATATACACGGAGGAGTTAAAATGAACAACTATCATGTAATTGTAGAATTTTGCATGCAATGAAACTACGCACCAAAAGCCGCGAGTTTCGCGGAAGAACTTTTTACGCACTTTAATCGAAAGATTGGAAAAATGGAACTAATCCCTGTATCAGGCGGAGCATTTGAAGTAACTGTCAATGGAGAAAAGATTTATTCCAAACTCGATACGGGTGTATTTCCTGACACCGAGGATATCATTAACATAATATCAGAAAAATAAACATAGCCCTCATATCAAAATAAGATATGAGGGCTTATTGTTTTTTATAATGATATTATGTTAACTGACTGATGAAAAATCATGCCTTAAGATAAACCTTAGGGCAGTGTGATAAAGCAATTTTTCCCTAAACCTTTCTCAGATTTTGATATAAGAACCTCTAATATTCCATTAATATAATTGGCTGTTACTTTTTGATTAATAACCTGAAAGGGGAACTGAATAGTCCGAACTCTTTTTTGTTGATTAGAGGGAGTGGAAGATTTATCAGCAGTAATAATCAGTTTCTTATCTTCTATAAAAACTTTAATTTCAGAGCTGTTATACTCGTTAAGCAATGCCTCAACAATCCATTCTTGATCAGTTTCGTATAAATCGATTCGAAATTGAGTCAAATCATCATGGGTAGTTAGAGGATCAAGGCAGTAGTTTTCCAACCATTTTTCCACAAGGTCAAAATCAATTGGCTGTATATTTTTTTTCGATTTCATAACGATCCCCCTTGCTCGGTTTATTTTATTCATTCCGAATGAAAATGTGAAATGGTATAATAGGAATAAAGTAGGAATAGTAAAGGAGTTTTTGTAGTGAAGGAATGGTTACGTTCAATTCCAGCTGTCCATGAATTGCAAAATCATGAACAGTTCGAAGCTCTCCTTAGGGAGAATCATCTAGATGTTACTCAGCTGACAAAACAGTTAAAAGAAGCTGTCGATCAAATTAGGATGTTACTATTAAATGGAGACTGGAATGGTGCAACTCCAGGCACCAAACAATTTATAGATGAAGTTTTTCAACGATTAGCTGTAAATATAAAAAAACAATTTTCTTATACAATTGAAAAAGTAATCAATGGTACTGGAACGATCCTTCATACAAACCTTGGGAGAGCAAGGTTAAGCGATAATGCTATCAGTCATGTAGTGGAAACAGCGCAAAATTACTCCAACCTCGAATATAAGCTAAATGAAGGGGAGCGCGGTTCCAGACATAGCCATGTAGAAGCTCTGCTTAAAGAAATTACCGGTGCAGAAGCAGTAATGGTCGTCAACAATAATGCTGCTGCCGTTTATCTTGTATTAAGAGCGCTTGCAGAAAATAAAGAAGTCATTGTATCAAGAGGTCAGTTAGTAGAAATTGGCGGTTCATTCCGTATTTCCTCTATTATGGAAGAAAGCGGAGCGAAATTAATCGAAGTCGGAACAACAAATAAAACTCATTTATATGATTATGAAAAAGCGCTTAATCCTGAAACGGCGATTGTCATGAAAGTACATACAAGTAATTTTAAAGTGATTGGTTTTACCAAATCAGTGGAAACCGAAGAACTCATACAGCTTACAAATCGTGCTGAAGATGTTATTTTTTATGAAGACCTTGGCAGCGGTGCACTATTTGACTTTAGAAAACACGGAATCGGCGAAGAACCGGTAGTAAAAGAGATTATTACTATGGGTGCGGATATTGTTACCTTTAGTGGAGATAAGCTGCTGGGTGGACCTCAAGCTGGAATTATTGCTGGGAAAAAGAAAATTATTGATCGTTTAAAAAAACACCAATTAGCCCGAGTAGTTCGGGTCGATAAAATGACTTTAGCAGCACTCGAAGGGACGTTAATTGATTATGCACGTGGGGAAAAGGGCGTCCAAAACATTCCCACCATCCGTGATTTATTAGTTTCTATCGAAGAATTAGACGAAAGATCGAAGAGGTTTGTTACAAACTTGTTACAAGGTACAGAGTATTTTCAGGCGAAAATTTTCCCTGGTACAAGTCAAGTTGGCGGGGGAACGATGCCGGACGTTCAACTTCCAACCATGGTTATTTCTTTAAAACACCATGCCCTTACTGCAGAACAAGTAGGAAGAAAATTGAGAACAGAATTCAAACCAGCCATTATCGGACGAATTCAAAAGGATGAGTTTATCATCGACCTAAGAACCGTAACAGAGGAAGAAGAAAAGCTTTTGGTTCAATCATTAATACAATTATAAATCTAACCCCCTCTACGGTCTAGAGGGGGTTAGAACTATTTCTTTGGTCACAAAGTTTTAATTACATATCATGGTGTGAATTGTGTTTTTGGCGTGTATGGTTGCGATTCTTTACTTTTTTTGATCCACTCATTGGCTCAGGCTGGCCAGATATCTTTGGCTGATTTCTTCTCATATCCTTGCCGTCGTTTTTGTTCACCATTTTTTCATCCCTCCTATAATAATAGGATGTAATGCTGAAGAGTTTTTATGCTGAATAATTTGCTATTCCGCTGTGCAATTTAACGTTATAGAAACGTGAGGGGAGTGAAACAGTCAATGGTGGATATTGATCGATTTCCATATAATAAGGATAAACAGCAGGCATTTCAAGCTGCCCAGCAAGGATATGAAGAAGCTCAAGGACTTGCTGCAACCATTATTAGTGATAGTGCAAGTTACGGTCATCAATTGAAGCATTTAAAAGAAGAAGTAAATGAAGCGTATCAACAAATTGAAAATGCTCTTGAAGTAGCTTCTGAACACCAACGCGCCCAGCTTGAGCGCTTTCAACAGGATTTGGAAAACATTGTTGCAGAAGTAAATCTTCCAGAATAAGAACAAGGCTAAAAAGCAGGGGGTAACTCCTGCTTTTTTACAATTATTGATTTTTCTTCCGTTTTTTATTGTTCATTTTTTCCTTAATGGTTAAAGGTTCGTTCGCCATTTCCTCGTTAAATCCTGCTCCTTGACCCTGACCTTTAGCAGCATTTGCGCCCGGAATAACATGATTTGACTTTCTTCTTTGCATACCATTCACCTCCTATGAGAATTCTGTAGAATTCTCACTGATAGTGTTAATATTTCCTTTTAAGGGAAAATAAATGACAAGAAAAAAGTTTTTTGAGATAATAAATATGTACGCAATTCTAATCTTTATGACTATTCAGTTATACGCCGTTATAAGATTTTTCTAAATATTTAGAACATTATACATAAATACCATAAGAAAAACTTATCAATTACAATAACTTTCTTGTTATTTACTTATGTACAAGGTTGTATTAAGATTAGAATTGTGAGAAAAGTAGGGATGGATAGGAATATTCAAACTTTTCAACTTTTCGTTAATTTTAGTTAATGATGACGAATGAGGGGGTTTCACTATGGTGAAAAATGATGTATTTAACGCACGTACTTCCTTCGAAGTAAACGGTAAACGTTATCACTACTACCGCTTAAGTGCACTTGAAGAGGCTGGTATTGGCAAGGTTTCTAAATTGCCATATTCCGTAAAAGTATTACTTGAATCTGTGCTTCGTCAATATGATGGCCGTGTCATCGCAAAGGAGCACGTTGAAAACTTAGCAAAATGGGGAACAGATGAACTTAAAGAAGTAGATGTTCCATTCAAACCGTCACGTGTTATCCTACAAGATTTCACTGGTGTTCCAGCAGTCGTTGACCTTGCTTCATTAAGAAAAGCAATGGCTGACCTTGGCGGCGATCCTGATAAAATTAACCCAGAGAAAACAGTTGACCTTGTTATTGACCACTCCGTACAGGTTGATGCATACGGTTCTGCTGACTCTTTACGTGTCAACATGGATTTAGAATTCGAACGTAATGCAGAGCGTTACCAGTTCCTAAGCTGGGCTCAAAAATCATTCAATAACTATCGTGCAGTTCCGCCTGCAACGGGTATCGTACACCAAGTTAACCTTGAGTACTTAGCAGATGTTGTTCATGTTTCAGAAAATGCTGAAGGTGAATTAGAAGCATATCCAGATACCTTAGTTGGTACTGACTCACATACAACTATGATTAATGGACTAGGCGTTCTTGGATGGGGCGTTGGCGGTATTGAAGCAGAAGCAGGAATGCTTGGACAGCCTTCATACTTCCCAGTACCTGAAGTAGTAGGGGTTAAGTTAACAGGTGAGCTTCCAAATGGCGCTACTGCAACTGACCTTGCTTTAAAAGTAACTCAAGTACTTCGCAGCCAAGGTGTAGTTGGTAAATTTGTTGAGTTCTTCGGTCCTGGAGTATCTGTACTTCCATTAGCAGACCGTGCAACAATTGCGAACATGGCTCCTGAATATGGTGCAACATGCGGATTCTTCCCAATTGATGATGAATCTCTTGCCTATATGCGTTTAACTGGCCGTGAAGAAGAGCAAATCAATGTAGTAGAACAATACTGCAAAGAAAATGGATTATTCTTTGATCCTACCCTTGAGCCAGTTTATACAAATGTAGTTGAAATTGATCTTTCTATTATTGAACCAAATCTTTCAGGTCCTAAGCGTCCACAAGATTTGATTCCACTTTCAAAAATGAAAGAAGAGTTCGTAAAGGCAGTTTCTGCTCCACAAGGAAACCAAGGATTCGGCTTACAAGCAGATGAGCTTGAAAAGTCGGCTACAGTTAATTTCCAAAACGGTGACCAAACAACGATTAAAACGGGTGCAGTTGCGATTGCTTCTATCACTAGCTGTACAAATACATCTAACCCATATGTTTTAGTGGGTGCAGGTCTTGTTGCGAAAAAAGCAGTTGAACTTGGAATGGAAGTTCCTAAGTTTGTTAAAACATCATTAGCACCAGGTTCTAAAGTTGTAACTGGATACCTTCGTGATTCTGGATTACTTCCATATTTAGAGGAAATCGGCTTCAACCTTGTAGGTTACGGCTGTACAACATGTATCGGTAACTCCGGCCCATTAAAAGAAGAAATTGAAAAAACAATCGCTGAAAACGATCTATTGGTTACATCTGTACTTTCAGGTAACCGTAACTTTGAAGGACGTATTCACCCGCTTGTAAAGGGTAACTATCTTGCTTCACCACCACTAGTTGTGGCTTATGCTTTAGCTGGTACAGTGAACATTGACTTTGCTTCTGAATCAATTGGTAAAGACAAAGATGGTAACGATGTATTCTTCAAAGATATTTGGCCAACAACTGCTGAAGTAAATGAAGTTGTGAAACGCACAGTTACTCCTGAACTTTTCCGCAGTGAATATGCAAATGTATTCGGAGATAACGAGCGTTGGAACGAGATTAAAACAAGCAATGAGCCATTATATACTTGGGATGAAGATTCTACTTACATTGCAAACCCACCATTCTTTGAAGGGTTATCACCTGAACCAGGTAAGGTTGAACCATTAACAGACCTACGTGTAGTAGCAAAATTTGGAGATTCTGTTACAACTGACCATATTTCACCTGCAGGAGCAATTGGCAAGAACACTCCAGCTGGTAAATATTTATTGGAAAAAGGCGTTCAGCCACGTGACTTTAACTCATACGGTTCTCGTCGTGGTAACCACGAAGTAATGATGCGTGGAACATTTGCAAACATTCGTATCCGTAACCAAATCGCACCAGGTACAGAAGGTGGAGTAACCACTTACTGGCCAACAGGCGAAGTGACACCGATCTATGATGCTTGCATGAAATACAAAGAAAACGGCACTGGACTTATTGTTCTTGCTGGTAAAGATTACGGTATGGGCTCTTCACGTGACTGGGCTGCGAAAGGTACAAACCTTCTAGGCATTAAAACAGTTCTTGCTGAAAGCTTCGAGCGTATTCACCGTTCAAACCTTGTGTTAATGGGTGTTCTTCCACTTCAATTTAAAGAAGGCGAAAGCGCTGAAACACTTGGTTTAACTGGTAAAGAAACAATCGATGTCCAAGTCGGTGAAGACGTAAGACCACGTGATTTACTAAAAGTTACTGCTACTGATGAAGCAGGCAACAAGAAAGAATTTGAAGTGCTTGTTCGCTTTGATTCTGAAGTTGAAATTGATTACTACCGTCATGGCGGTATCCTTCCAATGGTACTTCGCGAAAAATTACAAGAAGCATAATATTCAAACCACCATGCAGCTTTGCATGGTGGTTTTTTACGGGTAATTACATATATATTAGAGAAGACTAAAGTATTTACCTGTAGAGCGAAGGGTGTGATAGGTATGGATTTATTTACAAGAATCGCCGAGGATAAAATCAAGGAAGCCATAAAGAAAAAGGATCTCGATAATCTGCCAGGTATGGGACAGCCACTGGAATTAAAAGATGATTTTCCAGGAATGTCTGAGGAATGGAAAATGGCGTACCGCGTATTAAAAAATGCGGGATATTCGCCTGAGGATGTAAAAAATGAAATTTTTAGAATTGAAGAATTATTAGAAACTGTAACAGATGAAGAAGAGAAAAAACTTTTTCAAGCAAAATTGAAGAAAAAAAGAATGGAACTGGAGAGAATGCTTAAAAAAAGAGGAACGTCAACAATTTCTCGTTTTGGGTGCTATGCAGAAAATATTTTTAACAAATTTAAATAAGGATTATATAGAAAGAGAGAGCAAAATGATTTATGATTCTTTAATACATTTATATGGTCATATAGAAGGTGAACTAGTTCGAATTAATGATGGCTTTAATAACACTGTTTATTCAGCGGGTCCTTTCATATTCAGAGTGACACCTTCCTCTAGACGAACGCAATCGGATATTATTAACGAACTGGCATTTATAGAGGGGTTAAAGGAGAATGGTGTACCCGTATCATTACCCTTAAAATCCGTGCGTGAGAGGTTGGTCGAATCAATCGATGATTACCATTTTGTAGTGGCATTTGAAAAAGCTAAAGGAACACCCATTGATGTCACCGATACTAATGTATGGAATGAAAAACTTTATTTTCATTGGGGAAATCTATTGGGGAAAATGCATAGGACTGGAAAAAAGAGAAAGATAGATCGCCCGATTTGGACAGTGGATCAACCAGATATACTACATCTATTCCCTAAAATCACAACAGAAACTATAGCAAATAAGTACAAACAACTATTAAATCAGTTGGTAAAGTTTCCACAATCTCCTGACCTATTCGGGCTTATACATAACCAAGGTAATCTTTTTGTAAACGAAGGCAGGCTAACACTTTTTGATTTTGATGATTGTGCCTACCATTGGTTTGCTTATGATTTAGCCGCTGCCTTTTATCATGCTTATTGGCAAGCATCATCTTTTACACCCGAAAATAAACAATTCAGCAGGGAGTTCTGGGAGCATTTCTTAATAGGTTATCAGCAGGAACACACAATCAGCAAAGAACTCATTCAGCAAATTCCAATCTTTTTAAAAATTAGAGAGATTTTTTTGTATACTTTATTTTTGGAAAAGTGGGATATGGAAAATTTACAGGATTGGCAGAACTATACTCTTTCCGATTTAAAAAATAATATTGAGAGTGGAAACCAGTATTCAAATGTTAATTTTAGGGAAATGATTGACAATTTCGGTTTAGGTAAAATACAATAAATATAACAAACGTAAAGGAATGGTAAAGAGGAATGAAGTTATAATCTTATTTTTTCAGCACATTTATTCGAATAGCGAAAAATGGTGAACCTGAAGAATAGGATTAGTCTGTCCTTTTTTAGTCCTGAACGTTTATATTTCAATCAAAACATTGTTATTAAGCCTTTTTAGGTTTATTAACGTATGCTTTTTATGAATGTGTAAACGTCTGACTTAAAACACTCTCTTCAGGTTCAATGGAAGGGAGTTTTTTTATGAACAAAAATAATTTATCAATTATAAAAGTAACTGGATTAGAAATGAACTTTAATCTAAGGAAAATCCTAGACAATATTTCTTTTGATATAAAAAACGGCGAAAGAATTGGTCTCGTCGGTTATAATGGCACCGGCAAAACGACATTGGCTAATATCCTTACAGGTAAACTTGCACCTGATAAAGGTGTTATTGAAAAATCACCTGAATTAACGATTGGATACCTTACCCAATCTATTGATTATGAAGGCAGTGATATCTTTTCTATTGATGGAGACTTATTACAGCATTCAAGTGAGTTGGGTCTTAAAAAGGTTTATGAATGGGAAGAGAAGCGTTTAAACCATTTAAGCGGTGGCGAGAAGTTGAAACTCGCATTATCCAATGTGTGGGCTTCCAAGCCAGGATTCTTAATTCTCGATGAGCCGACCAACCACCTTGATTTTCAAGGAATTGAATGGTTGATTGAAGAGTTGCAGAAATTTAAAGGACCCGTGCTGATTATTTCTCACGATCGTCATTTTTTAGATAAAACAGTGACACGTATTTTTGAGATAGAGAATAAAAAGATTAACTTTTACAATGGTAACTACAGTGATTATCAGAAGGAAAAGCAGCATCGACTAGAAACCCAAATCCACCATTATGAGGTTCAACAGCGCAAAAAAGAAGAAATAGAAATGCAAATGGAGCAATTATCGTCCTGGTCCGAGAAAGCTCACAGAGCATCAACTAAACAAGGAAGAGATTTTGGTAATAAAGAATATCACCGGGTAAAGGCGAAAAAACGTGATGCTCAAGTGAAGTCCAAAATGAAACGGCTCCAGAGCGAGCTTGAAAAAAACAAGGTCGACAAACCTCTTGAGGAGACAAAGGTCAAATTTGAGTTTGATACGAAAGGAAATAGAGGTAAAAGGATAATTGAGGCTAAAAGTGTAACAAAGTCGTTTGATGCAAGATCCCTATTCCACAATTCTCATTTTTATATTAATCACGGAGAGCGCATTGGTTTAATAGGAGAAAACGGCTGCGGTAAAACGACTTTAATTAAAATGATACTTGGTGAAACACCCGTTTCCAGCGGTGAGCTTTGGAAAAGTGAATCTTTAAAGGTTGCTTACCTAAGTCAAGATGTTGATGACTTACCAGTTAATAAAACTGCATTAGAGGCATTAGGTTTTACTGACCGAGAAAACATTCTCAAGGCGAGGACATTATTTGCCAATCTGGGATTAAAGGAACAGTTTATTACGAAGCCCATTGGAACTTTGAGTCTCGGAGAGAGAACAAGGGTGAAGTTAGTTGACATGCTTATGAAGGACTATGATGTTCTAATCTTAGATGAACCAACCAATCACCTGGACTTACCGAGCAGGGAACAACTTGAAAAAACACTTAATGAATTCGCAGGTACGATAATTACTGTTTCTCATGATTACTATTTTTTAAATAAGCTGTGTGATAAACTCCTTGTATTCGAGAACCAAAGAATTCAACGTGTGGAAATGAAGCCAGATGAGTATTTTAATAAAACCAAAGGTACTGAACCTACTGATAAAAAAGAAACATTGATGATTATTGAAAATCGAATCGCTACAATCTTGGGTGAATTATCACTAATTGACCAAAAAAATCCTAAATACCCGGAATTAGATTGTGAATTCAACGAACTATTGAAGCAAAAAAGAAAATTAATGTAAAAAGCAAAAAGAGCAGCGTAAACTGCCCTCAAAATGGTCCCTCTAGCAGGGACCATTTCTAATTATCAGCGTTAATTCGATTATATCAGCGATAAACAATTTTTCTTATTTTCTAAACCACAATTCAAGCAATTCTTTCTCCCTATCTGACAGCATTCCAGATTTCCATTCGCTCTCAGCGAGACTACGTTTCCTTTCCCAGTCATATATTTCAGCTAAACTTTCCTCAATAGGACGGAAAGTGAGCCCCCTTTCAATGGCTTTTAAAATATTAACAGTAAAGGCGCCTTTCCAAGGTTCTTTAAGCTCTGGTTCAAGAGGGAACTCATCCGGCACCCAAAGCGGCATTTCCGTCCATGGAGCGACCTTATTATCAAGAAGGAATTTTTCAGAAGCCCAAACGACTTCAGCATTAGAGCCTGTTACCTTTATGCAAGTATCGAGAAAATCTTTCATGGTTAGGTTATAATCAGGTCCGGTTGCATTAAATGTTCCTGTTGTCTCATTCGTCATTAACTTTAATATCCAATTTGATAAGTCTTTATTATCAATCATTTGTACAGGTCTATTTGGATTCCCTGGTGCTAGAACTTTACCGCCTGCTGCAATTCTATTTATCCAATAGGGAATGCGGTCCGTATAATCATTAGGCCCGACCAATTGCCCAGCACGAATATTTGCAACACGCCCAGGCATATTATTCTCGGCAACCACTTCACATAAAGCCTTAAATTGCCCGTAATACTCATAATTTACGCCATTTTTAGAAAGCTCATTTGCTTCCTTTAATGACATTTCATAAACAGGATAAGTTTCATCGAGATTTTCCTGAATCCAATCTTTGTAAACAGAAATACTTGAAATAAAGGTGTAATGCTTTACCCGGTCTTTTAGCAGTTCGGTGGACTTTAAAACTGAGGAAGGAATAAATCCACTTGTGTCCAAAACAGTATCCCAATAACGGCTTTTAAGTTCGTTTAAGTCACCAAAGCGATCACCCGTAATGATTTCAACATCTTTAAACCCTTCATTTTGATTCCCGCGATTAAATATTGTTACCTCATGATTTTGCCATTGAGCAGCCTCGACAAATGTTCTACCTAAAAAGCGGCTTCCCCCTAAAACAAGTATCTTCATAATCCAACTCCTCTCCGTAATTTCATATTAACAAATTTTCATAAGATTGTGGTAATTTAACCTAGGCATAAAACTCTAATATCATTAAGGAGAAGGGTATACTATTATTAATCAATTGTTTTCATAACGGAAAGCAGGGTTTAGATGATTATCGAGATTAAATATAAAAAATTAATATGCGATATCGGAAAACGTGTATATGAAAAGGGCTTCGTTGCAGCCAATGATGGAAATATTTCTGTCCGTATTTGTGAAAATGAGTTTTTAATTACTCCAACCAATGTTAGTAAAGGATTCTTAACCCCAGATATGATTATAAAAGTAGATAGCGATGGGAATGTAATCGAAGGGGATTATACCCCTACTTCGGAAATGAAAATGCACCTGCTTGTTTATCGTGAACGGCCAGATGTTTATGCTGTCTTACATGCTCATCCCCCGTATGCAACTGCCTTTGCGATTGCAGGAATTCCTTTAGATCAGGCAATTATGCCAGAAGCTGTTGTATCCCTGGGGACCATTCCCTTAGCTCAATATGGGACACCTTCTACAGATGAAGTACCAAAGGCCGTCAAAACACATGTCCACAATCATCAAGGGGTATTATTGGAAAACCACGGTGCCTTGACATGGGGGAAGAATTTAGAATACGCTTATTACTTAATGGAATCTTTAGAGTTCACGGCAAAAATTAATTGGATCTCCAGACTATTAAAAGGGGATCGCGAACTTTCCAAAGAAAATGTTGCTAAGCTTATTGATCTTAAAACGATGATGGGATTAGAAGGGGTTTCCCCGAAGGGCGTTGATGTCCCTGAAGGCACTCATGCAAAGAAAGTGACTTCCGTGAATGAACAGACCTTATCAGAAAGAGATATTGACCTGATTGTAGACCGGGTAACAACCAGTGTTCTTAACGCCTTAAATAAGTAATTTGATTTGCTTTTCTAGAATACTTCTACTAAACTGTTTTTAAATTGTCACATATTTGGCATATACAACCTGTATTTCAACTGACTTTATAGTGTAAAATCGATGTAGCATATTATTGAATCAAGGGGGTTTTCGGCTATGGTGAAAAAAGTCATTGCTGTTGTTGCATTAATAGCCTTACTTGGAGTTGCGATTGTTCAGGCTATGGATAAAAAGGCTGAACCCGAAAATGTAAGTCAAGAAGCTGCGAATATGGGTGGTTTAAAAGTCGGGGCAAAGGCACCCGATTTTGAACTTAAAACATTATCGAGAGATACTGTTAAACTATCCGATTTAAAAGGGAAAAAAGTTATGCTCAATTTCTGGGCCACTTGGTGTCCGCCATGTAAAGCAGAAATGCCAGCCATGGAGGAATTTCATAAAGAAGCTGGGGATGAGGTAGTTATTTTAGCCGTAAACATTGACCCACACCTAGATGTAAAAGCTTTTGTAGATGAAAATGGTATTACCTTTCCGATTCCTTTAGATGCTGAAGATAAAGTAAACGAAACCTATCAAGTCCTTTCTATTCCAACCACGTATTTTATCGATACGAAGGGCAATATTGGAAACAAATTTATCGGCGCCATGAATCTCGATGCTATGAAACAATATACCAAGGATTTGAAATAGACATTGGATAAATTAATCCAATGTCTTTTTTTGTTCTAACATAGTAACGCTTTAAAGTATAATTTTCTTTTAATTTTCAAAAAGTTGTAATAATTGAAACCATTTCCGGGCATAATAACTGTTAGAATAGTTAATAAGGAAGGTGATATACATGAGAAAGCCTAGAAAACGTTCCTTTGCAGAACTTGTATCCGAAAATAAAAGTCAACTTTTGAAAGATAGAGCTGCGATGGAAAAAATTGAAATGCGTTTAGAAGAAAAGAGACTTGGAAAAGCAGAGTAACTCACATAGATTACCAATCATGTTCCTCCCTTAAAGCGGGCAAAATGTTTAAGGAGGAGGGATAAACATGAGTAATCCGAAAAGAGATAGTAAACACTTTGCTCCTAACCATATTGGAACAAAAGATAGGGGTTTTGGAGGAAACAAAGGTAAAACCCATCAAGATACATCTGGTAAGCATGCGCAAGTCATCCAAACAAAAGGTGAATAAATAAGTGGTTAAGACTCGTCAGGCATCAGCCTGCGGGTCTTTTTTGTGATTTTTTCCTAGCAGAAATTTTCTGTGATATTTTTTTCAATAAGTTACACACTATATCTGTAACACTACACCACCTAGGAGGGAAATTCTATGACTAATAACAACAAACCGAAACCAGACGACCGTAGTGATAATGCTGAAAAGCTTCAAGCGATGATACATGATACACTAGAAAACATTGAAGCCGCAGAGGATTCAAAGGCATTCACTGATAGCGAAACACAACTACAGCAGATTGACGCGAAAAACGAACGACGCCGGGAAAGTATCGAATCCTACCGCGCAGAAATTAAGGATGAAGTCTAAGCAAAAGTTCCAGGACCTGTTCAATTCGTACAGGTCCTTTATTTATTAAATCTTTGAATTTCGTGTCAATGGTCTTGTTGTGGTAAGATAAAAGGGAAATTTTGAAGAAGAAGTGATCCTATGATACGACAACAAAAGAATCAACCAATTGACCAAACCGAACAGATTACCCAGTGGGAAAAAGAACTGAATGAAAACGGGAGTATTACCAATGAAAATGAGCTATTAACGGCTATTCGAGGCCAATCAAACCCCGTACTTATATCAAAAATGTTAACAATGGCCGCACTTTCACGTTTAACGCGCAAGAACCAAGATACATTAGCTTTTGCTTGGTTACAAAAAGCATTAGATTTACACCCAGATAACGAGATGGCAAAGTCCTATTTCATACAGTACGATTGGAAGAAGAAAAAAGACATTTTAGATATCCTAGAATTTCCCGCAATAAGGGAAACAGATAATCGAACTGCAAAGAAGAAAGTGGCTGAGCAATACATACAAATTTGTCAAAACTTCTTAGCAGAAGCAGATGATCATATAGAGAATCTTACCGATAAGAGGAATCTTGCTGAGGCATTGAGAAATGAACCACTTTCTCTTCAATATAAAAAACTGGTTGATTTGCTTACTGAAGCTATTGAAGTTAACGGGAACTTATTAAAGGCTGCTGAGGAGTATGAGGAATCCATAAAAGGAGTATTTCATACGGCAACCTATTATGAGGACTTAAAACTACATTTGTCCAGCCTCGAAGATATTAAAAAAAACTGGCAGAATCTCTTTATTGTCGCAGAAGACGTCCAACAGGATTCAGAAAATGCCTTGGACCAATTAAATGAAATGATTGGGATGGATGTCGTAAAAAAGCGAGTCAATGATTTTTACCAGTTTTTAAAATACCAAAAGGATCGGAAAGAGCTTGGTTTCCAAATAAAGGATGAATTAAGTCTTAATATGGTTCTGACTGGAAATCCAGGAACAGGGAAAACAACCATCGCCCGTTTATTAGCTAAAATCTATCATGAGCTTGAAGTGCTGCCGCGTCCTGAAGTGATTGAAACTGATAGATCACAGCTCGTAGGGGCTTTTGTAGGTCAAACAGAGGAAAACGTGCGCGCCGTAGTTGAGAAAGCGATTGGCGGGGTACTGTTTATTGATGAAGCCTATAGTTTAAAACGAGAGGGCCAAACTGGAAATGATTATGGGCAAACAGCGGTTGATACTCTTGTTTCGTTAATGACGGGAAAGGAATACGGTGGGAAATTTGCCGTAATTTTGGCGGGATATCCTGATGAAATGCGTATTTTTTTAGATGCTAATCCTGGACTAAGAAGCCGATTTCCTCAATCTAACCTCATTCATTTACCTAATTATTCCAATGAGGAATTAATATCGATTGCTGAAATAATTGCCTCAGAAAACGATTATATCCTTACGGAGGAAGCGAAGATAGAAATTAACCATCGCCTTGATCAGGAACGGGTGGATGATACTTTCGGTAATGCGCGATCCGTTCGCAATATTGTGTTAGATGCCATTTTTAAAAAGGGGTCTGATCATCCGCAATCAAATGAGGATATTCTCACTTACACCTTATTAGACAAAGCGGATTTTAAAATAGAACAGAATGAAAATCGGGAATCTCCGTTTGAAAAGTTAGGTCGGTTAATTGGCTTGACTAAACTAAAAGGTGAATTAGAAACCCTATTTTCCTTTGTTAAAATGCAGCAGTTTAGAAAAGAAAAGAAGCTTCCAACGGTACCCATTCAGCTTCATTCGGTCTTCACTGGGAATCCCGGCACTGGTAAAACCACAGTGGCAAAAATTTATGCAGAGCTCCTGAAAGAATGCGGAATGTTAAAAAGAGGTCATTTAATTGTGGCAAGCAGAGCGGATTTCGTGGCAGGTTATGTGGGTCAAACAGCAGGTAAGACAAAGAAAAAAATCCGCGAGGCTCTTGGCGGAGTATTATTTATTGATGAAGCCTATTCACTTTTAAGCCAAACAGCAGGTGATTTTGGTAAGGAAGTAGTCGACACTCTCGTTGATGAAATGACCAAGCATAATGAAAATCTTGTTGTGGTCCTTGCAGGTTACCCCAATGAAATGGACCGGCTATTAGAGAGCAACCCTGGTTTGCGCTCGAGATTTAAAAAATTCTTCCTGTTTCCTGACTATTCAGCGGAAGAGCTTATTGCGATTATCGAGACATATGTAGATAGCTTTCAATACCAATTAAGTGAAGAAGCAAGAGCTCTTTTGAATCAAAGTATTGAAAATCATACATTCAAAGGGAACGGAAGATTTGCTACCAATTTGGCAGATGAAATGATTCAAGCACAAGCAATGAGGCTTATAGGAGTGACAGAGGAAGAGGAATTATTAGAAAAGGCCATCCATATTGAAAGTGAAGATGTGGAAAAGGCGCTTACTAAATTTCCTTTGATTAGGGAAGGGGAATAGAGAAATGGACAATTTATTTATATCTACAAGAGAGATTCAACTTTTATATGCAGATACGGACATGATGGGAGTCATCTATCATGCCAACTATTTAAAGTATTTTGAACTCGGCAGAAGTGGATTAATTGAGGACCTTGGCTATAGTTATGTAGATATGGAGAATGCAGGGTATTTTGCACCCGTCTATGACATCCAAGCTACCTATAAAAAACCTTTACGTTATGGTGATAGAGGTTTCGTAAAGACTTGGATTGAAAAAAATGACGGGCTTAAAACTGTTTATGGGTATTCCATCATAAATGGAGACGAGGAAGTATGTGCAGAAGGGACTTCGACTCATATTGTTGTCAAAAAGGACAACTTTAGACCGATTGCATTCAAAAAGGCGTTTCCTGAATGGTACCTGAAGTATGAAGAAATAAAGAAGAAGTAACCGTAAGAGTTTTGAGGTGACTATATGGCATTTGGAATCAAAAGACAGGAAGTAATGGAGTGGAAACGAAAAATTGATAAGGGTGAAATCGCATTCTTAACCCACTATTGGCTGGATGATCGTTTTCCAGGCTGTAACACCGTTACTAAGGTAGGCTGCCTAGACCTTGAAAAACTTGCTGAATGGGGAAGACAATATGGGTTACAAAAAGAATGGATTCACCACCGCCGTGACGGCTATTCACATTTTGATTTAATTGGAGAAAAGCAAAAAGAAATACTAGATAAAGAAGGATTACATCACCATATTTGGTGAAAGCAGGGAGATGAAACCATGTTAAAGTTAGGAATTATCGGTCTTGGGGATATAGCGAAAAAAGCTTATTTGCCTGTTTTTAGTAAGCTAGCTGATGTGGAATTCCATCTATTCACAAGAAATACTAACGTTTTAACAGAAATTAGTACTCAATATCGTTTTCCACATACTCATTCTAGTCTTACTTCACTAATAGAATGCGGAATTAAAGGAGCATTTGTCCATTCGTCAACGGAATCTCATGAGGAAATTGTAAGAGAGCTTTTAGAGAATGGTATCCATGTCTATGTCGAAAAGCCTATCACCTATCACTTGGAGACAACCAAGGAACTTGTGGAACTTGCCGAGAGAAAAGGGCTTATCTTAATGACTGGATTTAACAGACGATTTGCCCCATTTTATCAGGCATTGACAGAAATTGAACGACCAAATATGGTTATTTTACAAAAGAACCGCCACGCACTCCCCAGCGATATTCGCTCATTTGTCTATGATGATTTTATCCACGTTTTAGATACGGTGCGTTACCTGTTGAAAGGTGTTGTCCAAGAAACAATCGTTAATGGAAGAGTAGATAATGGGATGCTTTATCATGTAGTCGTTCAATTTATCTGTAAGGACATGACAGGTATCGCGATTATGAATCGCGACAGCGGGGCAGTAGAAGAGAGATTAGAAGTAATGGGAACGAACGAGAAAAGAGTTGTTCATGATTTAGATAAATTAGCGATTTATCGTGATCAAAAGGAAATCGCTCATTCTTTTAACAATTGGGATTCTACTCTTTTTAAAAGAGGATTTGAACAGATTGTTGAAGAGTTTATAAGGGCGGTAGGTAATGGCGGCTTTCCATCCGTTACTGCCAGAGATTCATTACAGACACATGAAATATGCGAGCTAGTTGTCCAACAACTGGAGAACAGGTAATAGAAAAAGCACACATGAAAGTACCATCTTTCATGTGTGCTTTTTTTTTGATTATGCTTTTTTATAATCTAAAACAGGCTCATCATATTTTGCATGATACTCAATGATTAAATCATGGTCATCGAAGTACCATAAGTCTTTTTCTTCAATATAGAAAGTTACCCCGTCTTCGGTTGTCTTTGCTCCAATATCAACGGGTTCATCATTTGATATACCAAGTGAAAACCCACTTTGTACGGTACTACATCCGCCATAACGGACATAGAAACGGACAAAATCACCTGTTTTAAGATTTAGTTCTTGCTTGTACCATGCTGCTGCTTCACTGTTGATTAGGATTTTCATCTGTTTCTCCTTTCAAAATACCTATGATGTTATTATATAATAAATTAAAGGCAATTATCGATGATGTTGCCTATAAAGGAAGTTGAAGCCAGTCATTTAGGTAAAAGAAAATTAATATCAATGTATGGGCGAAAATAGATGGCAAAATGCTTTTATATTTAATGGTGAACAAGGCAAATATGAACCCTAAAAATAGATATACCAGAACTACAGAAATAGAAAATCCAAATATAGTTGTGTTCATCGCAAAGGCAATACTTGTAAACAAAATAGCAGATGTTTCATTTGTTATCTTAATTAATTGTGTTAACAGAATACCTCGCCATATCACTTCCTGCAGAGAGGCATGAATAAGAGTGAAGGTGATAAGAGAAAGGATCCTGTTCAAATCTGATTCACTATTATTGATTAATAAGAAAGTAACACCAACAACAAGAAGTATCAAAATGATATAGGAAAGCTTATTGGTGTTATTTAGCTCTGGTTTATTAAAAAAGAAGCTAATTTTTTTATTGAACTGCTTAATTACATAACATATCGATAGGATAGGGATAAGGAACAATACTTGATTTATGATTACCCTATAGATTGGAATGAACTGATACCCTTCAATAAATTTATCGGTATAAAAGAGAATTAGATTTCCACCAAAAAAGGAAATCATCACCCATGCAAATAAACGATTTTCTTCCTTCAGGAAAGCGAGCAAGAGGAACAGGCCAAGGAGGAACCAAGTAAATAGACTATAGTAACTTCTCGTGAAGAAATAAATTAAAACGATAAACAATATTGATAAAATATATCCTTGATAGTTAATTTGTTTCATTTGAAACTTCCTTCCAATTAAAACGGATAAATGGCCCCGTATTAACGGAGCCATTGGGTCATATGGTCTTTAATTTCCTGGTATTTAGCAGCAGCATTTTGCAATCCGAAGGAACCAGCATTTTCTAATGGTACGACTTGATAATTTTCACTTCGTTGGCTAGAAACATAGGTGGGATAAAAAGCCGGATTTGATAATTCAATTGACTTTCCAGTATTAGATATATGTTTCGTTATTTCAACCGTTGCCATGCCGCCAATATCTTTATAGTCTCTTACTTGTCCTGAAATGAAGTTACCCAATGAATAAATAACAAATGACTTTCCGCCATCTTCCGTATTGATCCATTCCATTGGCTGAAGTACATGGGGATGAGACCCGAAGATGATATCAACTCCTTGGTTCGCAAGGAAATTCGCCAAATCCTTTTGCTCGTTGGTCGGAATTCGTTGGTATTCATTTCCCCAATGGATACTCATAATCACAACATCTGCTTCTTTCTTAGCACGCAGAATTTCGTCACTCATAAGATCAAGATTGATAAGATTAACAAGGAAGTCCTTTCCATCTGGAATGGGTATTCCATTTGTACCATAGGTATAAGATAGAAAGGCTAATTTTATGCCATTTTTATTGATGATTCTTAGTTTTTTGCGATCCTCTTGATTTAGAAAGCTTCCAACATGGGGAAGTCCGATGCTATTTAAATAATCCGTAGCGGAAAGAATACCTCTTTCCCCTTTGTCTAACGTATGGTTGTTAGCAATTGACACAATATCAACCCCCGAATGGACGAGAGCATCTGCGACCTCATGTGGACTATTAAACGTCGGGTAGCTTGATACACCAATGTCAACTCCACCTAACATGCTTTCTTGATTAGCCGTTAGTACATCCGGTGATTCCATCATGCTTTTAACATTTTCGAAGATAGGGTTGAAATTATATTGCGATCCATTATACGCATCCTGATAAACCGTATCATGAATCAAAATGTCGCCGATGGCACCGACAGTTACCTTTTCTGTTAGAGTCCTGCTCATAACAGTCTGCAATCTTGTAGTATGTTCCTTTGCAGGGTGTTTTTTTTCTGCAGCAGCCTGGTTATTATGCTGTTTAATAAGAAGCACCGCAGCAACGATCATACACAAAGAAATGATAATAAAAGACGAAATTATGGCCTTCTTTTTCATAGGTTCTCCTTACTAGTCTGTTTTGAGGCAAAATATTTTCAACCATTCTACCAATACTATAATATATTTATGTGCTATTTTTCGACTTTTTCCTGCAAATTATGAAAAAAAATTAAGGATGTGATAGGTTTGTTCAAGATTACGGAGAGTGCCCGTAGTATATTGGAAGGAATTATCCTGAGAGAAAAGCAATCTCCAAATGAGGAACTACTGGTTCGGTTGAGTATGGGGATTGGCTGAGGAGGACCCAAATTAAATCTGTCTCTGGAAGAGCGGAAAATTACTGGTGATCTACTATTTGAATTTGAAGGGCTTAATATTCTCATACATGAACAGGATTATGTTTATTTTGACCATACTAAACTTGATTATGTAGAGAATGCTCTGGGTAAATACTCATTTACATTATTAAAAGTTTAAAAACGGAGTTTCTACTTTTAGAAACTCCGTTTTTTCTGTTATTTATTCATCCATTTGCTCAAAAAAATCAATTAGTTCGTCAAAATTCTTTGTTACCTTGTAAGGAAATTTTTCTGGTATATCATCCATTAAACACTGATAAAATTCAACCACAAATTCTTGATCTGCAGGTGTTGAAACATCTGTTGAAAACATATAGGTTTGATTAAGGTCAGACATAAAATCCCCTCCATGGGTTCCTTTACCCTTATTTTACTTTACAATGAGGAAGGAAAATGACAGGAAATATGAAATTTTCATGAAAAATGGCTTTAAGGAACCATTTAAGATTCCTTAAAGCCATTTAATTTTAGGTTCCGTTTTATTCATGATTCGCTTTATATTGGTACGGTGTCGATAAATTACAAATGAGGTCAAAAGTGTTACTGCAATAAGAAGGGGAATGTCTCCATCGATTGCAGCATAAATCACAGCACAAATGCCAGCAAGCATGGATGATAGTGATACATATTTTGTTATGTAAAGACTGGCGAAAAAGACAACGAAAATGGTTAAAAACATAAGTGGTGCACAAAACAATAATACGCCTCCAGAAGTAGCTACTGCTTTGCCGCCTCTAAATCCAGCAAAGACGGGATAGGTATGTCCAATAACAGCAAAAACACCAGCGTGTAAAGGATTGATATTATCAAGTCCAAACAATACAGGTAAGGATGCCGCTAACGTCCCTTTTAAGATATCAGCCACAGTAACAGCTAGACCCGCTTTTACTCCTAAGGTTCGAAAAGTATTCGTTCCTCCTAAATTCCCACTTCCATGTTCACGTATATCTGTTTTATAAAAAACTTTCCCAATGATTAAACCTGACGGAATGGATCCTAGCAGGTAGGCTAGTATCAAGACTAAAATAATTTGAACCATCAACGATTTCTCCTTCTATAAATAATGCATGTCCTATTATTTTACCATGTAATGATGAAAAAACACTACCACCGCTTTTAACTATTTCAAAAAGTGCTAAAAAAATTCCTTCTCAATTTTTATTTAATACCGTACGATAGATGTGAGGGGGAAGAACGTTGGCACAAATTGAATACCGTAAGAAGAAATTATTATCACCAAAATGGATCCTAGGAGGATTGATGATCGCAATTTTAATGATTGCATCTTCTATTCTTTTTTTATTATATCCGTTTGCATCTAAGGAAAGATCAACTTACTTTACCGAAAAAAATCCAATCCTTTTTGAAGGAACTCAAAAGGGAAATGCACTACTCGAGGGGGGTTCTATCTTTCTCCCACTTACATTTATGCAAGAGCACATAGATAATTCTATTATTTTTGATGAAAAATCTAAGTCCATCATCATTACGACAACAGATAAAGTCATTCAAATGCCTACAGATTCGTTAACTTTCTTTATTAATAAAAAACCAGTGGATTTGCAGGTATCACCGACTATTTCCAAAGAAGGTCAATTATATGTGGCAATCGATCCGTTGCTGTCCTATTATCCTATCCAATATTCGCTTCTAGAGGAAACGGGTGCTGTTTGGGTACAAAAAAATGGTGATCACTATATTCAAGGAGAAATAACAGCAGAAGATGTTCACCCTGAAAAATTGAGATTACGAACTGAGTCCACATTAAATTCACCATATACTGCGGAAATGTCTAAACAAGAAACCGTCATGATAGAGGCTGAGGAACAGGATTATTATTTGGTGAGAAAAGAAAATGGATTAAGTGGGTACATCAACAAGAAATATGTTAAGAAAAACAAAGAAGTTACGATTACAATCTCACAGAAAAATGAAATATTAGAAATCCCCAAAATTAATGGGCCTATTCAATTAACCTGGGAAGCGGTTTATACCAAAAATCCAGATCATACGCAAATACCTGATATGTTGGGTTTGAATGTAGTGTCTCCATCTTGGTTCGCCTTAATTGGAAACGATGGAAGCACAAGTAATTTAGCATCCTTGGAATATAGTAAATGGGCACAGTCAAAGGGCTATCAAGTATGGGGGTTATTTTCGAATTCGTTTGACCCAGTGCTCACGCATGAGGCGTTAAAAGATTTTGAAACACGGCAAAAGATAATCGTACAGCTGCTTCATTTCAGTCAAATGTACCAATTACAGGGAATTAACTTTGATATAGAAAATGTAAAGCAGGAAGACGGTCCGCTAGTCACTCAATTCATGCGGGAAGCAACACCTTACTTACACGAAGCTGGATTAGTTGTTTCGATGGACATTACCTTTTATGCCGGCGAAAATAATAACTGGTCTTCCTTCTATGAAAGAAGTAAGCTCGCTGGTATTGTAGATTATCTTATTATTATGGCTTATGATGAGCATTCTGGTTCATCTCCGGTTGCCGGGAGTGTTTCAAGTCTGCCTTGGGTAGAGAAAAATCTACAAAACTTGTTGAATGAAGTTCCAAAAGAGAAGCTCATTCTAGGTGTGCCATTATACACCAGACTTTGGAAAGAACAACAAAAAGAGGACGGGACGACCGAGGTTAGCTCTCAGGCTTTGTCGATGACGAAGGTGAAAGAATGGCTTGCGGAGAAAGGATTACAGCCTGCTTATGATGAAGAAAGCGGTCAAAACTATGTAGAATATTATGCGGAAGTGGAGAAGGCAACCTATAAAGTCTGGATTGAAGATGAATTATCATTATCTAAACGTGCAAACCTTGCTTCTACTTACCAACTAGCTGGAGTAGCTGCCTGGTCTAGAAATTTCGGAGATCAGACTGCTTGGACAGCAATAAATATGGACCCTAATAAAGCATTAACACAGAAATAGACCGGCATGCTGGTCTATTTCTTTTCGTTTTCATTTTATATAATATTCTGTCTAAGTTAAGGACATTTAAAGTCAAATTTATTACAAATATATGGAGAATTTTCAAACCCTTTCAATACCGATTGAAAAGAGTTGATATCCCGAAATATAATTTAAGTATAAATTTTTAAAAATGATAATTAAACTCCGATTAAGTCAACTGTGGTACTGATCGGATTTCTTATATTTATCTAAAGGCTGTTTTCGCATTGATTGTTGTTTTCAAATAGTTTTAATTCTAGAAATTAAAAAGGTAGCTGATTAGATCTCGATTGCCTTCGAATTTACCAAACAAGTCTGATTGCGTAAGGAAGATTCACCTTAATCGATGGGA